>JBEBVW010000125.1:0-7916 GCA_040392565.1 Aeromicrobium sp. | reverse complement strand
ATCGAAGCGGCGAAGAAGGCCGGAGCCGATGCGATTCATCCTGGCTACGGCTTCTTGTCCGAGAATGCTGACTTCGCGCGCCAGGTCCTCGCAGCAGGCCTGACCTGGATCGGTCCGAACTCGGACACGATCGATCAGATGGGTTCGAAGATTCGCGCGAAGGAATTGATGAAGGCCGCTGGCGTCCCGATCCTGGAGGTCGACCCGAGCGCGGCAACAGCCTCGGACTTCCCGTTGCTCGTTAAGGCATCTGCCGGTGGTGGCGGTCGTGGCATGCGGGTCGTCAACGACCCATCCGATCTAGCCGATGAACTGGCCAAGGCTGGCGCAGAAGCACAGTCGGCTTTCGGTGACGCCACCGTCTTCGTCGAGCCGTACCTTCCAGGTGCACGCCACGTCGAAGTTCAGGTCATGGCCGACACGCACGGCACCGTGTGGATCGTGGGTGACCGCGACTGCTCGATTCAGCGTCGTCACCAGAAGGTCGTAGAAGAAGCCCCCGCGCCGAACCTCAGCGACACTGCTCGCACCACGTTGCACGACGCAGCTCGTGCTGCGGCCGAGGCGGTCGGCTACGTCGGTGCTGGCACAGTCGAGTTTCTCGTCGACGGCGACAGGGTGTTCTTCCTGGAGATGAATACCCGGCTCCAGGTTGAGCATCCCGTTACCGAGGAAGTTTTCGGTGTCGACCTGGTGGCGGCGCAGCTCGCTGTTGCTGAGGGCGAAGCGTTGGGAGCGGCGCCCGACGGACCGGTTGGCCACTCTGTTGAGGTGCGGCTGTACGCCGAGGACCCGGCCGATGACTGGGCGCCCCAGACCGGCACGTTGCGTGCGTTCGATGTGCCAGCGGCTGCAGGGATCCGTGTTGATTCGGCAGTGGAAGCCGGCTCAACAGTTGGCATTCACTACGACGCCATGATCGCCAAGGTCATCGCCCACGGAACCGACCGTCGTGACGCATTGCGGCGCCTGTCCGCTGCGCTGCGCCGCTCACGAATTCATGGGCTCCGCACCAACATCGATCTGCTGCTCGCGATCTTGGCTGATGATGACTTCGTCGCCGAGCGGTTGAGTACCAAACTGCTGGATGATCGGCTCGCTGCCTGGACTGCTCCGGCCGCTGACGAACGTTCGCTGAACAAGGCTGCGCTGGCCGCTGCCGTGGCGCAAGCCGAGGCAGCGACCGCACACCGCAAGGTGTTGACGCGTATTCCGCCGGCCTACCGGAATGCGCCGAGTCAACCGCGGACCCGCACCTACCTCGCGCCGTCGGGTGATGAAATCACGGTGGCGTACCGGGCTTCGCACGACGGCCTGGCGCCGGTTGATCTTGAGGGCATCACGGTGGCCAGCAGCGCGCCCGATCGTGTGGTGTTGCTCGACGGCGGTGTGGGATCGACCTATTCGGTAGCCACCGGTCAACTGGCCGTGGATGTCGACGGACCCGATGGTTCGTTCTCATTCGAAATCGTGCCGCTGTTCGTCGACCCGGCCGACGCGGTAGCTGAGGGTTCACTCCTCGCACCGATGCCGGCGTCGGTTGTCAGCGTCGCCGTCGCCGAAGGTCAGCAGGTCAGTAAGGGCGACACGATCGTCGTTCTGGAAGCAATGAAGATGCAGCACACCATCAGCGCTCCCGCCGACGGCGTGGTCGCACAGCTGAGTGCCACCGAAGGTGCTCAGGTCGAATCGGGAGCGGTCCTTGCCGTGATCGAAGGAATCGAAGGAGAACAGTCGGCATGACCACATTCAGCGAAACTCCCGAACGCCAGGAACTGCGCAAGGCCGTTGCCGCGCTCGGCGCCAAGTACGGACCCGACTACTACCTCACGGTGGCCAAGGAAGGCCGCAAGTCCACGGAGCTGTGGAGTGAGGCTGGCAAGCTCGGCTATCTCGGCGTCTCAATCCCCGAGGAGTACGGCGGAGGCGGCGGTGACATCGGCGATCTGGCTGCAGTCTGCGAAGAACTGACAGCCGCGGGTTGCCCGCTGCTGCTGATGGTCGTCAGCCCGGCGATCGTCGGCACGATCATCGCCCAGTACGGCACCGAAGAGCAGAAGCAGCGCTATTTGCCCGGCTTGGCCGATGGCACCGCGACGTACGCCTTCAGCATCACCGAACCCGATGCCGGCTCGAATTCGCACAAGATCACCACGACCGCTGAGCGCGATGGCGACCAGTGGGTGCTGAACGGTCAGAAGACCTATATTTCCGGGGTCGATGAGGCCAGCCACGTGCTGGTCGTCTCGCGCACGACGGACAACAAGACCGGCAATCTGAAGCCGGCACTGTTCTTGGTGCCGACCGACAGCGAGGGCTTCTCCTGGCAGCAAATTGAGATGGGCATCGTTGGCCCGGAGAAGCAGTTCCAGTTGTTCTTCGACAATGTCCGCCTTCCCGCCGACACGCTGATTGGCAGCGAAGATGCCGGTATTGAGCAGCTCTTCGCTGGCTTGAACCCCGAACGCATCATGGGCGCGGCGTCCGGCTGCGGCATGGCACGTTTCGCGCTCAACAAGGCGGTCAACTACGCCAAGGAGCGTTCGGTGTGGAAGGGCGCGCCGATCGGTTCGCACCAGGCCATCGCCCACCCGCTGGCCCGTTTGCACATCGAGTTGGAGATGGCTCGCCTCATGCAGCAGAAGGCTGCCGCGCTTTATGCCGCAGGCGATCACATGGGCGCTGGAGAAGCGGCCAATATGGCCAAGTACGCCGCCGGCGAAGTGGCCTGCCAAATGGTCGATCAGGCCATCCACACTCACGGCGGCAACGGTTTGGCCGAGGAATACCAACTGGTGCAGATGCTTACGGCTTCCCGCCTGTCGCGCATCGCCCCGGTCAGCCGCGAAATGGTCCTCAACTTCATCGCCCAGTTCTCCCTGGGCCTCCCCAAGTCCTACTAAAGTCCCCGCTGAGTGACACGTTTTTACAGGTTTTTGGGCTGGAAAACGGTAAAAACGTGACACTCAGCGAGAAGGTGAGATGACGATGAGTGAACTGGTGCATCTTGAGGTGGCCGATCAGGTTGCGACGATCACGCTGGACAGTGAGCACAATCGCAATGCGCTGAGTCGGCAGTTGGTGACTGAGTTGGCGGCGCATCTGGACACAGCGTTTGCCGACACCGAATCGCGGGCAGTGCTGATTCGTTCGGCTGGCCGGGTGTTCTGTTCGGGTGCTGATCTGAGTGAGGCCAGTGCGGACGGAATGGTGGTGGGTGCGCAGGCGCTCGTCGACATCCAGCGCACGATTGCGACTGCCAGCAAACCAGTGGTGGTTGAGCTCGCTGGTCCAGTGCGTGCTGGCGGACTGGGCATTGTGGGTGCTGCAGACATTGTCATCGCCGCTGAATCGGTCAACTTCCAGTTGACTGAGGTGCGTCTTGGATTGGCGCCAGCGGTCATCTCATTGACGCTGCTGCCGCGATTGACTGACCGTGCTGCTGCCGATCTGTTCTTGACGGCTCGGTCCTTTGATGCCGCCGAAGCGGTGACGTTGGGCCTGGTCACTCGGGCGGTGCCAGACGACGAACTCGGCGACGCCGTCGTTGCAGTGCTGGCCGATCTGGCTCAGGGCTATCCACAGGGTCTGCGCGAGACCAAGAAACTGCTCAATCACGATCTCGTTGCTCGCATCGACGCCTTGGGCGGTGGGCTGGCCGAACAGTCTGCGGCACTGTTTGGCAGCGATGAAGCCCGCGAGGCCATGTTGGCTTTTCTCAGTCGTCGGAAGGGCTAGTTTTCTGGCTGCGCACAGGCCGTAGACTTGTGAGTTCCCCGAAGCGTTTCGGGGCGCAGCGCAGAGAAGTGGGGCCGGGTGAGTTCGCACGAGGTGGAGCAGGCGGAGATCGCTGCTGAGCAGATCTACGTCGACACCGTGTACGAGCGGCTGGATGCTTCCGCCGTCGTCGCGAAGTCGCTGGTCAAAGAAGGCTTGGCCCGCGGGCACGTCGGCAATGAAGGTGGGCTCGTCGAACGCGATGCGATGGTCTACCAGGCCACCCGCCGGCTGGCCGCGCTCGATGCCGCACACGATGGCCTCGTCTTCGGCCGGCTCTCCATGCTCGATGGCGATTCGCGCTATATCGGCCGCATCGGTGTCCGCGATGAAAACCGCGACATTCTGTTGATCGACTGGCGCGCTCCCGCGGCTTCGTTGTTCTACCAAGCAACCGCCCAAGAACCTGCCGGCGTGGTGCGCCGGCGAGTTCTGCGCTGCAGTGGCTCGACGGTCATTGGTGTCGAAGACGATCTGCTCGATTCCGACAATGCCCCCGATGACCTGGTCGTCGTCGGTGAAGGCGCTCTGCTTGCCAGCTTGAGCCGTGCCCGTGACTCCTCGATGCACTCGGTGGTCGCCACGATCCAGAAGGAACAGGACGAAGCGATCCGCGCCCCCATCCGCGGCGTCACCACGATCGGCGGCGGCCCCGGTACCGGCAAAACGGTCGTCGCGCTGCACCGCGCGGCCTATCTGTTGTATTCGGATCGACGTCGCTTTGAGGGCGGCGGAGTGCTGGTCGTGGGACCGTCATCGGTCTTCATGGCCTATATCGAGCGAGTGCTGCCGAGCTTGGGTGAGACGGCCGTGACACTGCGATCGTTGGGCGATCTGGTGGAGGGCGTCCGCGCACCCCATCACGACGAGCCTGTCGCAGCCGCCGCTAAGGGTTCATCGCGGATGATCTCGGTGCTCAAGCGCGCGGCGGCCGCGCCTGCGCCCGGAACTCCCGATGAGTTCAGGTACTTCTACAAGGACGATGTCCTTCGCCTCGATGCTCGCGCACTCGACCGTGTTCGCCAGCGGCTGCTTTCAGGCGCGAAGCGCAATCAGGCTTATGCGCGGGCTCCGCAGGCGTTGGTGGACGTGCTGTGGAATCAGGTGTCGGGCGAGCGCGCTCTCGAAAAGGGCAAGGCCGAGTTCGCCGACATCATCTCGACAGACAATCGGTTCGTTGACTTCGTTGAAGGTTGGTGGCCAGCTGTTGAGGCCGTCGAAGTGTGGCGCACGTTGCCGACGCTGATCGATCGATATGGCGGTGGCTTCAGCCGTGCCGAACGCGAAGCGCTCACTGAGTCGTGGCGCAGCGGCGTACCTGCCATTGAAGACGTTCCGTTGATTGACGAACTTCGCTATCTGATCGGCGAGCTTCCCGAGGCTGATGACGAGAACGACGATCAGCCCAAGCAGTTGATGAGCTTCGAGCGCCGCGAACGCGAAGAACGCGGCGGGCTTCGATCAACCACCAGCACCGAGGATGACGGCTATGCCCACGTGCTGATCGATGAAGCACAGGACCTGTCGCCCATGCAGTGGCGCATGGTGGGCCGCCGCGGCCGGTACGCCAGTTGGACGATTGTCGGTGATCCGGCCCAGTCGTCGTGGCCGTTCGCTGACGAGGCGGCGCAGGCGCGCGCCGAAGCGCTGGAAGGCAAGCCGGAGTACACCTTCCGGTTGTCCACCAACTACCGCAACTCGGCCGAGATCTACGACCTCGCTGCTCGCGTCGCCGAGCATGCGATTCCGGGTGCCGATCTCGCCGAAGCGGTCCGTCGCACCGGATCTGATCCCGAACATCGCGTTGTCGAATCTCACCAGGTTGTTGCGTCCGCTGTGACTGCAGCCGAAGAAATGCTGGCCCGGGTCGAAGGATCCGTCGCGGTCGTTGCTCCTCGCGTCCGTCTGGCCGAACTGACGGCAGCGTTGACGCACGCCCCCGATCGGCTGCGCGTGCTGGACGGCCTCGACACCAAGGGCCTGGAGTTCGACGGCGTCGTCGTGGTCGAACCCGACGAGGTAGTCGATGAATCTGCCACCGGCTGGCGCACCCTCTACGTTGTGTTGACTCGTGCAACCCAGTCGCTGGTTACGGTCGGGTCAAGTGATCGGTGGCTCGCTGCTCTATGAGGCTGCTTGTCAAAGTCTTGGCCGTCGTTGCGCTGGCGATTGCGGTGGGTGTGCCCACGGCATATACGACCTTCGTTCACAGCGAGCGCGATGTCGTGATCGGTGCGCACGACGCCACGGTGCAGCCGGATCTGTCTGGGTGGGCCGAGTTGGATTTCGGCGCGGTGTTGCCGAAGCTTCGACTGCCCGCTGATGCGCCGATGGGCCTCGGCGTCCACATTCGTCTGGGAGACGCCGATGCGGGCAGCCTGGAAGAGATCATCGTCCGGGACGCCGTCATCGCTTCTCAGCCCGAGGGTGAACTGGAGACGCTGAACGCAGCCGTGCGGTCGATGGCCTACGACGCTGCTGCGCGTGGCGCGGGTGTTGGCTTGATTGTCGTCATCGCTGTGCTGGTGGTGTGGCGTGCGGTGGGCCGGGCGCGTCGTCGCGAACTGCTGCGCACCTGGCGGCGACCTGACGTCCGTCGTGTGGCGCTTGGATCCGCGATTGTGCTGGCAACGCTCGTGGCTTTCACCTTGCTGGCAGTCCCAGAACGCCCCCACGCTGATGCCACTGAATGGTCGCCGCTGCGATCGGTGTTCCCTGGTGTTCCAGAGGGCAATGAGGTCACCGATTCTGTCCAGGTCGCCAACTCCGCTGCGGCCCAAGGCAGCCGGGCGCTGATTGAGGGCGCGGCCAAGACGTATCAGGAGTCGCAGGAGTTCTACGGAAAGTTGGCTGTTGCCGCCGCGACGACGCCGGTCCGAGAACCGCTCGAAGGTGAGACCACAGCACTTGTGGTCACCGATCGTCACGACAACATTGGTATGGACCCGGTGGCCCGAGCGATCGCCGACCGCGCGCAGGCATCGCTGCTGATCGATCTCGGTGATGACACCTCGACCGGCGGCGCCTGGGAAGCATTCAGCCTGAACTCCTTGGCTCGAGAGTTCCGCGGGTTTGATGTTGTCTCGGTGGCAGGCAATCACGACACCGGTGGATTCGTGGCCGAGCAGATGAAGAAGAAAGGCTTCGAAGTTCTGGACGGCTCGCCGGTCACGGTCGGCGGCGTCCGGTTCATCGGATCGAGTGATCCGCGTAGTTCTGGCCTGACCGCTGGCTATTTGGGAAATGAGTCCGACAACATTGCCGCGATTGCCGAACAGGACGAAGCGCTGACGACAGCCGCCTGCCAAGACGCTGGAGTGGCAGTGGCGGCAGTACATTCGGCCGCATCGGCAAAGAAACTCGCGGCTAGCGGCTGTGTCGACCTCGTGCTGTCGGGGCATCTGCATCGTCAGGTTGGCCCAACGACCAAGGTGCGCGATAACGGGCAATCGACGACCACCTTGGCCACCGGATCGACCGGCGGTGCCGTCTACGCGGTCGCGCTGGGTAGCAAGCTGCGTCGCGAAGCGCAGGTCACCATCGTGACGTTCCGTGATGGACGCCCCGTCGGTCTGCAGCCGGTTTCATTCGAACCCGGCGGCATCATCACTGTCGCCGACTATTTCGATTTGATCCCGGCTGCGTCATCGACAGCGAAGAAGAAGTAGTTGCGCGTAGGCCTTGGCGCTGCGCACCACGTCGTCGATGGCGACGCGTTCGTCGATGGCGTGTGCGTCGGCAACGTCACCCGGTCCGTACTGCACGGTGGGGATTCCGGCCGCCGCGTACTGGCGCAGGTCTGAGCCGTAGGGCGCCCCGATGAAGGCGGCGCCACCAACGGCTTGGGCCACCTGATCGCCAAATAGGTCGCCAGGAGGCAGAGTGCCCGCTGCGAACCGTCCACCCGGCCACGTGACGACGACTGGGTTGTTGCCGAGCCAGGGATCGTCGATGCTGCGAAGCGCCAACTCGAACTCGCCGATCGCCTCGTCGAAAGACTCGCCAGGCTTCACGCCGTATCGCCCCTCGGCGATGGCGCGATCGGGAACGGTGCTGGCCCAATCGCCAGCGTGGACGATGCCGATGGAGATTGGCCACGGTCGCTCGCCGAAGGGCGCCGGCGGATTGGCGTTGCGACG
>JBEBVW010000124.1:0-7938 GCA_040392565.1 Aeromicrobium sp. | reverse complement strand
TCAAGATGAGGTTTCCCACTGGTTTACCAGGTAAGGCCCCCAGCAGACCACTGGGTTGATAGGCCGGAAGTAGAAGTGCAGCAATGCATGGAGCTGACCGGTACTAATAGGCCGAGGGCTTGTTTCTTACAAAGAAGTGTCGCGTCCACTGTGAGGTTCCCGAGATACGGTCGGGAACAAAGAATGATCGATTGATATCTCAATAGAGTTTCGGCGACCATGGCGATGGGGAAATACCCGGCTACATTCCGAACCCGGAAGTCAAGCCCATCAGCGCCGATGGTACTGCACTGGAGATGGTGTGGGAGAGTAGGACGTCGCCGGACAATCATTATGCGCGAGGCCGCCCTTAATTGGGCGGCCTTGCTGCATTTATAGGTATTTCAGGAGTGAAGAAGTATGGCTGAGACACCGCGTCGACCGCGTCGTGACGGCGGCCGCCCCTCATCTGGTGGCGGCGGCAAGTCCGGCGGTGGCAATAGAGGTGGCGGCCGGCCCGGTTCGGGTGGCTCATCAAGCGGCGAGGGCAGGGGTTCTCGCAGCGGATCTGGTAGCGCAGGCTCCGCGGGCGGTCGTGGCCGCTCGGGCGGAGAGCGTACCGGTGGCAGTGATGACCGTCGCCGAGCTGGCAGCGGTGATGATCGTCGTCGTTCCGGGTCAGGTGACCGCCAACAGCGCGGCAGCGGCGGAGGTCGTCCCGGCGGTAGCGGTCGTCGGTTCGAGCGCAGGCCGGAGCAGACCCCCCGTACTGCCGAGCAGCAGATCTATGATGGCCCGCCGATCCCCGACGGTGTTCTGGCCAAGGATCTTGACAAGTTTGCCCGTCAGCAACTGCAGAACATCCCGGAGAAGTTGGCCGAAAAGGTCGCGCGTCACTTGGTGATGGCGGGAACATTGCTGGCTGAGGATCCCCAGTTGGCCCACAAGCATGCGCTAGCGGCGCGTGCGCGCGCCATGCGAAATGCACTGGTCCGTGAGGCTGTTGGCGAAACGGCCTATGCCTGTGGTCTGTGGACTGAGGCGTTGGCCGAGTTCCGCGCAGCTCGTCGCATGTCGGGTAACGGTATGTACGCGCCGATGATGGCTGACTGCGAACGCGCACTGAAGCGTCCAGAGAAGGCGATTGCCTACGACACCCCCGAGATTCGGGCGAAGCTTGATGATGCTGGTCAGATCGAGTTGTCGATCGTAGTGGCCGGTGCTCGTCGTGACCGCGGCCAAGTCGAGGAGGCGATTCGGTTGCTTGAGACCGAACCGTTGCACTCCAAGAGCCGCGCTTCCTGGGTTGCTCGCCTCCGCTATGCCTATGCCGACAGTCTGTTGGCCGCCGGCCGTACTGCCGAGGCAATCGAATGGTTCCACCGGACGGTGGCTGTCGATGGTGACGGCATCACCGATGCTGTCGATCGGGTCGCCGATCTGGAACGCTGACAACTTCATGAAGCTGTCCACACCCTGAGTAGAACGGCCGGTTGTCCACAACCGGCCGTTTTGCATGTCCCGTTGTCGTCCTCCGGCGGGAACTATCAGAGGATGGACAAATCTAAAGATCACAATCACATCGAACTGCTCGGCCGCGTCTCTGCTGTGCTGCCGCCGCGCGAATTGCCTAGTGGCGATGAAGTCGCTGGGTTCCGCCTGGTGGTGCGCCGCAGTAAGCGAGCACAACGCAATTCCAAGCAGACCGTCGATACCTTCGAGTGCTCGGCCTGGACGGCCGCCAACCGGCGGATCGTTGGGCGTCTCGTTGAAGGCGACGTTGTCGCCATCGAGGGTTCGCTTCGGCGTCGATTCTCCCGCGGTCCGAACGGTCCAATCAGTCGGGTCACAGTCGACGTCGCGTCGATCACTCGAGAGGCGTCGATACCCTCGACTCCATGACTTCTGCAGCGACTGGATTGGCGACGTCTGACCGAGCGCTACGCGACACCCATGATGCAGCTTTTCTTGATCTCGATGGAGTTGTGTATGTCGGCGAAGAGGCTGTGCCGGGGGCCGTTGATGCGCTGAACTCGCTGTCGATTCCCATCGCGTTCTTGACGAACAACGCCACCCGCACCGCGTCAGACGTGGCCGAACACCTTCGGTCCTTCGGTCTGTCGTTGACTGACGATGCCGTTGTTACTGCAGGTCAGGTGGTGTCTTCGCAGATCGTCGCCGATCTTGGCGCGGGTGTACGGGTCTTGCTTGCCGGCGCCGATGGCATGCGACTGGCGTTGGAGGAAGCTGGACTGCAGGTCGTGACCTCGATGGACGACGGTCCTGTGGCCGTCGTACAGGGCGGCGTGGTGGACGTGCGCTGGAGCGAACTTGCTGAGGCCTCCTATGCCGTATCGGCAGGGCTTCCTTGGTACGCGTCGAACCCGGATCTGACGTTTCCTACTCCGCGCGGATTGGCGCCAGGCAATGGCGCCATGGTGCAGGCAGTGCAGCTCGCGACCGGGGCGACGCCGATCGTGGCCGGGAAGCCAGGTCGGTTGATTTATGACCAGGCCAAGGTGCGGCTGGGGTCGCCGTCGTGTCCGCTGATGATCGGCGATCGTCTCGACACCGATATCGACGGAGCGATCGGGGCCGACGTCAGCAGCTTGATGGTGCTCACTGGCGTGAACGACGTGGCCGATCTTTTCGCGGCGCCTCCGGGCCATCGACCTGACTACGTCGCGGCAGACCTAGTGGGCCTGTCGCAGGTGCACCCGCCTGTGGAGGTCGAGGGTCAGAGCGCAGTCTGTGACGGTGTTTCGGCGACGTTCAGCAACGGAGTAGTCGAAGTCGATGGTGCGCCGACGGATGTGCGCTCGCTGAGGGCAGCAGTGCAACTCGCATGGTCAATCCGCGATGCATCCGGCATTGGTGTCGGTGCAGGTGGGACACTGGTCTCATGAGCGAATTGCCCGACGTCGATGCAGCAACTGACGAAGTAGCGCCAGTTGCCGAGTCCGCGGATGCGCACACGCCCACAGGCGACCCAGTCATCGATGAAGCGCTGCTGCGATTGGACTCGCTCGACAGTCGTCCGGTGCAGGAGCATCCGGCCGAACTGGAGGCTATTCATCGTGTTCTTCGTGACACCTTGAGCGGTCAACGAACGCCGTGAGTCGCAGGCTGCGCCTGGACGCCGAACTCGTGCGGCGCGGGCTGGCCCGGTCCCGTGAGCAGGCGGCGGGGCTGATCACTGACGGTCGAGTGTTCGTGGCCGGAGCGAAAGCGAGCAAACCGGCAACCAATGTCACGACCGATCAAGCCATTGTCGTGAAAGGTGATGCCGACGATCCCGGCTGGGCGTCGAGGGGGGCCCACAAGTTGCTGGGTGCCCTTGCCGTGTTTGAGCCACAGGGCTTGTCAGTCGCCGGACGCCGTTGCCTCGACGCCGGCGCCTCGACCGGCGGATTCACTGACGTGTTGTTGCGACGTGACGTCGCCGAAGTAGTGGCCGTTGACGTCGGATACGGCCAGCTCGTGTGGTCGTTGCAGAACAATCCCCGCGTCACTGTGATGGACCGTACTAACGTGCGGCACCTCACCGCCGATGACATTGGGGGACAGGTGTCGTTGGTCGTCAGCGATCTGTCGTTCATCTCCCTTACCGTGGTGATGCCAGCGCTGACCCGCGTCACTGATCCCGAAGGCGACATCGTGCTTATGATCAAGCCGCAATTTGAGGTGGGACGCGAGCGCCTGGGCAAGAACGGTGTTGTGCGCGACCCGCAATTGCATGCCGAAGCCGTGCTCCGCGTATGCCAGTCGGCCCACGAGCAAGGATGGGGCACCCGAGGGTTGGCACCCAGCCCATTGCCGGGCCCCGCCGGAAACGTCGAATACTTCTGCTGGTTGCGCACCGATGCCGATCCGCCAACAGAGCAGGCAGCACGTGATGTGGTGGCAGATGGTCCGTTGAACGCCGAAGGAAATCTGACATGAGAACCGTTCTGGTACTGGCTCACACCGGTCGTGAAGAGGCAGTCGAAGTGGCAGTCGGATTCAGCCGTGACCTGGCTCGCGAAGGTGTTGGCGTCTGCATTCCGCACGCTGATCAAGAGATTTTTATCGCCGCAGGTCTGACCGAGTTCAGCACTTTTGACGACCAGCCTGCCGACTGCGAGTTGGCTGTTGTCTTCGGTGGCGACGGCACCATTCTGCGTGCAGCTGAGACTTGTCGAGGCACAGACATCGCGGTGCTCGGCGTCAACTTGGGACACGTTGGCTTCCTTGCTGAAGCTGATGCCGAGGAACTTGAGCTGGTCGTGCGCGGCGTTATCGATCGCACCTACGTCATTGAGGAACGGCTCACCGTCGATGTCACCGTCACTGTTGGCGGCGAGGTCGTGGCCTCAAACTGGGCGCTGAACGAGGCGTCTGTCGAAAAGGCTGCACGCGAGCGGATGCTTGAACTGGTCGTCGAGATCGATGACCGCCCGGTGTCCCGATGGGGTTGTGACGGCGTCGTGTGCGCGACGCCTACCGGCTCGACGGCGTATAACTTCAGCGCTGGCGGCCCCATTGTGTGGCCGGAGGTCTCTGCGCTGCTCATGGTGCCCATCAGCGCACACGCGCTCTTCGCGCGTCCGCTAGTTGTGTCGCCGGACTCCAAGCTCGCCGTCGAAGTAGTGGGTGAAACCACCACGGGTGTGCTGTGGTGCGACGGTCGACGCGCGGCCGATCTGCCGTTTGGTGCGCGCGTCGAGGTCACGCGTGGCCGTACCCCAGTGCGGTTGGCCCGACTGCATCCAGCACCATTCGCCGATCGGCTGGTGCGCAAGTTCGAACTCCCGGTTGACGGCTGGCGGGGTGCGGCTGCTCGGCGTCGGCGCGAACGGGATGACGACTGATGTGGCAACACCTGCAGTTGACCTCGCTCGGCGTCATCGAATCCGCCGAGCTTGAACTGGGGCCTGGGTTCACCGTCATCACCGGCGAGACCGGCGCTGGCAAGACCATGGTGGTCACTGCACTCGGATTGCTTCGAGGTGAACGAGCCGACCTCGGTCTCGTGCGTCGCGGTACTGATCAGGCTCGCATCGAAGCCAGCATTTCGCTTCCTGCCGGATCGTCGGTGGCTGAGCGTGTTGGCGAAGCCGGCGGACAAGTCGACGATGGAACCTTGGTGATCGGTCGTGTGTTGTCCTCACAGGGGCGGTCGCGAGCCGTGGCCGGTGGGGCCACAGTGCCGGCCGGGCTCTTGGCCGAAATCACCGATGAGTTGGTGGCGGTACATGGCCAGTCCGATCAGCACAGGCTGCTGCGCGCAGCCGAGCAGCGGTCGGCCCTTGATCGATTCGCTGGACAGGAACTGGCCGACGTCCTGGCCGAATATGCGCCGGCGTACACGCGATGGCGTCAAACTCAGCGCCAGCTCGACGAGTTGCGGACCCAAACGCAAGAACGTGCACGCGAACTCGACCTGCTGCGATTCGGGCTCGATGAGATCGCTGCCGTAGAACCTGTCGCTGGCGAAGACGAAGCGCTGAAGACCGAAGAAGATCGGCTGGCGCACGCGGACGGCTTGGCTCGAGGTTCAGAGCGCGCCCGTTTGCTGCTCGCAGCAGACACTGAGGATTCGGCGTCTGCCGCCCGCGGCCGCGTGGCCGAAGCGGTCGCAGCACTCCACGAAGTTGCCGGCCACGATCCGGATCTCGACACGTTGGCTGGTCGTGCTCAAGAACTCATGATCTTGCTCGATGAAGTCGCTTCGGATCTTTCTGCCTACGCCGATCGCATTGAGCTCGATCCGGCCCGATTAGCTGCGGTGCAGGAACGACGGGCCCAGATCATCGCGCTGCAACGCAAGTACGGCCCAAGCCTCGATGACGTTCTCGCGTGGGCCGAGAAGAGCGCTGCGCGTTCTGCTGAGTTGGACCACGACGACGACCGGCTCACGCAGTTGGCGGCCGAGCGTGACCGGCTCGAGCCAGAGGTGTTCCGACTGGCCGAGCAGTTGACGTCACTGCGTACCGCTGCGGCGGAGCGACTGTCGAATTTGGTAGACGCCGAACTAGCGCAGCTGTCGATGCCGCATGCTCACCTCGAACCGCAGGTCTCGCGCGTCGCCACGGCAATGCCAGGCCCGCATGGCCTCGATGACGTCGAGTTGTTGTTCTCGGCTAATCGCGGCATGGATCCGCGCCCGTTGGCAAAGGGAGCGAGTGGCGGTGAACTCTCGCGTCTGATGTTGGCGCTGGAGGTGGTGCTGTCGGATCGATCGACAGTGCCCACGTTGGTGTTCGACGAAGTGGACGCCGGAATCGGCGGCAAGGCTGCGGTCGAAGTTGGCCGTCGCCTAGCCCGCTTGGCCGAGCACGCCCAGGTCATTGCGGTCACCCACCTGCCGCAGGTTGCGGCATTTGCGCATCAGCATTTCGTCGTCGACAAATCCGATGGCGCAGTCACCCGAAGTTCGGTCGTGTTGCTCGCCGCTGATCAGCGGGTTGATGAACTCGCGCGAATGTTGGCCGGTCAAGACGATTCGGCAAGTGCCCAAGCACATGCCCAAGAACTCCTGGAGCTCGCCGGCCAAGCGGTGTGACCGGGTCGGGGATATCTTCTGCGACACGCCGCCAGATCAGGCCGAATTCGTTGCTGATACCAGGGACGATGGACGGCGATGGCCAAGTTTCGTATGTCCGGCATGACTCGACGTTCCAAGACCAACGGCGAATCCACGCTCGAAGGAATTGTGGGACCCGTTCGGTTCGCCCGTCGGGACGCTGACTTCAGTTCGCTGCGTTCGGGCGACATCGCATTGATCGACGCTATCGATCTGGATGCCAAACGCGCCCACGATCTGATCGAAGCTCAGGTTGCCGCGGTACTCAACACCGCTCCTTCCTCGACTGGGCGCGTGCCCAATCAAGGCCCCAAGATGTTGGCCGACGCTGGTGTCGCTTTGATTGACGTGGGCAATGAAGGTATTTGGTCAAGCCTGCGCAACGGTGAGCAGATCCAGATCCTTAGCGGCGGACGGGTGATGCTGGATGGTTCGCTGGTCGCTGCGGGCGTCGAGCAGGATCAATCGCAGGTAGCTACCCGACTCCGTGAAGCCAAAGAGGGTCTCGCCACTCGGCTGAACGCGCTGACCGCGAACGCCGCCGACCACATCGACCGCGAGCAGGCGATGCTGCTCAACGGAACCGGCGTCCCGCGCACGCGAACGCGGTTGCGTAAGCGTCCGGTCATCGTCGTGTCGAAGGCATATGACGCAGAATCAGATTTGGCTGGACTGAAGCGCTACATCGCCCAGCACGATCCTGTGCTCATCGGTGCAGGCGCTGGCGCAGACCTGCTGTTGGCGGCCGGACATCCCGTGCACATTCTGGTCGGCGACGTTGACCGTTTCTCCGAACGGGCAATTCGTTCGGCTGGCGAGGTAGTGGTCAGCACCACGACCGGCAAGGTCAGCAGACCCGAACGCCTGGAGAAACATGGCAAGGACGTCGTCCCCATTGTCTCCACCGGCGCCGACGATGACCTGGCGATTTTGTTGGCTGACACCAACGATGCATCCGTGGTGATTCATGTGGGTGCTCCGCCCACACTGAATGCTCTACTGGAGCGCGCTCCCAGTGACAGTGCTCGTCAGGTCGTCACTCGATTGCGCGCTGGTGCTCGGCTGGTCGATGCCAAGTCGGCCCTTGCGCTCGCCCCTCGACCGATGCCGATGTGGCCGGTCGTGCTCATGCTCATCGCTGGCGTTCTTGCGCTGGCTGTCGCTATCACCGTCACCCCGGTCGGCCAGGACTGGTTCGACCAAGTGCGAGACGGTCTGGGCGACATCGGTTCATCGATTGAAGGACTCCTTCCGTGATCAACTTCCGTTACCACGTCGTTTCGTTGACGGCCGTTTTCCTTGCGCTCGCTTCAGGCGTTGTGCTTGGCGCAGGATTCCTTGACCAAACCGACGATGACGGTGCCACGAACGCGCCCACCGATTCGGCAGTCAGC
>JBEBVW010000123.1:0-8065 GCA_040392565.1 Aeromicrobium sp. | reverse complement strand
CCCAACTTCGCAGCACCACCGGGCGAATTCAAGGGGGCGTCACGACCAGGCAACGCCTCGGCGAAGAAGTATGAATTGTCGCCAAGGTATGGCGCCCACTCATTGGGCAGATCGTCTTCATAGAAGATCGCTTCCACCGGGCACACCGGCTCACAGGCGCCGCAATCGACACATTCGTCGGGATGGATATAGAGCGACCGTCCACCTTCATAGATGCAGTCCACCGGACATTCATCAACACACGCGCGGTCCATCACATCGACACACGGTTGAGCAATCACGTACGTCATGAGATGAGTTTATACAACTACCCCTTGTATAAACTCATCGGGCTGCGCAGCGGCGACTATTAGGCCCATTTGCCGTGGATCTGGCCTCCGTGCCATTCCTGAATCAACGCACGCGAGATGGACACATTCGGTGGCAGAAGCAGATCAGTCGACGCCGTCATTTCGGTGACCTCTTCGCGGGTAAACCATCGTGCTTCAGCGATTTCAGCTGCGTCGACCGTGATGTCCGACGACGTGGCTTTGCCGAAAAAGCCGAGCATCAGACTTGATGGGAATGGCCACGGCTGGCTGCCCGCGTAGGTGACCTCGCCGACCTCAACTCCAACTTCTTCGCTGACTTCACGCCGAACCGCGTCGTCCAGAGACTCGCCAGGTTCGACAAATCCGGCCAGCGTGGAGAACCGACCCGCTGGCCAACTGGGTTGGCGGCCCAGCAGCGCGCGATCCTGATCATCGGTGATCAGCATGATGACGGCCGGGTCGGTGCGCGGAAAATGGTGTGTTCGGCACTGCCCACACACTCGCTCGTGACCGGCGGCCGCCACCTGGGTTTCGGCTCCACATTTGGAACAGAAGCGGTGGCTTTGATGCCACCGCGCGATGCCAACGGCATGTACAGCTACCGACGCATCGGCTGGATCGAGCATGGGACCGATCATGCGCAGACTCTGCGGTTGCATCTCCGGCGGGACACGATCGACAACGACCGCCGCGAAGCGCTTGCCGTGGTGCAGGCCGAGAAAAATCCAGTCCCCCTCAGGAACTTCGCTCTCCTCTGACCATCGCAAAGCGGGGCCATGGCTACCGACCTGGTCGATCATTTCGTCGGTCACCGTGGCGACGTGTTCGCCACCCATCACCAGCACCTTCAGTTCTCCGTCGGCTCGGCGCCAAGCGTCGTCGGCACGAAGATGCGCTGCGCGGTCATGACTAGAACTGAAGAAGGCGTAGTCCACGACGCCAACTTAGCCCGCGATGAGCTCCTCGAGTTCTGCACGACCGGGCAAGTCGTCGTAGCGAACGGTCTGGTCGAGTCGGACATACGCAAATGCGCCGGTGACCACAGTGGGATCGAGACCGTGTTGTTCGGCCCACGCCAGTCGATAGATCGCCAACTGCAGCCGATCAGCTGTGGTGTCGGCATTGGTTTTCCAGTCGACCACTTCATAACCGACCGAGCCATCAGGAAGGGTCGTCTCAAACACCGCGTCAATGCGGCCGATGATCTGCCGACCGGCTAGCCGAATCGAGAACGGCGCCTCAATGGCGACCGGCGTGCGGCTACCGAACTCGCCGCTCACGAACCGGTCGAAAAGTTCGTCCAGTTCAGGGTCAGAACCAATGGCAACGTCGCCCTGGCCCGGCAAATCGGTGGGATCAAGCAACGCTTGCTGACCGTAATGAGCCTCAATACGCGCATGGAACTGTGTGCCGAAACGCGCCGCTGCCGAAGGGCGGCGCGGCACTGGCCGAGCCAACTGGCGCAGGAACGCTTGTTCGTCGGCAGCCAGCGCCATAGTGGCGGTGGCCGACAACACCGGCGGAATCATCACTTCACGGACCGGTGATTCCAACTCGGCGGCTTCGGCCAAGAGCAAATCAAGTTCGGCATCGATACTGTCCAGCCGCTCACGCGCCTCGACATCAATCGTGATGCCCGAGGCATCCTCCGGCTCGGCCAGTTGACCACTGCGCGCAGCAGCGACCATGGCAGCAGCTTCATGCCGCGCGGCAAGACCGCCGAGTTGGACCGGCCAGTGATGCACAGCGCCTTCGCCCAAGAACGGGCTGACTTCGTCGTCGGCAGGAGCGTCGGCCCAGATCGTCACAGCGTCCCCGCGATCGCCTAGCCACTTCCTGACGGCCTCGAGATACGCAGATGGGCCGAGCGGTTTCTTCTGCGTCCGGCCCCAGTGGTGCCCGCTGACGTGCAGGTGATGACGTGCACGGGTAAAGGCGACGTAGGCCAAGCGGTCTTCTTCGAGAAGCGCTTCGGCGTCCCACTCGGCCTTGAATTCGTCCATTGCCTGATTGGTCCATTCGGCGAGGTCTGGGAGGCTGTCGTGATCTCCCCGCAACGCGACCGGCAATGCATCAATCCGGGTGGGCCAGCGCGGTCGGCTCAAGCTGGACGGGAAGACCGTCTTAGACAGCAGCGGGACAAAGACTGCGTCGTATTCCAGGCCCTTGGACTTGTGCGCCGTCAGCAATTTGACCGAGTCCGACTCGCTAGGCGATGCCACCTCCAGACCGCCGGCGTACTCATCTTCAGCCTCCAAATACGCCATCAGCCCGGCAAGATCGGCATAGCGATCGTTCTCGGAGTACCCGGCGACGGCGTCGAGCAACGCTGAGATGTTGTCTGGGCCGATGCCGTCGGGCCGCAGGGCCAATTCGACATCGAGATCCAGAGCCGAGACCACGCGCCGAGTGAGGTCAACGAGCGGTTCGCCTAGGTGCGCCCTGAGGTGGCGCAACAGTGCCGCAAGTTCGCCCAGCCGGCGACGCGCCTCGGCCGAGTACGGGAGGTCGCCCGGATCGTCGACAGCCTCGGCCAGCGAGACAATATCGGCCGGATCGACACCCTCGACTGCGGCCGATAGTTCGCGCTCGAGTGCATCTTCGGGCGATTCATCATCGGCACCAACTGCACGTCGGCCACCCAGTTGTCCGGCCCGTTTGCCGAGCAGCGCGAGATCACGCACTCCCAACCGCCACCGAGGTCCTACCAGCAGTCGGATCACAGCGGGATTGGCCGTGACGTCGTGCAGCAACTCCAGCACGCTGAGGACATCGCGGACTTCTGGCTGATGCAGCAGCCCCGTCATGCCAACGACCTCGACAGGAACGTCCACCGAACGCAAGGCCTCAACAATGGCGCCGTTTTCCTTGCCGACCCGTACCAGCACGGCAATTTCGCGCCACGGCATTCCGTCGTCGTGCAGGGTCGTGATGCGGTGCACAAGATCGTCGATTTCGTGCTGCACTGTGGAGTGCAGAGCAGCTGAAACCACGCCCGCAGCATTTTCGGGCGCAGCTTGCAAAGGCGTGATGTCGACATCTGGCTGCTCGTAGAAGTTCCGAGCCATCTTGTTGGCGATGTCGATGACTTCAGGGGCACAGCGTCGGGTCACATGCAGCGAATGCGACAGTCCCCTGCTGCCATCGGCGCTGGGAAAGTCATCGAGGAAGTTCAATAGATTGCCGGCCGCTGCACCGCGCCAACCGTAGATACTCTGTGCGGGATCGCCGACAGCCGTGACGCCGTGGCCGCCGAAAAGCCGCTGCAGCAGCAGGTGTTGGGCGACTGAGGTGTCTTGATATTCGTCGAGGAGCACAACGTCATACCGTTCTCGGAGCGCTTCGCTGACCTCAGCGACCTCAGCTAACTGCGCGCCCCACAACATTTGATCGCTGAAATCCATCAGCCCGTGCTCGGACTTCAACTCCCGGTAGCGGTCAACCAAATGGGTGAGCTCGATGCGTCGTCGAGCCGCCGACATGACCGACTTCGCATTGGCCTCGGACCAGCCCGGATCGTCCTTGGACTTGCGTCGAATCGGAACGGCCTGGGCCTCGGCAAGCACCTGCTGCGCGTGCTCACGCAACACCGAAGTCGACACCAGATGCTCGGACAACTGGCCTTCCATACCCAAAATGGCCAACACCAGCGTGGGCGTGTGCACCGAAATCTCCGGCAGATCGCCTCGGTAGGTAGCCACTGCCCGGGCGGCGAGCTGGAAGCGGCTGGCATCTGCAAGCAACCGGAGATCGGGCTCGAGCCCAATGAGTAGCCCGAACTCGGTGATGAGTTGACCGGCAAAGGCGTGGTACGTCGACACCGTGGGTTCGCCCACGTCAGTTCCGGGGTCGGTTGCCACGTCGGCCCCCAGCAGGCGCAGCGCGTCGCGCACCTTCTCCCCCAGTTCACCCGCGGCCTTATTGGTGAAGGTGAGCCCCAGAATGCGCGCGGGATCGACGCCATCGTGCCCCACCAGCCACACCACTCGGGCGGCCATCACCGTGGTCTTGCCCGAGCCAGCGCCAGCGATGATGGCCTGCGGCCGGTTGGCGGGAGCCGTAATCGCGGCCAGTTGATCGTCGCTGAACGGGATCTTCAACAGGTCGCACAAATGTTGGCGATCGCGGATCTTCACTGCTGCACCTCTCGGATGCCGACGGTCGTCATGCCCTCAGGTTGAGCAGGACAAATGCTGGAGAACGCGCAATATCGGCAGGCTTTGTCTGACGGGGTGGCCACGAACTGCTCGGAGCGCACCGTGTGCAGCGATGCGGTGACCTGATCAAGCGCGAAGAACGGTTCGCCCTCAACCGGAGCTGCCTGGCGCTGCACAGTGGGCAGATCGCTCTTGGAGTCGCGCAGTTGCACCAACTCGGCGCCACCGGACTTCGCATCAGGCACCAATTCATCGACTGCACCGTGTTCCACCACCAGTTGGTACACGCCCAACTGCGGCAACTCGGTGATCTCGGCCTGTTTAGGTGCCGATTTGTTGGTTTTTAGATCGACCACGTGCACGAGCCCGTCGGCATCAACTTCGACGCGGTCCATGGAACCGCGGATAACGACCTGATCGTCACCGATGGGAATGGTGACGACGAACGCGTGCTCAGCGGCCAACGCTTCGCGCGTCTGCTCTTGATGCCAGCGCGCGAAACGACCCAGTGCCGCGTGCGCCTGAATGCGCTCACGCTCGCCAATCCACGGGGCGTTGAACTCAAGGTGTTTCCAGACGCGGTCGAGTGTCTCGGTCATCTGTTCGGGATCTGGCTGCACTTGGCGGCGCACGACGTCGGCGGCGATGGCGTGCACGATGGATCCAAAGCCTTGTGCCGCTGTGGTGCCTGACTCGCCGCGCACCTCGTGCTTGAGGAACCAGTTGAGTGGACAGGTCATGAGTCCGTCGACGGTGCTGCCGCTGAGTCGCACCGGTTCGTCAGGGTCGGTGACGGGGACGACGTTCTGGGTCAGATCTCGCGTGCCCCACCAGCGGTCGGGGTCGGCCGCGCGAGTGGCCCAGGTGCCGTGATCGGCCAACTTGGCGAGTCGCGTGGCGGCGGCATGGCGAACGACTGGATCGTCGTTGGTCTCCAGCAGATGGCGTAGTTCGGCGACCACGCCACGCAAGCTGAATGGGTGCCGCGGACGTGACCTCACACCGGAGGGTTCACCTTCAGTAGCGAACTCGCTGATCTCTCGCACGAACCGCGACGGCTGCTCACCATCGGCGTCGCTGCTGGCGACGGCGGTGACGATGAGTCGGTCGACCGCTCGGGTGCACGCGACGTAGAACAGCCTGCGTTCATCGGCCAACCGGGCCGAGGCTGGGGCAGGCGGTATGACATGGCCCGGCCCCAGCCGTTCACTGTGCAGGACGGTTCCGCCCGGCCGCACCATGGGCCAACTGCCCTCCTGAACGCCCGCGACCACCACCAAGCCGAACTCCAAACCTTTGGAGCGGTGCGCCGTCATCAGGCGGACTGCCGTTCCGCGGACGCCGGATTCGGTGAGGGTGTCGGCCGGAATTTGCTGTGACTCCAAATCGGCAATCATGGTGCCGATATCGCGCTTGCTGCCCGACTCCTCCGACCACGCGGCTCGCTGAAATAGCGCCACCAAAGCGTCGAGATCGCGGTGCGCACGCAAGCTTCCTTCACCGCCGGCCTCGGCGGTGGCGATCAGCCGCGATCGCCAATCGGTCGCCGTGAACATGGTCCACAACACCTGCTCAGGCGCCTCACGGTCAACGATCTGGAGGGCAGCACGACGGACAGCTTCGCCGACACGTCGGGTGCGATCGAGCGCCTCGACGGTTGCCGCCGGACCGTCTTGCGTGGTGACTTCGAGAGGATGCGCGAGCGCTTGTGCCAGCAGTTCGTGCGACGGCCGCGGACCATCGGGATGGTCGGCATCGGCTGCCCGCAGATAACGGCTGACCCGTCGCAAGTCGGCAGCGTCGAGGTGACCGATGGGTCCGGTGAGCACAGCCAACGCCTCGTCATGCGGAATATCGCGCTCGTGGGCAACATGATCGGCCACCCGAACGGCCGCCAAGAGCGCCCGGACGGCAGACTCTGCTGCCAGCGGGATTTCATCTCCCGCGACCTCAACCGGCACACCATGTGCGACAAGCACACGTTCGAGTCGAGCCAATTCGGCCGAGGTGCGCACCAAAACGGCCATATCGCCCCACGCCACCGCTGTTTCCGGATCGCCAGTCAGGTGCGCCTCGCGCAGCGTGCGAGCAATGTCTTCGGCCTCGGCGACGGCGGAGGCATACGTACGCACCTGGACCTCGCCGCCCGACGACTGATGTGGCACCAACGCGCGGAAGGCAGCGATGGTGTGGGCCGGCAATCCACCTGGGACGCCCAAACGTTGAGCGATGGCGCGCGACGCATTGAGGATTCCCGGACCGAACCGGCGCGTAGTGCGCAGCGCGATGACCTCGCCGCCGAACTGCTGGGGGAAGTCCATGATGCCGCGCACATCGGCGCCACGGAATGCGTAGATGGCTTGGTCGGGGTCGCCCACCACAATGAGGTCTCGGCCATCACCTGCCAATTCCTGCAGCAGTTGGACTTGCAGCGGATCAGTGTCTTGATATTCATCGACCACGACAAGCCTGTACTGATCGCGCATCCGGGCACGCACATCACGGTCGCGCAGCAGCCGAACCGCTTGCACGACGACATCGGTGTAGTCGGACTTGTTCTGCAGCGCCACGACGCCGCTGTACTCCTCGAAGAACCGCGCTGCCGCTGCCCAATCTTCGCGCCCTTCGCGCTCGGCCAACTCGGCAAGGCCGTCGGACCCGAGATCCTGCACGCTAGCGGCGCCAAAGAGTCGGTTCAGCTCGGCGGCAAACCCGCGGGTGCGCAGCGCCGGATGTAATCGCTGCGGCCAATCGAGCGGGTCGCTGCCACGCACCAGTTCGCGGATCACCGCCTCTTGTTCTGGCGCACTCATTAGATCGATGGGACGCATGAACGCCTCAGGAGCGGAGAACTTGCGCACCAAGCCGTAGCAGAACGAATGGAATGTCATGGTGTCTGCCACCGAGGACGTGGACACCAGCCGCGACGCGATACGGCCGCGTAGTTCTTCTGCTGCTTTGCGGCTAAACGTCAGCACCAGAATTTGCGATGGGTCGAGACCGCGACGATCAACCCGATCGGCAACGACTTCGATCAGAGTGGTGGATTTACCCGTGCCTGGGCCGGCCAGCACGAGCAGCGGACCACCCGGGTGATCGACGACTGACTGCTGGGCGTCGTCGAGTTGCGGAATGCCCGCATTGCTGCCGTCTGGTTCGGGGGCGCGAACGTACTGAACTGTCATCGATGCCCATCTCACCAGATGGGGGTGACACTCACTCGGTGATTGGCCACACCGCTTCGCGCATGTCGACTCGACCGTTGCGCACTGGCGTGCTTTCTTCCTGCCAATGCACCTGCGCGTCGCCCATCAGCGCCGGCGGCATCGAACCATCTGCCCGGACCACACGCCACCACGGAACCCCGTGGCCGAACCGCGACATGATGCTGCCGACATACCTAGGCCCATACCCCTCGGCCAGGTGCTCGGCGATCCGCCCATACGACAAGACCCGCCCGATCGGGATCTGCTCCACCAACCCAAGCACCCGCTCGACATACCCCTCATCCACCCCAGAACCCTACGCCCGCTGAGGAGTCACTTAGTTCCACCCGAGGAGTCACTTAGTTCCACCCGAGGAGTCACTTAGTTCCAC
>JBEBVW010000122.1:0-8116 GCA_040392565.1 Aeromicrobium sp. | reverse complement strand
ATCATCCTCGTGGTGTGGCTGATTTGGTTTTCATCGGTGCTCAATGTTCGCAATGTTGAAGTGTCGGGCCAGACCACCATGACGGCCGCTCAGATTGAGAAGGCCGCGCAGGTCCCCTTGGGTGAGCCGCTAGCGAAAGTCGATCTGACGGCTATTGAAACTCGGGTCAAGCAGCTGCCCCGGATTCGCACCGCTGATATTTCCCGGTCGTGGCCGCACACGATCTCAATTGAGGTTGAAGAACGAACGGCAGTCATGTGGTCGACGGTGGGCGGAGAGATCCATGGCATCGATCGCTTTGGCGTCGATTACCGCACGTACAGCAAGAAGCCCAAGGGCCTGATTGAGGCGAGAATCTCCGGATTTGACGCCGAGGTCAAGCTCGAAGCGACTCGTGGAGCCGCCGAGGTGGCCGCGATCTTGAAGTCCGAGAAGCCATCCTGGATTGGCGATGTGCGCACGATTTCGGCAGGCACTCAGGATTCGATTTCGCTGGGCTTGACGAAGGGGCGAACGATCGTCTGGGGGAGTGCGGATCAGGGTGCCCGCAAACTCGAAGTGCTCCAGACCTTGTTGAAGATCAAGGCCCGAGCCTACGACATCAGCGCTCCCGATCAGCCCACCACCAGAAAGTGATCTGGACTGCCCCGAGCAGCGCGGCGTGTCGCACGGTTCGTCGTCGGTTCGCCGCGTACCTTCGTAGTTAAGTCAGAGGTTGACATAACTATAAACCTCTACCTCACGGTAAGACTTTATGGCAACCGATATCGACGGAAGAGGCACAAGACATGGCGGTCCAGAATTACCTCGCGGTGATCAAGGTCGTCGGCATCGGCGGCGGCGGCGTCAACGCGGTGAATCGGATGATCCAGGTGGGACTCAAGGGCGTTGAGTTCATTGCGATCAATACGGACGCGCAGGCGCTCTTGTTCACCGACGCTGACGTCAAGCTCGATGTCGGACGCGATCTCACCCGCGGCCTCGGCGCAGGCGCCAACCCCGAAGTCGGCAAGAAGGCCGCCGAGGATCACGCCGAAGAAATCGAAGCTGCGCTCAAGGGCGCCGACATGGTGTTCGTGACGGCCGGCGAAGGTGGCGGCACGGGCACCGGCGGTGCACCCGTCGTCGCTCGCATTGCTCGTTCACTCGGCGCGCTGACCATCGGCGTCGTGACGCGCCCATTCAAGTTCGAGGGCCGCAATCGTTCGGCTCAGGCCGACGCCGGCATCCAGGCGTTGCGCGAAGAAGTCGACACGCTGATCGTGATCCCGAACGATCGACTGCTGTCCATCAGCGATACCAACGTCAGCCTGCTGGATTCCTTCGGTCAGGCCGATCAGGTGCTGCACCAAGGCGTGTCGGGCATTACCGATCTCATCACCACTCCGGGCTTGATTAACCTCGACTTTGCCGACGTGAAGTCGGTCATGTCCGATGCGGGTTCGGCGTTGATGGGTATCGGCTCGGCACGTGGCGAGCATCGCGCAGCAGTGGCTGCCGAAGCCGCAGTGTCCAGCCCATTGCTCGAAGCCAGCATTGAAGGCGCGCGTGGCGTGCTGCTGTCCATTTCGGGCGGTTCCGATCTTGGCCTATTCGAGATCAACGAAGCCGCTGGCCTGGTGGCCGACGCTGTCGACCCCGATGCCAACATCATCTTCGGCGCCGTGATCGACGACGCCCTGGGCGATGAAGTGCGAGTCACTGTGATCGCGGCCGGTTTCGATGGTGGCGAGCCCAAGCAGCGTGACGTTGCTCAGCCCGCGTTGCTCAAGGAGATTGAGAAGCCTGTCGCCGAAAAGCCGGCAGAGGCTGCGGCTCCCACGGCCAACAGCTACGCGCCGGATCCGTTCTTGGACGCTCCGGGTTCGGCTGGCGCAAGGGGAGGGGCGGTTTCGCCCGAGCCGGTCACGGCTGAGTACGGCGATGATCTCGATATCCCTGAGTTCCTCCGTTAAGCCAATCCATTCGTGATCTAGTTCGATGATCTGGACTAGCAAGCACATCGGCAGCGCAACGGTGTCGATCCTCGACGTCGACCTGCTCGCTGCCGATGCGGCGCAGGTTTCGGTGGAATTGGGAGTCGACCGGCTTGTTGCGGTCACCCAGGTCCACGGGGCTGACGTTGTGCGTGCCGACGATGTCGAGTCGGGGCGCACCGAAGCTGACGCAATCGTGGTCGACAGTCCCGGAGTTGCGGCGGTCATTCGGGTTGCCGATTGCACGCCGCTCGCGCTGGTCGACCCCGAGCGTCCGCTTGCAGCGGTGATCCACGCAGGTCGCGCTGGCTTGGTTGCCGGCGTCGTGCCAGCGACTGTGCGGGCGCTGCGAGATAGTGGCGCCGAGCGGCTGACCGCAGTTCTTGGCCCGCGCGTGTGCGGCGGTTGTTATGAACTCCCGGCCGAGTTGGTCGACGATGTGGCCTCGGTAGTCCCAGCAGCACGAGCCACCACTTCATGGGGCACGCCGTCGATTGATGTCGGTGCCGGTGTCATCGCCCAGCTAGAGGAGGACGGCATCGAGGTTGTCGACATGGGAGTCGGTCAGTGCACCGTCGAGAACCATCACTGGTTTTCCTACCGTCGCCAAGGCGATGCCGCTGGTCGCTTCGGCATGGCGGTGGTGATCTCATGAGCCAGCGCAAGCAGGAACTGGCCGACGGCCTGGCCCATACTCGAGAGCGGATAGCCCGAGCCTGTGAAGAGGCCGGGCGAGATCCGGCCGACGTCACGCTGATTGTTGTCACCAAGACATATCCCGCGAGCGACGTCGCGCTGTTGGCCGAGTTGGGTGTCACCGACGTGGGGGAGAACAGACACCCCGAGGCTGGCCGCAAACTTGATGAATTGACGACCGACTTCGCGGTCTCGCCGCCGCGGATGCATTTCATCGGCGGGCTGCAAACCAACAAAGCCGGCGCTGTCGCGCGGTATGCCGATGTAGTGCACAGCGTCGACCGAGTCCGATTGGCCGAGGGCCTGGCGCGAGGTGCAGTTGCCGCAGGCCGAGAGTTGGGGTGCCTCATCCAGGTCGACTTCGACACGTCCGACCCGGGGCGCGCTGGAGTCGTGCCGTCGGGAGTCGAGGAGTTGGCCGACGTCATTGCTTCGGCAGCAGGCCTGCGCCTCAACGGAGTCATGACAGTGGCGCCGCTCGGTGTCGATCCAGCACCAGTTTTTGCTGAGCTCGCAGGTATTTCTGCGAGGCTTCGCGAACGATTCCCTGACGCTTCCATGGTGTCCGCAGGGATGAGCGGCGACCTTGAGGCGGCTGTATTTTCCGGCGCGACACACGTGCGAGTTGGCCGTTCGGTCCTCGGAGAACGTGCCTCAACACGGTAATCTCACTGGTGTTATTCCGTCACATCGAGCACAGATCACCACGATCTGAATGGAGTCCCCATGGCTGGCGCAATGCGTAAGGTCGGCGAGTACCTGGGCCTGGTCGAACAGGCCGACTTCGACGAGCTCGACGAGCAGTTCGACGAAGACATCACTGAGCGGGAGCAGCCGCAACGTACGCGTACGCCTGCAGTGGTGCACCCAGCTCCCATTTCCAACATTGACGACCGTCGCGTCGAGCGCCGCCGTCCGTCGCCGGTTCCGTCCGCTGACGAGCTCGCACGTATCGAGACGGTCACGCCGCGCACCTACAACGACGCACGCACAGTGGGCGAGCACTTCCGCAGCGGTGTTCCGGTCATCATGAACTTGTCAGAGATCGCCGACGACGATGCCAAGCGTCTGGTTGATTTTGCGGCCGGCCTGACCTTCTCGGTCCACGGCTCGATCAACCGCATCACGGCCAAGGTGTTCTTGCTGTCGCCGTCCAGTGTCACCGTCACCGATGAAGACAAGCAGCGCATTGCTGCTGGCGGCTTCTACAACCAGAGCTGACACATGGATTCAGGCGATATCGGTGGTCTGCTTGCGCTGATCATCTGGATCGCGATCGTTCTGCTGCTGGCTCGGTTTGTTTTGGAGTGGGTCCAGTTGCTGGCGCGTCAGTGGCGTCCGCGCGGAGTGATCGCGGTGCTGTGTGAAGGCATTTACTCGGCTACAGATCCGCCACTGCGTGCCATTCGTCGGGTCGTCCCGCCGCTCAGGCTCGGCCAAGTAGCACTCGATCTGTCGCCGATGATCCTGCTGTTCGCGCTCTACATTCTGCTGAGCATTGTCGCTCGGGCCTTCTGATCTGGCCCGATTACCTGAGAATTAGCCCACAATCTGGGAGTTCCCACGCGGGAGATCGAAACGCGTGTGGCAGATGAGAACTCAGGGAGAGTACGGTAGTCCCCAGAGTTCATTGACCGACGACTTCCCGAGGTACCGACAAATGCCATTGACTCCCGAGGACGTGCGCAACAAGCGCTTCACCCCCGTCCGACTCCGTGAGGGTTACGACATGGGTGAGGTTGACCAGTTCCTCGACGAAGTCGAGGCTGAGCTGGAGCGCCTCACGGTGGAGAATGAGGAGCTGCGCGCCAAGGTTGCCGCAGTTTCCGCTGGTGAGCCCACGGGTCTGATCCCCGCCGTCGAGCCGGTTCCGGCTCCTGCGGTCCAGATCGCCACGCCTGAGCCCGAGCCTGAGCCCGAGCCGATCGCAGTGGCGCCTGTTCCGGCTCCGCAGCCGGTCGCCGCTCCGGCGCCGACGATGGGCGACGCCTCTTCAGCTGCAGCTCGTCTGCTGGAGATCGCTTCGACCAACGCCGATCAGCTGATGGACGCTGCCAAGGAAGAAGCCGACCGCCTGGTGGGCGAGGCTCGTGCCAAGGCCGAGCGCATCACCAACGAAGCTCGCGGCAAGGCCGACCGCCTGGAGACCGACGCTCGCATCCGCGCTCAGAAGTTGGACGATGAGACCAACGAGCGCCGCCAGCAGGCTGTCGCCACTATCGAACGTGAGCGCTACGAGATCCAGCGCGAGGTTGAGCACCTGCGCACCTACGAGCGTGAATACCGTGCGCGCCTGAAGAGCTACTTCCAGAGTCAGCTCGATCAGCTCGCCGCCAATGAGAGCAAGACCGAGCCGGCTACCGATTCGGTCGTCGACGCGGGCCCACGTCGCGTGCGTTCGCTGCTCGGCGATGAGGATTCATCGTTCTGATCTGACGATTCCATTCACGACCCACCAAACTGCGCACAGCAGTTCGGTGGGTCGTGTTGGTTTTGTCCGCCAAGCGGTCTAGTCTCCCGGCATGCCCAAGAGCAAGTTGGCCGTTCTTCCAGATGAGTCGCCCTGGACTGCAGCCGAGACCAAAGCGGTCCGCGCTGAGTTGGAAGGCGATCTGACTCGATTGCGCACTGAGCTGGAACATTCGGCACGCGAGTTGCAAGATCTGCTGCGTGACGGCGTCGATGGCGCGGGCAATGATCAGGCCGATGTCGGTTCCAAGGGCCTTGAGCGTGATGCCGAATTGTCGCTGGCCGCCAATCAGCGTGAACTGCTGTTGCAGTCCGAGAAGGCGCTGGGTCGTCTTGAGGATGGAAGCTACGGTCAGTGCGAGTCCTGCGGTGAGCCGATAGGCAAGATGCGGCTGATGGCGTTCCCTCGTGCGACACTGTGCATGACATGCAAGCAGCGCGAGGAGCGTCGCTGACCCCTGGTCAGGACCCACAGAATCTTCCCCCGTCGTCGGTCCGGCTTTTCGCCGGAGTCGTTCTGATCGTTCTGGCGATTGATCAAGCCAGCAAAGTTTGGGCCGTCGCCGCCTTGGAGGGTCACGATCCGATCACCGTGATCCCTGGTCTCATCGATCTGCGGTTCCTGCGTAATCCAGGCGCGGCGCTGGGCACGGGTTCGTCGATGACTATCGTGCTCACGGCTGTGGCGGTGGCGGTAGCTGCCGTGGTCATCCGAATGTCCGCCAAACTGCGCGATCGCGGTTGGGCCGTCGGTTTGGGGCTTCTCCTGGGCGGCGCTGTCGGCAATTTGATCGACCGCATCTTCCGCGAGCCTTCGGTGTTCCGTGGGCACGTCGTCGACTTCATTGATTACGGACCGTTCGTCGGCAACGTCGCGGACATTGCGCTGACGTTCGCCGCTGTGGTGATTGTGTGGCGCTCGTGGCGCGGTGTGAATCTTGACGGCACCCGAGAGGGCGAAAAGTGAGTGACGAAACCTACGACCGCAAGGTTGTCCACGTTCCTGAGGGGCTGGCCGGCGAGCGCGTCGATATCGCCCTTGCGAGGCTTCTCGGGCTTTCGCGTACCCGCGCCAGTGACCTTGTTGCCGAGGGGCTCGTGACGCTCGACGGCAATGTGCCCATGAAATCTGAGCGAGTCGAGCCGGGCGCGCTGCTGGAAGCCTCGGTTCCGGCGCCCCGCGTTGCGTTGGTGCGTGCCCAAGAGGTTGAGGGCATGCGCATCGTTCTGGAGGATGACGACTTGGTGGTGGTCGACAAGCCCGTGGGCGTAGCCGCGCACCCCAGCGTCGGCTGGGACGGGCCTACCGTTTTGGACCACCTGATGGGCGTCGGCATTCGTATCTCGACCTCCGGCGCGGCCGAGCGACAGGGCATCGTGCAACGGCTTGACGTGGGCACGAGCGGGCTGATGGTGGTGGCTAAGAGCGAATCGGCCTACTCGGTCCTGAAGCAGGCTTTCCGCGACCGCACGGTCGACAAGACCTACCACGCGCTCGTCCAAGGGCACCCCGATCCGCACACCGGCACGGTCGATGCGCCGATCGCACGCCACCCGCGTCACGACTTCAAGTTCACGGTGGCCGCTGGTGGTCGCGACAGCGTGACCCACTACGACACGCTCGAGGCCCACCGGTTTGCCAGTCTGCTGGAGATCAAGCTGGAGACTGGCCGCACGCATCAGATCCGCGTTCACCTGAGCGCCTTGCATCACCCGTGTGTCGGCGATCCGCTCTACGGCGCCGACCCCACCCTCGCGGCTCGCGTTGGCCTGGATCGTCAATGGCTGCACGCTGTTCGCCTCGGCTTCACCCATCCCCGCACCGGCGAGTGGACCGTGGCCGAATCGCCCTACCCCGACGACCTGCAACACGCTCTCGACGTGATCCGCACAACCGACTAGCTCGTTCCCCGCTGAGTGACACGTTTTTACTGATTTTCGACCGTTAGAACGGTAATTTCGTGTCACTCAGCGGGGGACTAGAGCCAGCGCTGGGCTTGGGGCCAGGAATGCCACCACTCGGGAGTGGCGGTGGTCCAGAGCCGGCGGGTCGAAGCTGCGGCGTCGCGATGGGCTGAAGTTAGACGATTGACCAGGGACCAGCGGTCGCGCTGCAGGTCAATGGCCGACACTCTGACGACCGTGAGGCCCGCTCGTTCGAATCGTTCCTCGCGTTCGTTGTCATCGGCGTGCGACTCCGGATCGCGGTGCTGTGCGCCATCAACCTCAACGACCATCCCTGTCGCGTCGTCATAGAGATCGGCGACGCCGAGTAGTCGTTCGGATAGGTCGAAGATCGGAATGTTGACCTTGAGCTTTCCCAGTCCGGCGTCCCGGCCTGCGATCACGCGGACCCAGGTCTCTAGGGGTGAGGCAGATCGGGCGGACGCTAAGGCGCGAGCCCGGTGAGCTTGGACAATTCCTCGCACCTTGTGATGAGACGCGAGTACCTGGTCGACCGCAGCCAGGGAAGTGTGGGGTGAACCGTGGGTCGTGCTCACCGCCATGTCGAGGGCAATTACTGCTTCCGTGGTGGTGCGGGCCATACGCATTTCGTCGAACACCGCGCGTGCAAATGTCGTCGTCGACAGGCCTTCATAGGTCGACCATTCGTCGGGATGCAGCAGGCCTCGGAAGGGCTGAATCGACGGACGGCTGCGCAAGCGTGATCCGGGTTCGCAGTGGACAAGGATCGGGCGAAATGTTTCGTCGCGCTGGCCGTCGAACCAGATATTGCCCTGCAACCGGAGCGCTGCCCACCCGCCGATCACGCAGTGTTCGGTCATCCGGGCGCAGGCGATTTCAAGGCGACTGCGCAGCGGGTCCAGATCGTCTCCGACTGGCCGCACAATCCCGTGCTCAGGGTGCTCCCACCCCACGCGTCGCAGATCGGATCGCGTTGCACCATTGCGCAACGCATCTGAAGCTCGTCGAACCGGTATGTCCCCCACGCCAAACATGGTCGTCTGAATCTG
>JBEBVW010000121.1:0-8119 GCA_040392565.1 Aeromicrobium sp. | reverse complement strand
GGTAGTTCGCGATGGCCGCGATCGATCAGCACTGCCAACTGCACGGCTTGGGGTCGGCCCAGATCGGACAGCGCGTCGAGTGCGGCGCGAATCGTGCGGCCGCTCATCAGCACGTCGTCGATCAGCACGACGATCTTGTCGTCAACGTCTTCAGGAATGTCAGTGTGCTCAAGCGCGCGTGCTGGCTTGAGCCGTAGATCGTCGCGGTACATCGTGACGTCGAGTGCGCCAGCGACGATCTCGCGGCCCTCGACCTGCGACATCCGCTCAGCAATCCGCCTCGCCAAATGCACACCCCGAGTCGGGATGCCCAACAGAAGCAGACCGGCAGAGTCGCGGTTCTTCTCAAGAATTTCGTGGGTGATGCGAGTCAACGCACGGGAAATATCCTGATCATCCAGGACCGTCCGTGCGGACGCGGGCACAGCAACCAACGCTGACCTCTCCTTCTCCGCCTCACAGGACGGTGGTTAAAGGATCGTTCTGCCACCAGTCTAGCGCGACCGCTCGGCGGATCAGCTGGCGGTCTTCAGTTCCACGATGCGACCCAGCAAACCGCCGATGAAACGGGGCGATTCGTCGGTCGAAAGGTCGCGAGCGAGATCGATCGCTTCGCTCACAGCGACGGCGTCGGGGACGTCGTCGACATGCTGAATCTCAAAGACGGCGATACGCAGCAGATTGCGGTCGACGGCCGGCATGCGGTCGAGCGTCCAGTCCTTGGCGTGTTCTGACAACAACGCGTCGATAGCTTCAGCGTGTGCCGCAACGCCCTCAACCAATGTCACGGTGTAGGCGTTGACCGGAGGATCGTTGACTTCAAGGCGGTCGGCCAGGGTGCCGTCGGCCGCAAGGCCACGCGACTCCGATTCAAAGAGAATGTCCAAGGCCCGCTTGCGGTACTTGGTGCGTGCCCCCATTACGCCTTCACGCGGCCGAGGTAGCTGCCGTCACGGGTGTCGACCTTGATCTTCTCGCCGCTCTCAAGGAACAGCGGGACCTGGATCTCTTTGCCGGTTTCCAGGCGGGCGGGCTTAGTGCCGCCGCTGGAACGGTCGCCCTGCAAGCCGGGCTCGGTGTGCTCGACGATCAATTCGACCGAAGCCGGGAGTTCGACGTACAAAACGCGGCCTTCGTTGGTCGCGACGACGGCTTCCTGGTTTTCCAGCAGGTAGTTGACCGCGTCGCCCATGACCTCGGGGGTCACTTCGATCTGGTCGTAGCTGGTGGTGTCCATGAAGACATAGTTGGCACCGTCGTTGTACAGGTACTGCATCGTGGACTTGTCCACGCTGGCCGTTTCGACCTTGGTGCCGGCGTTGAACGTGCGGTCGATCGTCTTACCGGATTCGACGTTCTTCAGCTTGGTGCGGACGAATGCCGGGCCCTTGCCGGGCTTGACGTGCTGGAACTCGATAACAGCCAACAGCTGTCCGTCGATCTTGAGCACCATGCCATTCTTCAGGTCGTTCGTGGTTGCCATCAGGCGATCTCCAGCAGGTCGGTGGGGGTCGAGGTGAGCACTTCAGGTTGAGAAGCGCCGACAGCGACAGTGTCTTCGATACGCACTCCCCCGCGGCCCGGCAGGTAGATGCCCGGCTCGACCGTGAGGACGGTGCGACGCTCTAGTCTACCGGCGTGCGCCGCGGCGATGAACGGGTCCTCGTGGATTTGCAACCCAACGCCGTGCCCCAGTCCGGTCGTGAAGTGTTCAAGCCAGCCTGCAGCCTCCAACGACGACCGTGAAGCGGTGTTGATGTCGGCGACGGGCGTGCCCACTGTGCACAGGGCGACACCCGCTGCCTGCGACTCTTGAACCGCGGCGTGAATTTCGGTCTGCCAGTCCGCAGCCGCACCAGCAACGGCGGTGCGGGTGCAGTCAGCGTGATAGCCGTCGACCCTTGCACCGAAGTCGACTTTGAGCAGGTCGCCGATGGCCAGTTCGCGATCGGTGGGTTCATGGTGCGGGATTGCGCTGTTCTCGCCAGCGGCAACGATGGTGTCGAAGGCGATGGCTTCGGCACCCAGGTCGAGCATCCGGTTTTCAAGCAGTCGAGCGATCTGCCGCTCCGAGAGACCTACGAGTTGCTGGGTCCACAACCATTCCAGCGCCTCAACCGATAGCCGACAGGCTTCCCTGAGCGACTCAACTTCCTGCTCGTCCTTCACCTCACGTAACGCCTCGACAGCACGCTCCGAACCCACCCAGGAGGCGGTGGAACGTGCCCGCAAATCGTTGTAGGCGTCGACACTGAGTGTGTGCGTCTCGGCGGCCCAAGTGCCGCTGACGCGCGCTGCTGCAATACCGATGAGATCGCGATCGACAACGATTTCGGTGCCTGGTGATTGGGCTGCCGCTTGATCCCGATAGCGACCGTCGGTGAGCAGGCTGATCTCGCCCGAAGTCGGGACGATGACCGCGCCATTGGATCCGGTGAAGCCAGTCAGATAGCGAACGTTGACCAGCGTGGTGATCACCATGCCGTCAAGACCACGCTCAGCCAGGACCGACTGCAGTCGCTGAACGCGATCTGGGTTCATGCCGAGACCGCGGCGTAGCACTCGCGAAGGAGTAGATCGTCCGGTCCAGCAAAGATCGTTGGCCGGGTGCGGCCCGGCGGATCGTTGGGGTCGGGCACCAGCGATGCAGGTGGCTGACGCTGCAAGACGACAAACCGCAACTGGTCACCGCGCGTCTTCTTGTCCAAACGCATCGTCGACAGCAACGACTCCCAGACGTCGCCACGGTAGGTGATCGGCAGTCCGGCAGCGCTCAACACGCGTCGGTGGCGAGCGAGCAAGGTCTCGTCAATACGTCCAGTTCGATACGCCAACTCCGCAACAAAGACCATACCGATCGAGATCGCTTCGCCATGCTTGATAGCGGCAAAGCCGCCGGGCCGCATGGCCCCATGACCCTCGAATGTCTCAATGGCGTGGCCGAGCGTGTGACCGTAGTTCAACGCTTCGCGACCGATGTCGCCATCGCCGCCGGTCTCGCGGAAGTCACCAGCCACGGTGTCTGCCTTGACCCGAATACCGCGCATGATCAGATCGGCAAGCAGATCGCCTGCAGGATCCATGGCAGCAGCGGGATCGCGCTCAAAATCGGTCAGGATCGACGCGTCGGCGATGAAGCCACACTTCAGAACTTCAGCCATTCCGCTGCGCAGTTCTTCGACCGGGAGGCTCGCCAGCGCAGATAGATCGCACAGCACACCGATCGGCTCGTAGAACGCACCGACCAGGTTCTTGCCGTGTGCGGTGTTGATGCCGGTCTTACCTCCGACCGCCGCGTCGACCATGCCCAGCACGGTGGTGGGGACGTTCACAAACCGCACGCCGCGCAGCCAGGATGAAGCTACAAAGCCCGCGAGGTCAGTGGTGGCGCCTCCGCCCATTCCGACGACAACGTCAGAGCGGGTGAAGCCAGCATCACCGAGAATCCCCCAGCAGAACTGGAGCACATCAGCGGTCTTGGCGGCATCCCCGTCGGGAACTTCGATCAGATGCACTTCGAGGCCAGCGTCAACCAGCGGAAAGCGCACAGTCTCGGCGCGAGCTTTCAAAGCGCTCGGGTGGACGATGGCAACGCGATGGGTTCCGCCCTGCGTCACGAGATCGCGAAGTTCGTCCTGCAGTCCGTGTCCCACGACCACGTCGTAGCGATGATCGGTCCAGACTGTGATGCGTCGACTCATGCAGCACTCCCCTCCAGCCAGGCGGCGATGTGATCGGCCACAGCAACGGCCTCAAGCCCATCAGTGGGCACCGTCAGATCAGCCACTTCAACGTACAGCGGCCGCCGCTCATCAAGCAGCGCCTTCAGCCGAGACCGCACATTGCCAAGAAGCAACGGACGGCCCGCGCCCAGGCCCACACGCGATGCTGCGCCGGACAGGCTCACTTCAAGGAACGCCACCCGATGATTCTGCAGCCGCTCGCGGGTCACGGCGCTCAGCACCGCACCGCCGCCCAGCGACAGCACCCCTGTGTGCTCAGCCAGCGCAGTGGCGACAGCCGACTCTTCCAGTTCGCGGAACCGGGCTTCGCCGTCGGTGACGAAAATGTCCTGAACCGAGCAGCCTTCCGCAGCTTCGATGTCTTGATCAGTGTCGCGCAGATCTACACCGAGTCGAGCAGCCAACAGTTCGCCGACCGTGGTCTTCCCGGCACCGGGCGGACCCACCAGGACGACGACGGGTGCGGTCACACGTACCTCAGATTGCTCAAGTAGCCGTCGACATTACGGCGGGTCTCGGGGACCGAATCTCCACCAAACTTGTCCAAGATCGCGTCAGCCACCACGAGAGCGACCATCGCCTCAGCGACGATGCCAGCAGCCGGGACGGCACAGACGTCCGAACGCTGGTGGTGCGCCGTGGTCTCTTCACCGGTTTCGACGTCGACTGTGCGAAGTGCCCGCGGGACAGTCGCGATGGGCTTCATGGCTGCACGGACACGCAACAGTTCGCCCGTGGTCATACCGCCTTCTGTGCCGCCGGAACGTCCCGATGCACGACGAACTGCCAGGTGCGCCGTCGATCCTTCGGGAATGGCAACCGGCTCGATTTCATCGTGAGCGGCAGACCCGCGGGTACGGGCGAGCTCGAAGCCATCGCCGACTTCTACGCCTTTGATGGCTTGGATGCCCATGAGCGCCTGGGCCAGTTTGCCGTCGAGTCGACGATCCCAGTGCGTGTGTGAACCGAGTCCGGGCGGCAAGCCTTCAACGATGACTTCAACGACGCCGCCAAGCGTGTCGCCGTCCTTGTGTGCCGCGTCGATCTCGGCAACCATCGCGGCGCTGGTTTCGGCGTGAAAACAACGAACAGGATCAGCGTCGAGCGCTTCGACATCGCTATGCGAAGGGATAACGCCTGCGGGCGCTTGAACCGTGCCCAGTTCGACGACGTGCGACACGATGGCGGCGCCAGTGGTCTGTTCAATGAACTGAGCGGCGACCTCGCCGAGCGCGACTCGCGCTGCAGTCTCACGCGCGCTGGCGCGCTCCAGGATGGGTCGGGCTTCGTCGAAGCCGTACTTCTGCATGCCGGACAGATCGGCGTGGCCAGGTCGGGGACGCGTCAGCGGCGCATTGCGCTTGAGACCGGCAAGAGTCTCAGGATCAACCGGATCGGCAGCCATGATCTGGTCCCACTTGGGCCATTCGCTGTTGCCGATGCGCATGGCGATGGGGCTACCCATCGTCACGCCGTGGCGGATGCCGCCGATGATCTCCAACTCGTCAGCCTCAAACGCCATGCGCGCACCACGGCCATAGCCGAGACGGCGGCGTGCGAGGGCCGCTTGGATCTCCTTGCTGGTGACCTGCACTCCGGCCGGCAGGCCTTCAAGAACGGCCACGAGAGCAGGGCCGTGCGACTCACCTGCGGTCAACCAACGAAGCATAGGTCGATTCTCCCACGTCACCCGCCGTAGAGTGCCAGGCCCCATCCAGCGCCGACGACGGCTCCAGCCAGCAGATATGGACCGAACGCAATCTCACCTCGGGCGACCACCCGAAGACGCTGCAACACGATGCCGAAGACCGCACCAAGCACGAATCCCGCGTACAAGCCGACCATCGTGGGTCGCGGACCCAGCGGACCCAGCGCGACGGCCAGAATTGCAGCCAGTCGCACATCGCCATAGCCGAAGGCGCCACCAAGGAACCGGCTCGCAAACCAATAAAGCAGCCGGAATACGACGTACACGATGACGTTAGCGATCAGCGCGTGCTTCAGAACCTGCACATCCTCGAGCAGCAACGCTGCCACGCCGACGAGCACCCAGACTGCGACATACAACGGCGCGGTCACGCGGATCGGCAGATAGTGCGTATGCCAGTCGATGAAGGCCAGCCACGACCCGACTCCGGCCAAGAGGACCCACAGGGCTACGAACTCGAGGTTGTCGAGGCGCCAGGTGACCAGGCCAGCGGACACACCGGCTGGAACTGCCATCCACCAGCGAGCGCCGAGGACCGTGGCCACATCGGCGTACAACTTCTTGCCTTCAGCAGGCTCAACTGGTTCGGGAATCCTGCCGATCAGTTGCGGACCAACCGCACCAATCCCAGCGGCAATCAGGCCCATCACGACTGCGAAGAGTTCGAGGCTCATGCTGACCTGTCGAGTTGGGCAAGGGCTGCGGCTCGAAGAAGCTCAGCGCTGATGCCAATGTGTGCGATCTGATCCAACTGCAGGACCGCCTGGTGCGCCAGTAGATCGAGTCCAGAAATCACCGGTTTGGCCTGAGCATGCGCAATCTTGGCCAGAGCAGTGGGCCAGGGGTCGTAGATGACGTCAAAGATCGCCGCCGACGCGTTGACCCACTCCGACGCGCGCAGTTCAACGGCAGCAACTGGCACCGTCGAAATCAACAGATCGGTCGACTCGCGCACTGGTTCATCGAGGCGCCGAACTGGAACGCTAGCGCCTTGGGCGACGCCGACTGCCACAACATCGCCGGCTTTGGCGGGGTCGCGGAGAACAACCTCAATCGATGTCGCACCAGCGGCGGCCAACGCGTAGGCCATCGCTACAGCGGTGGCGCCTCCACCAAGGATCCGCACGCTGCCGACCTCGGTCACACCTGCTTCAGCGAGCGCCGCGATAGCGCCAGGTACGTCGGTGTTGTCGGCTGCCCAACCGTTGTCGGTGCGTACCAGCGTGTTCGCCACGCCGAGCCGTTCGACCACTGCGGTGCGCTCGGTGGCGAACGCAGCCGCTTCAGACTTCAGCGGTGCTGTGACCGACAACCCGCGCCAGTCATCAGCTAAGCCGCTCACCAGCGCCGCAAGACCTCCTGCCGGAACGTCAATCGCCTCGTATGTCCACTCCAGGCCAGCCTGTGCGTACGCCGCCCGATGCATGGCAGGCGACAGCGAGTGGGCGATCGGGCTGCCGAGGACGGCGGCACGCATCAGCAGATGTCGTCCTTGTCCTTGGCGCTGCGGCACCAGGCCGTCAGTCGGTTGACGGCGGCATTGTGGTCAGCCAGGTTCGTGCTGAACACCGTGGTCTTGTTCTCGTAGTCCGGCACGAAGTAGATCCAGTCGCCGTCGGCCGGATTCAGCACTGCCTCAATGGTCTTCTCACCCGCAGCACCGATCGGGCCGGGCGGCAGTCCCTGATGTACGTAGGTGTTGTACTTCGACGGGTTATCGCGCTGTTCTTGCGTGGTCCACACATCGCCCACGATGCCGTTGGCGTAGGCCACCGTGGCATCAGACTGCAGCGCCATACCGTCGGCCAATCGGTTCAAGAAAACGCGGGCCACCTTGGGGTAGTCCTCGTCCTGATTGGCTTCGTATTCCAAGATGCTGGCCAACGTCATGACTTCGGTCTTGGTCAGGCCCACCGCCTTGGCGCGGTTGTCGATATCGAGTTCCTTCTCGACGTCCTTGGTCTTCGTGACCATCTGCTTCAACAAATCAACGGCCGTTGAGCCGGGCGGCACGGTGTAAGTGGCCGGGTACAGGAATCCCTCGGGGTTGCCGTTGGCTTCAGGCGGCAGACCGATCTCATCGCCCTTCTTGAAGGCCGCCTTGACGTCCTTCGCCGAGATATCGGTCGCCGCAGCGATGGCCTTGGCGATCGCATCAAGTCGCGAACCTTCAGGGATGGTGACCTTGCCCTCAACTCGGTTGCCCTTGTCGATCAATGCGGTCATGGCCGCCTCAGCCGACATCTGCTTGCGGAGTTGGTAGAAGCCAGCCTGGATGGCCTGCGAACGCGAGTCCTTCAAGCTGAGTTGGTAGAACGCCTCAGCACTCTTGACGACGTCTTCTTTCGCCAGAATGTTGGCAATGGCCTGTCCGCTTGAACCCTGCGGGATCTCAACGACGACCTGCCCGGTGCCTTGACCTGTGTAGTCCTCGGGACCGCCGAAGAAGCTCTTGACCGCGCCGAAGCCAAACCAGGCACCCGCCGCGAGAGCCACCACAACGATCAGCGTCATGATGCGGCGCCCCCAAGGGGCCCGCGGTGGCCGCTCGGCGCGTCGGTGGCCACCTTGACGTGGCGCTCCCCCAGATGGGCCGCCTGTCATGGCCTCGAATGCGTCGCTCATTTCAGTGGTCCTCACTGGTTGGCTGTCCGTGTACAACTTCTCC
>JBEBVW010000120.1:0-8132 GCA_040392565.1 Aeromicrobium sp. | reverse complement strand
TCAGCCAACCACCCGCTGGTTGAGGTGCGCGAGGAACGAGCGCCTCGAAACCACGACCGGTCACACCAACACACTGATTTCGAGGCTCGCAAGCTCACGCCTCAATCAGCCAACCGCGGATTTCGAGGCTCGCAAGCTCACACCTCAATCAGCGAGGGCGCTGGTCAGTGGTGAGTGTCGGCCTTCTCGACGTCAGTCGAGGGGGCCGGCGGCACGTAGTTAGTGCGGGCCGTGAGCAAAGCGAACAGCGAGATGACGACGATCAGGCCAAGGGTCGCGCCACCGAAGAGCAGGATGTGATCCAGCGTGCTCGCGGGCTCCGGCTTGGGCCAATCGGGGCTGATCGGGGCATCGGCATGAGCTGACATCGAGCCAGCAACGAACGTGATGACAAAGGTTGCGACGACAGTCAGTGCCCGGGCAGGTGTCCTCATGGCCCTCATCGTAGTCGCACCCATGCGCACGTAGGCTTCAGGTATGCCTGGGATCGATTGGAAGCTGCCCGAAGGCGCCGCGTGGGACTGGTTCATCGCGACGCCGGGCGCCATCACTCTCATCATCGTGCTCGGCATCATCTTCCGATGGTTCGTCTGCCGCTCTATTGATCGGCTCGCTGAGCGCGCAGCAAAGGGCACCATCCCGGGCATCTTGGCCGAAACCAAAGCCGGGGCCCTGCTGACCGATCTCCACCAGGCCGGCGCCGAGCGACGCCGCCAACGCGCCACCACCATGGGATCGCTGCTCAAGAGCATCGCCACCACGATCGTTCTTACTGTCGTCGTGGTCATGGTGCTGAGCAAGCTCGGCATCGACGTCGCACCAATCCTGGCCAGCGCCGGCATCCTCGGCATCGCATTAGGCTTCGGCGCCCAAAACCTAGTCAAAGACTTTCTCTCGGGCATCTTCATGATCCTGGAAGACCAGTACGGTGTGGGCGATTCGGTCGACCTCGGCGAAGCGTCTGGAACCGTTGAGGCGGTCGGTCTGCGCGTCACTCGACTGCGCGATGTCAACGGCACCGTCTGGTACGTCCGCAACGGCGAAATCCTGCGGGTGGGCAATCAGAGCCAAAATTGGGCACGCACCGTCCTCGATATCACCGTCGCCTACGACTCCGATCTGGCCCAGGTCGAACAGATCCTCGGCGAAGTGGCGCACGCGCTATATGAAGACGACCGCTTTGCCGGCATGGTGCTAGAAGACCCCGAGGTCTGGGGCGTCGAACGCTTCGACAAGGACGGCGCAGTTATTCGCCTCGTCCTTAAGACCGCACCGTCTAAGCAGTGGGCGGTCGCCCGCAGCCTGCGCCAACGCATCAAGGCTCGCTTCGACGCCGAAGGCATCCGCATCCCCACGTACTTCGCTTCCCCAGCCCGACCCCCTGAGCAGGATTCATGACCACGTACTTTGACGAGATCGGTGGCCACGACACGATCGCGACCATCGTGAAGGTGTTCTACGCAGGCGTTGCCACCGACGAACTCCTCCGCCCCATGTACCCCGAAGAAGACCTGGGACCTGCCGAGGAACGGTTCACGCTGTTCCTGCAGCAGTACTGGGGCGGACCGACCACCTACTCCGAACAGCGTGGACACCCTCGCCTTCGCATGCGCCATGCGCCGTTCGCCGTGACACCCACCGCTCGCGACCGGTGGCTACATCACTTCCGCAAGGGCCTCGACGCGGTGAACCTCACCGCCGAACAAGACCAGATGTTCTGGAACTACGTAGTTCACGCTGCCGAGTTCATGATCAACGCGGACGACTAAGAGGTTCTGCGGATAGGGCGCCGATGAAGCGAGAGGATCGCAGGTGCGGTGCTGGCAAGGCGGAGGAGGGAGGCGCCCCGGGGTTGGGCGGCGACCGACGAAAACGTAGCGAGGGCAGTGCATGCGGTTCGCGAGTCAGGCGACTTCCCTATCCACGGGATCTCTAAGCGCCGCTTTTTCCCGTTCGGTGAAGGGTCGCGATTTCTGCGTGTCCAGGTCGAATCCGACCAGAATCGACGACGCCTGAACTAAGGGAACATCGCCGTCCAACAAGACCGACTCGACGGTGAATGAACCATTCCCGACGCGGCTGATCCAGCCACGGGTTTGATATGGCTCCTCGCGCCACACCGGAGAACTAGCGACCTGCAATGCGACGGTGCCGACCACAAACTGACCGAAGGATCCTTCAGCCAGCCGCTCGGCGATCGCCAGAATTCGCGTCTCCTGCGTCAACTCAAACAGTTTGGGAACCGTGACGCGCCCTGACTGGTCGACATCACCGATGCGAACCCGGACGTCGGCTGGCCCTTCGGCGTCGTCGGGGAAACTCAGTTCTGGAATCGCACCGAATCGCGACACGATGTGCGCGTTCACTGTCTCGCCCGAGCCGATCTCTTGCGTCACGACATCAGCGTCAATCGACGTGACGATCGAGACCGGGGTTCGGCTGATCAACATCGGCGCGGCGAATCGGACAGTCACTTCCGACGGAAGGCCCGCGGCCGGCAGTTCAGAGCCCAATAACGCCTGCGCCTCAGCGGCGTACTCCGCATACGTCACGTTGTTGACGTGCTTGAGCATGTCGATGTCGGCCCAACGCATCGGCAATTGGTGAGTCCATGTCTTCGGCACGCACCGATGATCGCAGACTCGAATTGTTCAGGCGCTGGCGGTTTGATCGATCTCGACGACCGGATCGCCTTCTTGGACGATCTGGTTGACGTCAACCAGAATGCGGCTGACGTGTCCGCCGGCTGGCGCAACCACTGGAATCTCCATCTTCATCGACTCCAACACAGCAACCGTGTCGCCTCTTGCGACTTGGTCGCCGACTCGAGCCGTGATCTTCCAGATATTGCCGACGATGTCGGCGCGGGCCTCAATCACGCACTCTCCCCCGCAGTGAGCATCCGCAAGGCGGCGACCATGCGATCGCGCGTTTCCTCGGCGTGGATGACGTCGTCGACGATGCCAGCTTCGGCGGCCAGATACGGCCGGGCGACATCTTCGCGATACTTCGCTGCCAACTCAGTGCGCAGTGCGTCCGGGTCATCGGCAGCCGCAAGTTCGCGGCGATTCAGCAATGCGACAGCGCCGCCAGGGCCCATGACTGCGATTTCCGAATTCGCCCAGGCCCACGTCACATGGGCTCCCAGGGAAGCCGAGCCCATCGCGATATAGGCGCCACCGAATGCTTTGCGCAAGATGACGGTGAGCTTCGGCGATGTGGTCTCAACGTAGGCCTTGAGCACCTTGGCGCCATGCGTAATGACGCCGCGGCCCTCTTCGACCGTGCCCGGCAAGAAGCCAGGGACGTCGACGAAAGTGATGACCGGCAGATCGAAGCGACCACAGAACTCAACAAAGCGCGCAAGCTTGACCGATGCTTTGGAGTCGAGGATGCCGCCGCGGGCAGCAGGCTGATTGGCCACGACTCCGACCGGGCGACCATCGAGACGACCGAACAGGGTGACAACGCTGGGTGCATGTTCTGGCATCAGTTCGAGCCGAGGACCGTTGTCCAGCACGCCATCGATGACAGCGTTCACATCGAAGATGACCGACGACTTCTCAGGAACGACCTCAGGCAACCGAGCAACCGCGCCAGGGTTGGCTGGCACAGCGCCGAGAACCGCCTGACGACCACCCTTGCGGGACGGCAAGAACGACAGCAGCTGGCGGGTGGCCTCGAATGCTTCCTCTTCGGAATCGACTTCGAGGTGCGCAACGCCACTGGTCACGGTGTGGGTGTGGGATCCACCGATTTCTTCGGCAGTCGCGTCTTCCCCGGTGGCTGCTTTGACGATGTCAGGGCCGGTCAAGAACATCTGGCTCTGACCCTTGACCATGATGGTCCAGTCGGTCAGCGCCGGCGAGTAGGCGGCGGCGCCGGCGCAAGGGCCCAGGATCAACGAGATTTGCGGGACACGCTGCTGCGCTTGAACGTTCAGCGCAAAGATTCCGCCACAGCCGTGCAGCGCGAAGATGCCGTCGGGCACACGCGCTCCGCCTGAATCATTGACGTACACGATGGGATAGCCGCGGTCGATCGCGAACCGTTGCGCCGCCTGAATGGATTCGGCCATAACGGCACCGATCGCGCCGGACGCCACGGCCGCGTCGTGGCAAATCGCCACAACCGGGCGCCCGCCGACCAAGCCCCACCCAGCGACGACACCACTTCCTGACGCAGTGCCGTCGGGTCGAGTGCCCGCCGTGCGTAACGGCGCCATCTCGACGAACGATCCGTCATCAAGCAAGAGTTCAGCGCGCTCGCGCGCCGTGTAGACCCGCTTACCCTTCGGTTCGACATACGCGAACCGGGCGGCACGGCGATCAGCCAACACCTGACGGGGTCCGCTGGGGACATCAACACTAGCCACACCAACTACGGCCGAATCTGTTTCGGCCACCTGGCGGGCCGCGTCGAGCTGACTCACTGCATCACTCCCAAACATGAGGATTTCCTCAACTCTAACAGAAACCCGAGGGATTCCTCATCTTTTCTTCTGGTAGCGTTTCGCTCAGACCTAAGCAAGCGCTTAGTGCACTAGAACGAGGAGCAATCCAGTGAGTGAAGTCCGCACCGCGATCGTGACCGGAGCAGCCCGCGGCATTGGCGCCGCAACTGCCAAGCGCCTGGCCGCCGATGGCCTGCAGGTCGGTGTTCTCGACCTCGACGCCGCGGCAACTCAGCCCGTCGTTGACGCCATCAACGCCGCCGGTGGCAAGGCCATCGCCCTCGGCGCTGACGTGTCCGACGCCGACGCCGTCACCGCCGCCGTTGAGAAGACCGCCGCCGAACTCGGTGCGCCCACCGTCATCGTCAACAACGCCGGCATCATTCGCGACAATCTGCTGTTCAAGATGACGGTCGACGAGTGGGATCTGGTCATGGCCGTCCACCTGCGCGGTGCGTTCAACACGGTCAAGGCTGCCCAGAAGTACATGGTCGAGGCCAAGTACGGCCGCATCGTGAACTTGTCGTCGACCTCGGCTCAGGGCAACCGCGGCCAGTCCAACTACGCGGCCGCCAAGGCCGGCCTGCAGGGCTACACCAAGACCCTCGCAATTGAACTCGGCAAATTCGGCATCACGGCGAATGCTGTCGCGCCCGGCTTCACGGTCACCGAAATGATCGAGGAGACCGCCGAGCGTGTCGGCGTCCCGCTTGACGATTTCCTGGCAGCTGCCGCCAACGACATTCCCGTCGCCCGCGTCGGTTACCCCGAAGACATCGCGAACGCGATCGCCTTCTTCTGCGGCGAGAACGCAGGCTACGTCTCCGGCCAGGTGCTGTACGTCGCCGGCGGACCGAAGGACTGACGATGAGTGTCGAGGGACTCGATCTCGATGCGCTGGGGCCGTGGCTCGCCGAAGCCGCTCCCGGCCTGCTCAACGGACCGCTCACCGGCCGCCTGATCACTGGTGGAAAGTCCAATCTGACCTACGGGGTGTCAGACGGCACGACTGAAGTCGTCGTCCGCCGGCCACCGCTGGGCCACGTGTTGGCGACAGCGCACGATATGGGCCGGGAGTACTCGGCGATGGCGGCTCTGGCTGGCAGCGCAGTTCCCGTGCCCACGATGTACGCGCACTGCGAGGACACTGCAGTGCTCGGTGCGCCGTTCTACGTCATGGAACTGGTCAGCGGCACGCCGTACAGCCGTGCCTCCGAACTGGAAGCACTGGGCGCAGAACGCACTCGTGCGATCGCCGATCGTCTCGTCGACACCCTTGCCGCATTGCATGCGGTCGATTACCAAGCTGTCGGCTTGGGCGAATTCGGCCGCCCCGACGGCTATCTGGAACGTCAGGTGCGTCGCTGGAGTAAGCAACTCGACGCCTCGCGCAGTCGCGATATTGACGGCATCGACGAGCTCGCCGCACGGCTGGCCAAGGCCATCCCGGCCTCCAGCGCCGCCACGATTGTGCACGGCGACTACCGTCTCGACAACGCTCTGGTCGACGAAAACGACCAGATCTCGGCAGTCCTGGACTGGGAGATGAGCACGCTTGGTGACCCCCTCACCGACGTCGCTCTGATGCTGAGCTATCAGCAGATGGCCGAAGCGGCCGGGCCTGGCGGCGCAGCCGCCGTGGTAACCGATGCCCCGTTGGCCGCGGGATATCCGAGCCGTGATGAGGTCCTGCAGCGGTACTCCACCGTCTCGGGGCGCGATGTCGGCGATATCGGTTGGCACCTCGGCCTGGCGTTCTTCAAACTGTCGGTGATTCTTGAAGGAATCCATTTCCGGTACACCCAGGGGCAGACCGTCGGCGACGGTTTCGCTGGAATCGGCGACTCGGTCGGGCTGCTGGTGCAGGCAGGACTGGCCGCGACCGACTAGGGTCAGGGCCGTGACCATGCTCATCGGGTCAGGGCCCTGACCGTGGAAATTCTCGAACCCCGGCGCCGACCCACCCAGGAACGCTCCCAAAAGAAATTCGACCAACTGCTGGCCGTCTCGCGCGAGTTGTTGCTGCAAGTCGGCTTTGAGTCGTTCACCTGCGAGGAAGTTGCGCAACGCGCTGGCTTACCCATTGGCACGCTGTATCAGTTCTTCCAAAACAAGTACGTCATCGTGTGCGAACTTGACCGGGTCGATGCAGTGGCTGTGCGCAGTGAACTTCAGGCATTTGCTCAGGCGATCCCCAGCTTGGATTGGCCGAAATTCATGGAGCGCCTGGTCGATCACATGGCTCAACTGTGGGCGAACGATCCGTCACGCCGTGCCGTCTGGCATGCGATGCAGTCCACCCCAGCGACCCGCGCTACGGCCGCAGTGATCGAACGCGATCTTGCTGCCGAAGTCGCCAATGTGCTGGCTCCCCTGACGCCAGGGATGGATCGCGATCGTCGCAAGGTCATCGGTGAAATCATCGTCCACGTTGTGTACTCGATGCTGAACTTCTCGATCCGCGACGGCCAGGCCCATGACGAGGCTGTCGTCGAACTGAAGCGACTCCTTTCGGCCTATCTCTTGGCTGCCGTCCAGGAGTAATCAGCCGATCAGAACGCTGAAGGCATTCGCTAGTACGGCCAAGCACAGGACGGCTGCCGTAATGGTCATCAACAAGGGCAGAGTTCCGTCGCGAAGCACCTGCTGAAACTCCGGTTCACGGCGTGATGGGGCGGTCCAGCGGACACGACGCCCAGGTCCACTACCCATCAGGCTGATCGAAAGAAACAGCGCACTGCCGACTCCGAGCGCGGCCAGAATGACAATACCTTCAGCCGATTCAACAAACGCACCACGGACGACTGCAAGTCCGACAACTGCGAAGGCCAACATCGAGCGCCGCCACGCCAAACGGGTGCGTTCCTGCTGCAGTCCCGGATCAGGGGTGCGGGTCATCGACTTCCGATGATCAGCAGGATGATGGCGGCGCTGGCTACGACGGCAGCGAGGACGGCCCCGACGCCATTGCTCGGCAATGCCTGGCCCTCGCGAAGCGCACGTTCAGTTCGCATCCAGCCGAACCACGCCTGCAGCGCACACAGCAGACCTGATGCCGAGAGCAGCCCACTCGACCATGCCGCCACGGTGTCGGAGACATCGAGATCGAATGCGTGAACTGCGGCAGCACCGGCGAGCAGCGCCAAAGCTGTTCGGATCCAGGCCAGGAAAGTGCGCTCGTTGGCCAGGGAGAAACGCGGATCGGGCTCGTCACCGTGGTCGTAGACCCACAGCGGGCGACGTTTGGACCTGCTCACACTCGTCACGCTACTGCTCGCGGGACAGCACCACATAAGCGGTCGCGTAGTCGCCATCGTGCGACAGCGAAACCTCGATCGCGTAACCAGCGAGATGCGCTGCAACTTCGCCATGCACGTCGATGCGGGGTCGCCCCCAAGCGTCACACACGACCTCGATGAGGTGGTGGACGTTCTCAGTCATCACTGGCGGTTGCCCGTACAGCGATGCAGACCAGGCTTTGATGACGGCCTCTTTGGCCGCCCAACGGGCAGCGAAGTGACGCACGGGATCGGAGGGTCGATCCCGCGCATCGCCCCGCTCCCCCGGCGTGAATGCGAGTTCAAACCGGGATCCTGGCTGCGCCAATTGCTCGCCGAACGACGGCACGTGCACCAAGTCCACGCCCACCCCCACCACACCCATCAGCTACACCCCCACC
>JBEBVW010000119.1:0-8170 GCA_040392565.1 Aeromicrobium sp. | reverse complement strand
TGTCGTCGTACTTCGCGACGAGATTGACGATCACCAGACTTCAGGGACAAAGTCCTGGCACGTATGACCATTACTTCACGACGTTTTTGCCACCAGGCGATGTGTTGTGGTCATTCGGCAAGGTGCTGATTTTCTCGATCGTGGTCATCTTGATTCACTGCTATTACGGCTACTACGCCAGCGGTGGACCCGCGGGCGTGGGTGTCGCCGTAGGCTTGGCAGTGCGTACGTCGATCGTGGCGGTTAACGTCGTCGACTTGTTGGCGTCCATGGCCATCTGGGGAACCAACGTGACGGTGAGGTTGGCAGGCTAGTGGCGCGTACACCATTTCTTGAGAAGCCCGGTTCTATCCGGGTTCTCGGCGCTGCGTTCGTGGCGCTGTTGTTGTTCTTGGTCTGGGTGACCTACGCGTTCTTCGATAAGAAGTTCGTGTCCTCAGAGCCGGTCTACATCACCACCACCAACACGGGCGTCAACCTTCCGCAGAACGCTGACGTCAAGCTGCGCGGAATGATCGTCGGCGAAGTTCGCAAGATTGAGCCGCATGGCGATGGCGTCAAGATGACGCTGGCGATGAAGCCTGATTTGCTCAGTGCCGTCCCGCGTGACGTCTCGGCCAAGATCCTGCCCAAGACGCTGTTCGGTGAAAAGTACGTCTCATTGATTCCGAATGCAGACGCATCCGCGGCAAAGATGCAGCCGGGCGACACCGTTACTCAGGCTTCGGTGCCGATTGAAGTTGAAGAGCTTCTCAACGACGCCTATCCGCTGTTGACCGCAATCGACCCTGCCAACTTGTCGTACACGCTGACGGCAGTCTCTGATGCGCTAACTGGTCGCGGTGAAGAGCTGGGCCAAACGCTGGTGTCGATGAACTCCTATCTCAAGGAGTTGGGCCCCGAAGTGCCGCAGTTGGTCGACGATCTCAAACTCCTCGGCACAGTCTCGGACGGATATGCCGCAGCGATGCCTGATCTTGGCCGCTTGCTGAGCAATACGGTGAAGACCGGCAACACGATTGTGGAGAAGAAGTCCGAACTGGCCGCGTTCTTCGATGCCGGCACCGATCTGTCGAACACCTTGACCGATTTCACCAAGGCCAATGGTCAGAACCTGATCGACATCAACCGCGACAGCCGACCGCTGCTTGATGTCATCGACGACTACTCGCCGACCTTCAAGTGCTTCCTGCCGGCGATGGAGCAGTTGGTCCCGCGCCTGGATAGTGCGTTCCGCGATCAAATGCTGCACATCGACGTCAAGATTCTGCCGCCCACCACGGCGTATGGAGCCGATGAACCATTGGCCGGATCAAAAGCCGACTTCGACGCGGCTTCGACTGGCACTCCTGCCAAGAATGGACATGACATCCGCGCTGACAACGCCGCGTTGCCCACGTGTCTGGATCTCGATCAGATCACCGCTGCTGCCAAGGCCGGAAACGAAGCTTTGAAGGCTGGCGATATGGACACCTTCAAGGTTGAGCAGAAGAAGATCCAAGCGTTGGTCGGTAAGCCGGCCAAGACGCTGGATCCGAACTCTCAGTTCACCATCCCTGCTGCGGTCTACAAGCTCGTCAACATCAAAGATTCGCACGGTAAGTTCGGTGAGCAGTCGGACTACCAGCAGCGTGTGGCTCCTTCGTCCGGAGCTGTCGGTGGATTCTTCTCCGACGCGACCAACGCCGCAATGAAGGCCGTTGCTGCCGCTGCCATTGGCGCCGATGCCGATGAGGTTCCTGACCTTGCGTCGCTGATGCTTGGCCCGGTCTTCCAGGGAGCGGGGGTGTCGGTCCAGTGAGTAAGCGCATTCTTGACGCTGAGTCGTTCGCCTCGCTGATCAAGTTGTCGATCTTCTTGGTCGCAACCGGCGCCTGCACGTTCTTGTTGATGTTGATCCTCGGCAACGGATCTTTCGAGAGCCGCGATGAGTTCAAGGCCGTTTTCACCGATGCCACGGGCGTCGCCAAGGGTGACGACGTTCGTATCGCCGGTGTTCCGGTGGGCGCGGTCAGCAAGATCGAAATTCACAATCGTCGCGAAGCCGTCGTCACCTTCAAGGTCGACAAGAACCTGAATCTGAAGCAGAACACGCAGGCCACGCTTAAGTTCCGCAACTTGGTTGGCCAGCGCTATCTGGCGCTGTCGCAGGGCGACACTGGCTCGGATGCACCGTTGAAGCCAGGTTCCACGCTGGGTCTGGACCAGACCCAGGAAGCGCTCGATTTGAACATCCTGCTCAACGGTTTCAAGCCGGTCTTCCAGGCGCTGTCGCCCGACGACATGAACCAGTTCGCCTTTGAGATTGTCCAGACGTTGCAGGGCGAAGCCGGCAGTGTGGAGGATCTGCTGGCACGCACTTCGTCGTTGACCAACTCCTTGGCTGACCGCGATCAGTTGATCGGCGACACCATCACCAACTTGTCGTCGGTTCTCGAAACTGTCGGATCGCGTGATGCTGAGTTGTCCGACACGATCGACACACTCCAGAAGTTCGTCACCGGGCTCAAGGACGACAAGGACGCAATTCTTGACTCGATCGATTCGATCTCAGCCCTCAGCGTCGAGACCTCCGATCTCTTGCAACAGGGTCGCCCCGCGTTGAGCGCCGATGTCAAGGAACTGAGGAAGTTGGCCACGGGTCTGTCGAAGGATCGCAATCTGAAGTTGATGGAGGAGTCGATCCAGATATTCCAGTACAAGCTGACCAAGTACGGCAATGCCGCATCAAGCGGTGCCGAGTTCAACTTCTACGTGTGCAATTTGACCGGATCGTTGCAGTTGATTGATGCGATGGAGCCGATTGACCTGGCGAGCCTGCAAGTCGGTGGACAGAGGTGCAGCCAGTGAAGCCGTTCCGCGAGCGTAATCCGGTCGTCATCGGATTCATCGGCTTGGCCGTCATCGCCTGCCTGATGCTGGCCGCTTTCCGTGCCGATCGTCTGCCGATCATCAGCAGCGGCGACACCTATCATGCAGAGTTCTCCGAAATCGGTGGACTCAAGGACACCAGCGAAGTTCGTATTGCTGGCGTTCCGGTGGGCAAGGTTCGCAAGATTGAATTGAAGGGCGACAAGGTGCTGGTCACCTTCCGCCTCGACAAAGGCACCGATTTGGGCACCGAAACGTCGGCCGACATCCGTGTCCGTACCTTGCTCGGCGCTGAGTTTCTGGCGCTCGATCCGCAAGGCAGTGGTGAGTTGAAGAAGGGCTCCACGATCCCGGTCTCCCGTACCGATGCGCCGTACAACGTGGTGGACGCCTTCTCCGAGCTCAGCAATACGACCTCGGAGATCGACACCCAGGCCCTGGCCGATTCGCTGAATGTGCTCTCTGATGTCGCGGCCAAGACGCCCGAGGAATTCGCCGGCGCAATCAAGGGTGTTTCCAAGTTGTCGCAGACGCTGGCGAGCCGCGATGACGAGATCAACACGCTGTTGGTCAACCTCAAGTCGGTCACCTCAACCATCAACTCTCGCGACGATCAGTTGGTTGCGTTGTTCAAGGACTCCGATGTCTTGTTCAAGGCGATCACTGAACGGCGTCAAGCTGTGCACGATCTTTTGGTCGCGACGCAGAACATTTCTAAGGAACTGCGTGGCTTGTCCGCGGACGTGCGCGCCGATCTCAAGCCAGCCCTGCAGAAGTTGGAAGTCGTGACCGACATGCTGGTCAAGAACAAGCAGTCGCTGGACGAGGCACTCGACCGCTATCCGGCGTTCGTCCGCTTGTTCTCCAGCGCTCTTGGAACCGGCCCGTGGTTCGACACCTACCTGGGTGGCCTCCCGCCGAGCCTCCTGCCCGGCAGCCAGTTGGGCAGTGTCGGTGGTAGTTTGACCGGCACCTTAGGTGATCTCGGCGATGTCCTTGGTGGCCTGGCAGGAGGTGGACAGTGATGACTGATCAGTCAGCAACACAGCGATTCGCTGGTCTCACCAAACTGCTTGCTGGCCTGGTGGCAGTGCTGTTGGTAGGTTCGATCCTTCTCGCCATTACCCAGCGCGACGGTAGGAAGTACCTCACCGCCGACTTCGCTCAGGTCAATGCGCTCTACAAGGGTGCTGCGGTCAAGATTCTCGGCGTCCCCGTTGGTCGCGTGGAGTCGCTTGAAGCTCGTGGCGACAAGGTCCGCGTCAAGATCTCGTACAAGGACGACATCAAGTTGCCCAGCGACGTCAAGGCCGTTGTGGTCTCGCCGGCCATCGTTGGTGACCGGTTCGTCCAGTTCGCACCTGCCTACAGCGGGGGAGCGGTCCTGAAGGACAACGCCACGTTGTCAATGGACAGCACTCGCGTACCAGTTGAACTCGACACCATCTACAAGTCGCTTGACGACCTGTCGCTGGCCTTGGGGCCCAAGGGCGCCAACTCTGACGGTGCACTGAGCAGCCTGATCGACGACACTGCCAAGCAGTTGGACGGTCAGGGCGCACAGTTGAATCAGACGATTCGCGACTTCGGCAAGTTGTCTTCCACACTGTCGAACAACCGCGAAGAACTGTTCGGCTCAATGTCTGAGGTCAACCAGTTCGTCGACCTGCTGAAGAAGAACGATTCGACCGTTCGCTCCTTCAACGCCAGCACCGCCGATTTGTCGAAGGTGCTCGACGCTGAGCGCGACGACCTCGGTGAAGCGCTTAAGCAGTTGAGCCTGGCGTTGGTGGACGTCAACAAGTTGGTCAAGGATAACCGCGGCGAACTTCGCGACAACATCGCGAACATCCGTACGCTCAGCGACATTCTCGCCGATCACAAGGAAGGGCTGAAGGAGATCACCATCGCAGCCCCCACCGCATTGGCAAATGTTGCCCTGTCGTACAACCCGATCACCGGCACATTGGACTCCCGCTCCAATCTCGGCGAGATTTTGAATAGCGGTCAGAATGATCCGGGCCAGTTGTTGTGCAACTTGCTTGGTCAAACTAACAACGAAGCGGTCTGTAACGCGCTCGGTGGCGTTCTGGGTCAGCTCACGGATCTGATGCCGCGCTCGACTGTTGCCGAGACCGCCACATACCCCGGCCCGGTGCAGGGTTCGCTGAACGATCTGGTGGGGGTGCGCTGAGATGACCGTTCTGCGAAATCGCGTAGTTCGCGCGTCAGCTGTCACTGCGGGTGCAGCCTTGGTGCTGTCGGGCTGTGGGTTCTCGCCCTACGATCTGCCGCTCCCTGGCGGTGCTGACACCGGCGACCACCCTTACACCGTCACGGCCGAGTTCCGCGACGTCCTGGACTTGGTGCCGCAAAGCGGCGTTCGGGTCAACGACCTGCCTGTCGGCAAAGTCACCAACATCGAACTCAAGGGCTGGAACGCCAAAGTCACTTTGGAGATCAACGGTGACGTCGATCTGCCGGACAACGCCGTTGCGACGATCCGCCAGACCAGCTTGTTGGGCGAGAAGTTCGTCTCCTTGGCGCCGCCGAAGACTGGCGCCGCGGGCAAACTCAGCGACGGCGACAATCTGCCATTGGGTTCCACCGGCCGCAATCCTGAGATCGAAGAGGTGTTCAGCGCCGCTTCGCTGTTGTTTAATGGCGGCGGACTCGAGCGCACCAACACGATCATCAAAGAACTCAATGCCACCTTCGAAGGCAATGAACCCGAGATCAAGGATTTGCTCGGCACCACCGAACAGTTCTTGGGGCAGCTTGATGACAACAAGGCTGCGTTGATTCGCTCCCTTGAGCAGGTCAACAACTTGGCAGTTGAGACCAACAAGCAAAAGGGCGCCATCACTGACGCGCTGGATTCACTGCCCGAGGCGCTCAAGGTCGTCAACGGACAGCGCGATGACCTCGTGACGATGCTCACCGCGCTGCAGAAGTTGGGCGACACTGCGACCGGCGTGATCCGCGAATCGAAGGCCGATACGGTCGCGAACCTCAAGGCGCTGACTCCAATTCTGGGCAACCTCGCTGACGTTTCTGACTCGGTCGCCTACTCGTTCAAAGTGCTGCTGTCCTTCCCGTTCACCGACGGCATGGTGGGCAACACGATTGAGAAGGCGTCAGGCGACTGCACCAACCCGGTCGGTTCTGATCAGAACACCGGCTGGTGTGTCGGCGACTTCCACAACTTGTCGATCCGCTTGAAGCTTGCTCCGGACCAGTTGCTTGGTTTGGGCGTTGATTTGGGCCCATTGACTGATGCGTTCAATGGACTTGTCCCCGACGCTGGTGGTGCGCAGGCACAGAGCGCTCCGGCGGGCGGCGCGGTCAATGATCTAGCGAAGGCGCTGGAGAACCTCCCCGGTGCCTCAGGCCCACAGCAGGACGCAAAGCCAGGAGCCACCGGCGGAACGACCGGCACAACCAACTGCTTCCTCGGATTCCTGTGCCGCACGGCACCTGCTTCGGCTTCGGCTGGTCAGGACCTGACATCTCTCATGCTGGCAACAACCTCGACCCGAGGAGGTGAGGACCGATGATCTCTCGTCTGACCAAGATTCAGCTGGTGATCTTCGCGATCGTCACAGTTCTCGGCGGTGCTTTCGTGGGCGGTAAGTACGCCCAGGTCGATCGTTTGGTCATCAACCGCACTTTCCCCGTCACGGTTGAGCTGCCCGACAGTGGCGGCATCTTCGCCGGCGCCCAGGTCACCTACCGCGGTATCCCCGTGGGTCGGGTTGGCGAAATGAAGTTCACCGAGTCAGGCGTGGAGGCCAAGCTCAAGATCGAGAAGAGCGCGCCGGACATTCCTGCCGATCTGAAGGCCGTCGTGGCCAACAAGTCGGCCATCGGCGAGCAGTACATGGACTTGCAGCCGCAGCGTTCGGGCCCTCCGTTCCTCAAGAGCGATGCACGCATCGCAGTTGAGGACACCCAGATCCCGCTTGATACTGCGACGCTGTTGATTGACGTCAACGACCTGGTCAAGTCCGTTGACACCGACAATCTGAGCATCCTGGTTTCGGAGTTGGGCACGGCCTTCGAAGGCACGGGTCCAGATCTGGCATCGATCCTCGACACGTCGAATGAATTCATCTCGACGGCGACCGAAGAGTTGCCGGTCACGCGTGCGCTGATTCGCAATTCCACGTCGGTGTTGCAGACCCAGGTCGATACCCAGAGTGCTCTCAAGATGTACTCGAAGAATCTGGCGAATCTGTCAGACACTTTGGTTGATGCCGATCCTGACCTGCGTCGTTTGCTCGACAAGGGCACCGATAGTGCACTGACGATAGCTGAGGTCGTCAACGAGAACCGTGCGGACCTGGACGTTGCACTGTCGAATTTTGCTGCTGTCAGCGCTGTTCTGCGTCCGAACGAGCGCTGGAACCCGGTGCTTGCGACCCGCGCCGTGTTGCTGCTCTATCCACTGCTCGTCGAAGGTTCGTACCGAGTTGTGCAGCCCAGCGAAACCGATGCCGGCGAATTTGACGCCGCCTTCGGTTTGGTGCTGACGGACCTGACTCACGCGTGCTCCTTCGAGGCTGACGGTGGCGAAGCTTCGGGCTATCGCGATCGTCGCAACGACGCAGACGTCACTGATGTCAAGTTCCCCTTTAAGTCCGACATAGACTGCGCCGAGGGCGCGAATAGTCACGTCATTCGTCAGTCCAGCAAGACGGCTTTGAGGCGTGCAGCGGTCGGCTCGACCGCCGGAACAGGACAGGACTCGTTGACGTGGCTGATGCTCGACCCACTGTCGCGGTGACCGAAGGTAATAGCAGCGCATCAGCACGTCCGCCGCGACTTTTTGTCGCTGCAGCTGTGCTGGGCCTGGCCCTTCTCGTCGTTGGAGCTGTGCTGTTCGCCATGCCGTCGAAAGCGGATTCGGACTCGGACTCAGATTCCAGCGTCCAAATCGTGTCGCAGGTGACGGACTTCGTCACGCAGTACAACACGTACGACGCAGCCGATCTTGCCGACTATCAAAAGCGCCTCGACGGTCTAATGACCAAAGAGTTTGACGCTGACAACGACAAGACCACGGCTCTGTTCTTTGACGTCTTGAAGGACAAGAAACAGACCAGTTCTGATCCCAAGATCAAGTCGATTGCGATCGAGAGCGCCGACAGCGATTCAGCAAAGGTTCTCGTTGCTGTCGACGCCACGGTGGCGAACACCGATTTGGGCAAACCGACGTTGAGCCAAATGCGTTGGATTGTGTCCATGCAGTTTGAGGACGGCCAGTGGCGAGTCGATGCCTTTGAGTCCGTCGCGGCTC
>JBEBVW010000118.1:0-8173 GCA_040392565.1 Aeromicrobium sp. | reverse complement strand
CGGTTCGCGTTCGAGAAGTTCCCGGCTGCCGATCCGACGCTGACGACCCACATGAAGTCGGTCGGTGAGGCCATGGCGATTGGCCGCAACTTCACCGAAGCGTTGCAGAAGGCCCTGCGGTCGCTGGAGCGCAAGGACGCTGAGTTCGACTGGTCCAAGCAGTGGGTCGACCTGAACAAGGATGAGCTGCTTGCCGAGATTGAGCGTCCGCACGACGGCCGGTTGAAGAAGGTCATGGACGCGATCCGGGCCGGTGCAACCGCCGACGAGATCTTCGACGCGACCAAGATCGATCCGTGGTTTGTCGATCAGTTGGTGCTGATCAACGAGATCGCCCAGGACCTCATCGCCGCCGACGAACTGACGGCGCCGCTACTGCGCCGGGCTAAGCGTCACGGCTTCAGCGACGTGCAGTTGGGCCGCATCCGCGGCATGTCAGCCGATGTGGTCCGTGGCGTCCGTCATGCACTTGGCGTGCGACCGGTCTACAAGACGGTCGATACCTGTGCTGCGGAGTTCGCGGCCAAGACGCCGTATCACTACTCCTCGTACGACGAAGAGACGGAGATTGAGCCGCGCGAGAAGCCAGCTGTCATCGTGCTGGGTAGCGGCCCGAACCGCATCGGTCAGGGAATCGAGTTCGACTACTCCTGCGTGCACGCCGTGCAGGCGCTGTCCGAGGTGGGCTACGAGACCATCATGGTCAACTGCAACCCCGAGACTGTCTCGACGGACTACGACACGGCCGACCGCTTGTACTTCGAACCGCTGACCCTCGAAGACGTGCTGGAAGTGGTGCACGCCGAAAGCGAAGCAGGCCCCATCGCCGGCGTCATCGTTCAGCTCGGTGGACAGACGCCGCTCGGCTTGGCCAGCGGACTAGAGGCTGCAGGCGTTCCGATCGTGGGAACTCAGCCCAAGGCCATCGATTTGGCTGAGGAGCGCGGAGCTTTCGGTCAGGTACTTCAAGAAGCTGGTCTCGTCGCGCCAAAGAGCGGAATGGCCACCACCTTCGACGACGCCAAGAAGATCGCGCAACAGATCGGATACCCCGTTCTGGTCCGTCCGTCGTACGTCTTGGGCGGTCGCGGCATGGAGATCGTGTACGACGAGCAGACGCTCGAGGACTACATCAACCGCGCCACGGAGATCACCCCCGAGCGCCCAGTGCTGGTCGACCGCTTCCTTGACGACGCCATCGAGATCGATGTCGATGCACTCTACGACGGCGAGGAACTGTTCCTCGGTGGCGTGATGGAACATATTGAAGAAGCCGGTGTGCACTCAGGCGACTCGGCCTGCGCGCTGCCTCCGATCACCTTGGGCGATCTCGAAATCGCTCGTATTCGCGAGGCCACCGAAGCCATCGCTAAGGGTGTTGGCGTGCGCGGCCTGGTCAACATTCAGTTCGCGCTGTCCTCGGACATCCTGTACGTGATCGAGGCTAATCCGCGCGCTAGTCGCACGGTGCCGTTTGTTTCCAAAGCCACGGCAACACCGTTGGCGAAGGCAGCCGCACGCCTCATGCTCGGCGAATCGATCGCAGACCTGCGCGCGGCCGGAGTGCTACCTGCTGATCGCGACGGGGGACTGCTGCCCGACGACGCGCCCATTGCGGTCAAGGAAGCGGTCATGCCGTTCAACAAGTTCCGCACTTTCGAAGGCAAGTACGTCGACACCTTGCTCGGCCCGGAGATGCGCTCGACCGGTGAAGTCATGGGCTTCGACACCACGTTTGGAACGGCGTTCGCCAAGAGCCAGTCGGGTGCTCAGAACGGTCTGCCGACCTCGGGCAAGGTATTTGTGTCGGTCGCGAACCGCGATAAGCGACACATGATCTTCCCGGTCAAGCGGTTGGCTGACCTCGGTTTCGAGATTCTGGCTACCAGCGGAACTGCAGTGGTTCTGGCACGCAACGGCGTCAAGGCCACGGTGCTGCGCAAACTCCATGAGGAATCGCCTGAAGGCGAGACCCGCTCGACCATCACCGAGAAGATTGCCGAGCAGGAGGTTGATCTGATTATCAACACCCCGCACGGTGTCACGGCGGGTGCGAATGCACGTGTCGACGGCTACGAGATCCGCACCGCGGCCGTCGCCGAAGGCATCCCGTGCATCACCACGGTCCAAGGTCTCGCGGCCGCGGTGCAAGGCATTGAAGCGCAAATCGACGGCAGCATCGGCGTCACCTCCCTGCAGGACTGGGCCATCCGCCTCCGTCAAGGGACCGCCAAGTGAAGCCCCCGCTGAGTGTCACGTTTTTGCAGCTTTCGACCCTAAATTTCGGTAAATTCGTGTCACTCAGCGGGAGGGTGGGCTAGTGACTTTCGGGTCGAGGTTTGAGGCGGCGAGGTTGGCCTACGGTCCGCTGTGCGTGGGTATTGATCCGCATGCGGGGGTGCTGGAGTCGTGGGGTCTGGAGGATTCAGTTGCGGGGCTCGAGCAGTTTGCTGAGACGTGTGTTGAGGCATTCGCCAGCCATGTGGGATTCGCGAAACCGCAGAGTGCGTTCTTTGAACGGTTCGGCTCGCGCGGAGTGCAGGTGTTGGAGTGGTTGCTACAGCAGTTCCGCCACACCGGCACGCTCACGATCCTCGACGTCAAACGGGGTGACATCGGCAGCACGGCTACCGCGTACGCGCAGGCCTACCTCGATGACGACTCTCCGATGGCAGCCGACGCTGTCACCGTCAGCCCGTACCTCGGGTTCGGGTCGCTTGAGCCGTTCTTCGCTGAGGCCGACCGCAATGACGCCGGTGTGTTCGTTCTGGCGTTGACCTCCAATCCGGAGGGACCAGAGTTTCAGCACGCCCGCGTGGCCGACGGCGGCACTGTCGCGGGCTCAGTTCTCGACCAGTTGCGTGTTCTGAATACCGGCGCCGACCCCATTGGCGCATTCGGCGCAGTGGTTGGCGCGACGATCGGCGGCACGGCAGAGAACTTGGATATCAACGGCCCATTGCTCGTCCCCGGATTTGGCGCACAGGGAGGCACGGTTGCCGACATCGATCGACTCTTTGCCTCGGTACGCAACGCTGTCGTGCCATCGTCATCTCGAGGGGTACTCAACGCAGGTCCGGATGCCGACGCGCTCCGCGTGGCTGCCACGCAGCTCAACGCTGAACTAGTAGGGTCCAAAACACCATCTGATTAGCAGTTCGTGCTGGTCATCGGCAGTTTGCGCTGGCAACGGTATTGCGGAGGAGGACGAATGCGATCACGCAGCGTCGCTGCCCTCGGTGCAGCAGTTGTCGCGCTTACGGTTCTTGTGGGCTGCGGTGGACAAAGTCCCTACTGCGCAGCAGTGGAGAAGCAACAGAAAACGCTTGACGAGTTCGGCGCTGACAAGTCCGACAAGGCGTTCGACACCTACGCCAAGTCACTCGCCGCCATCGCGGCCGAAGCGCCAGCTGACATCAAGAAGAGTTGGTCGGCGTTGTCCGACGCAACTCAAGCTGTGGTGACCGCTCACGCCGACGTCGGCTTCAAACTTGAAGACATGAATAGCGCTAAGAAGCGTGAAGGTCTTAGCGCTGGCGATATCGCAACGCTCAACAAGACATACAAGGTGTTCAACGATACGGCCGCGCAACGCAAGGCGGTTATTGATGACGCTAAGCAGACATGTGACATCACTTTGAAGTAGTTTCAGTCCGATCGAACACAACACGAGGTGAGACAGATGGCCCTTCCGATCCTGACCCCCGAGCAGCGCAAGGCTGCACTGGAGAAGGCTGCGCAGGCACGTCAGATCCGTGCCGAGGTCAAGAATCGACTTAAGACGTCGGGCGCCACTTTGGCGGAGGTGATCTCCGAGTCCAAGGCCAACGAAATTGTCGCCAAGCTCAAGGTCATCGACTTGTTGAAGTCGATGCCCGGCGTGGGCGCCGTGAAGGCGCGCGAAATCATGGATCGCCTCGGCATTGCCGAGAGCCGTCGACTGCGCGGTCTGGGTGCCAACCAGATCAAAGCGCTGCTCGACGAGTTCAAGTCGCGTGCCTGACGGCGGATCCGCCGCCGCTCCTCACGCCGCACGACTGATCGTCCTTGCCGGCCCCACTGCGGTCGGCAAGGGAACTGTGGCTGCCTGCGTACGCCGGAACTACCCCGACATTTGGATCTCTGTCTCCGCGACCACTCGTGCACCACGCCCCGGCGAAGTAGACGGGCTGCACTACCACTTTCTAACCGATGAGCAGTTCGATGAACTGATCGCGTCCGACGGGTTGTTGGAGTGGGCTGTTGTGCACTCGGCAGCCCGTTACGGCACCCCGCGCGCCGCAGTGGAAGCACAGTTGGCGGCTGGTCGTCCAGCCCTGCTGGAGATCGATCTGCAGGGTGCCCGACAGGTCAAAGAGCGGATGCCAGAGGCGCTGATGGTGTTTCTCAAGCCGCCGAGTTTTGACGAACTCGTTGATCGTCTGGTCGGTCGCGGCACCGAAGATGCCGAAGAGCGTGCTCGCCGGTTGGAGACCGCACACGTCGAATTGGCTGCCGAAGAGGAGTTTGACGTGACGATCGTGAACTCCGATGTCGAAGACGCAACCAGAGAATTGGTAGACTTGTTTGGTCAGGCTGGCTGAACGCAGCGCCGCCCGACCATCGCTCACCTCGAATACGCACATTTCCGCCAGTTTGCGGACCATCAGAAGGATCACCGTGGCCATCACCCGTTCCGTCGCCGAGGGCGTCACCAACCCGCCGTTGGACGATCTGCTGGAGAAGTCCGACTCCAAGTACAAGTTGGTGCTTTACAGCGCCAAGCGTGCTCGTCAGATCAACGCCTACTACTCGCAGTTGGGTGAAGGCCTGCTGGAGTACGTCGGCCCGCTGTTGGAGACTGGCGTTCAGGAGAAGCCGTTGTCCATCGCCCTGCGCGAGATCAACGCCGACCTGCTGACGGTCGAAGACATCGATCCTGAGGCTGAGGCCGCTGCAGCTGCTGCCGCCCAGTCCGAGGCCTGATCCTTCCGGGTCCATCCATGGCCGAGATCGTCCTCGGAGTTTCCGGAGGCATCGCTTCCTATAAAGCCGCAGAGCTCCTGCGGTTGTTCACCGAATCTGGCCACAGCGTTCGGGTCGTACCCACCGCTTCGTCGCTGAATTTCGTGGGCGCTGCCACCTGGGAAGCGTTGTCCGGCAAGCCCGCGCAGACCGAGGTTTTTGAGAACGTCGATCAGGTCGCTCACGTCCGAATCGGACAGTCCGCTGATCTTGTTCTCGTCGCTCCGGCGACGGCCAATCTGTTGGCCAAGGCGGCCCATGGATTGGCCGACGATCTGTTGACCAACACGTTGCTGACGGCACGGTGTCCCGTGGTCATGGCCCCGGCGATGCACACCGAAATGTGGGAGCACGCAGCCACGCAGGCCAATGTCGCGACGCTGCGCGAACGTGGTGTTGTGGTGCTTGAGCCGGCTGTGGGTCGCCTCACCGGCGTCGACACCGGAAAGGGTCGATTGCCCGATCCGTCGGCCATCTACGCGGCAGCATTGCAAGTCCTTGAGGGACGTTCCACTGACCTCGCCGACCGACACGTCGTCGTTTCGGCTGGTGGTACTCGCGAATACCTGGACCCCGTGCGTTATTTGGGCAACCGTTCGTCTGGGCGCCAGGGCTATGCGTTGGCCGAGGCGGCGGTTGCCCGAGGTGCCCGTGTCACGTTGGTCGCAGCTAACGTGTCGCTGCCTGATCCGGCCGGCATTGACATCGTGCGAGTTGGCAGCACAGAAGAACTGCGACAGGCCGTTCTTGAGGCCAGTGCCGACGCTGACGCGGTGGTCATGGCCGCAGCGCCGGCTGACTTCCGTCCAGCGGAGTTCATCGAATCGAAGATCAAGAAGACCGGCGACGGCGTGGCGCCCGACATTGCGCTGGTCGAGAACCCAGACATTTTGGCCGAGCTCGTCGCACGCCGGACTAGCAAACGCCCAGTCATCGTCGGCTTCGCAGCAGAGACTGGCGATGCAAACGCCACGGTTATCGAACACGGCCGTGCAAAACTTGAACGCAAGGGCTGCGATCTGCTTGTCGTCAATGACGTCAGTGCAGGCAAAGTCTTTGGTTCTGAACAAAATGAAGCTGTGGTGTTGGGTTCGGACGGGTCCGTTTCAGAAGTCCCGTTCGGCCCCAAGATCGACTTGGCGCATGCCATTTGGGACGCAGTAGTCCAACGCGTGGACGGTTAGAAACTTCTGTCCGGCTGTCTCGTTAGACTTCCGAGCGCGCCGGAACTGCGCGTCAACCCGAAACAGGAGAGCAAGTGAGCCGTCTTTTCACTTCCGAGTCCGTGACCGAAGGTCATCCGGACAAGATCGCCGATCAGATCAGCGACAGCATCCTTGACGCACTACTGGCCCAGGATCCTAAGAGCCGCGTCGCCGCTGAGACGTTCGTGACCACCGGCATGGTGCTGGTCGGCGGCGAAGTCACTACCGAGGCATACGTCGACATCGCGCGCATTGCCCGCGACCGCGTTCTGGAGATCGGTTACGACTCGTCCACCAAGGGCTTCGATGGCGAATCGTGCGCAGTCCAGGTCACCCTTGATGCGCAGTCGCCCGACATCGCCCAGGGCGTCGACAAGGCCGAAGAGGCACGCCTCGGCGGCGCAACTGATCCACTCGATCTGCAGGGCGCCGGTGACCAGGGCCTGATGTTCGGCTTCGCGTGCGATGAGACGCCCGAGCTGATGCCGTTGCCGATCACCATTGCGCACCGCCTCGCCGAACAGCTGACCAAGGTCCGCAAGGATGGCACGCTGCCGTATCTGCGTCCGGACGGCAAGACGCAGGTCACCATCGAATATGACGATGACGACAAGCCGGTCCGCCTTGAGGCCATCGTCATCTCGACTCAGCACGAAGACGGCGTCGATCTGGAGAACCAGCTTCCGGCCGATCTGAAGAAGCACGTGATTGACGAAGTGCTGGCCCAGTACGACATCGACTCCTCGGACTACAAGTCGCACATCAACCCCACCGGCAAGTTCGTTATCGGTGGCCCCATGGGCGATGCAGGCCTCACTGGCCGCAAGATCATCGTCGATACCTACGGCGGCTATGCCCGTCACGGCGGCGGCGCGTTCTCAGGCAAGGATCCGAGCAAGGTTGACCGCTCTGCCGCCTACGCCACCCGTTGGGTTGCTAAGAACATCGTGGCCGCTGGTCTGGCCCGTAAGGCTGAAGTGCAGATTGCCTACGCCATCGGCGTGGCCCGTCCGGTGGGCTTCTACGTCGACACGTACGGCACTGAGGTTGTTCCGGTCGACAAGATCCGCGACGCCGTGCTTGAGGTGTTCGACCTGCGGCCGGCCGCAATCGTGCGCGATCTCGACCTGCTGCGCCCCATCTATGCGCAGACCGCCGCATACGGCCACTTCGGTCGCCCGGGTCTGCCGTGGGAAGACACCAGCCGCGCTGCTGCTCTGAAGGCTGCCGCCGGTCTTTGATCTACAAACGGAACGCCCCCACCCAACTCTGGGTGGGGGCGTTTCGCTGTTCGACCAGAGGCGCCGGAACACCATGAGGCCATGGGAATGTGGCACTCCTCATGGTTTGCATGCGATGAGGAGTGCCGGAACACCATTGCCTCATGGTGTTCAGCTGGTCGATTAGTCGGCCAGGATCGCTTCCATCTGGCTCATGGCGCCCTGCAGCCCCTCGACTACGCCCATCGACAGGACCTGCTCGAGGCCTTCGAGCGATGAGTAGCTCGAGACCGAAGTCATGGTCGAGCCTGCCTCGGTGGGTGTGAAGTCGAACGTCATCAACGTCGATGGCAGTTCGATGTTCGGCTCGCCGTTGTCGTCGGCAAACAGGTCTTCGACTACGAACGACTTGCCGGTATCAACCGACTTTACGTTCCACAGTCCGTAGTACTTCTCGCCCTCGGGCGAGGTCATGAAGTAGCGGACCATGCCGCCGGGGGAGAGCTCGTGTTCGGTCACGGTGGCCGGATAACCGGGAGGTCCCCACCAGCGCTCCAGTTTGCGGGGATCGGCGTAGAGGTCCCAGACCTTCTCCACCGGGTGATTGAACGTCGCCACGACGGTCAGCGTGAGTGCGTCGAGGTCTTTCTCGACAGTGACATCCACCATGTCAGTGCCCTTCCTATTCTTCATCAAGTAGTGCTCCCATTTGCTGCACACGGCCTTTCCAAGCCTGCGCCAGCT
>JBEBVW010000117.1:0-8246 GCA_040392565.1 Aeromicrobium sp. | reverse complement strand
CGTTGGGATGCATTGGGTACTGAGGTCTTCGACGTTCCGCTGCAGTGATCGCTGCCCCTCCACCGCTTGGTGCACACTCTGGTGGCTACCACGGATGAGTTCGGACCCGCAGCAGTGGTGCAATCGACCTGCAATTGCGTGACGCAGGTGATCAGGAGGCGATGACATGAGGATTTCGGCTATGACGCGAGCTGCAAGGACGACAGTGATCTGTGCGTCTTTGGTGGTGTTCGCGGCCAGTTGTAGCGAGAAGGATACGACGCCGACCGACCCGGCATCGACCACCGCTGCTGCCAGTGAGAGCCCGTCAGCGACCACGACTGGTCTGAGCGTGGAATCGCTGGCTGCTCAATGCGACGACCTAGCCCCGATCATCGCGAAAATGCGGGCAGAAAAGCCGCAGCAGATCAAGCCGCAGGCGCTCGCGCCGGTCTCCACCGGTGGGTTCAAGAGTGAATCCTCACACTGCACCTTTGCCTACCAAGGCGACTCGTTCACCGACAAGAATCGCATCGAGATCTACATCGATACCGCGGCGGACGACGCAGCAGGCATGAAGGCGTACTGGGACAGACTGGCGACCACCGAAGCTCTCACCGGAATCGACGGCACCGATGCCGCGGCTTGGTACACCAATCGGGGTGCCGACGCCTCGGCCGCGGCTCGTGCGTTGATCGGCGACACCGTGATCTCGGTGCGTGTCTCGGTGCCCAAATCCATGGCCGGAGAACCGTTCATGAACAAGGATGCGGTCGCCTCGGCACTGCAGTCAGTCATTGCACTTCGCTGAGAATTCCCTGCTGAGAATTCCTTCGAACGCCTCGCGTAGGTTGGCACTACCAATTCATACACCTGCAGGAGGGCACAGATGGACCTGTTCGAGATCGATGAGACGGTACGCATGCGTCGCGAAGAGGCAGCGGACCGGCTACGGGCCATCGCCGACGAGATCGCTGGCAAGAACTCTCTCGACCTGACCCGCGGCGGGCACCGGGTCACGTTGAGTGTTCCGGCTGAAGTTGACTTCAACCTGGAGGTCGAGATTTCCGACGACGAGCAGGGTATCGAGATCGAAATCACCTGGTGATCACAGCGACTGACTGCGCGGTCTCGATCAGAACAGCCTCAGGCTGGGATCATCGATTCCGCGCAGTTCGTCGTAGTTGACGACAACACATTCGATGCCACGGTCGGTGGCCAGCGTGCGGGCCTGGGGCTTGATCTCTTGGGCCGCGAAAATGCCGCGTACAGGGCGCAGCTTCGGATCGCGATTCATGAGTTCCAGATAGCGCGTCAACTGTTCGACGCCGTCGATTTCGCCGCGGCGTTTGATTTCCACCGCCACTGAGGCGCCGCCAGCGTCCTTGCACAGGAGGTCGACTGGGCCGATGGCGGTCATGTATTCGCGGCGCACCAGGCTCATGCCCGCGCCCAACGCGGCTGTGTGCTCGGCGAGCAGTTCCTGCAGATGCTTCTCGACGCCGTCCTTTTGCAGACCGGGATCGACGCCTAAGTCGTACGAGCTGTCGCTGAGGATTTCTTCGATACGAATCCGCAGGGTGTCGTCACTCTTGGTGGCAGATACCAGCCACTCGACGATGTCTGCGTCGTCCTCGGCCACACCTTCGCGCAGGGTGCACGGGGGACTCATCCAGTTCAGCGGCTTATAGGAGCCGCCGTCGGAGTGAATCAGTACTGATCCGTCGTTCTTGACCATAATCACGCGGGTTGCGAGGGGGAGATGAGCGGTCAGTCGGCCCGCATAATCCACCTGGCATCGAGCCACGATCAGACGCACGAATTTCCCTGCTTTCTTGTGGTGTCGCTCTCACTGTGCCCCAGCGCATGAGGCAACGCGTTAGTCTTTCACGACCCCATTACTACTTAGGAGTAACCGTGCAGGAGATCGTCGACCAGATTACGGGTGAAGGCCGCGACGCGCAGACCGCTCGCCGTCTGTTGTTCCCGTACCTGAATCACGCCGCGACGATGTTCGAGGAGGGCTACGCAACGGCCCCCGACATCGATGCCGCGATGCGTTTCGGCTGCGGATACCCCGTAGGCCCGCTGGCGCTGATTGACGCGCTCGGTGCCGCCACCGTCGCCGATGGTCTGGCCAAGCTTTACGCCGAGACCGGCGCTGAGGTTCACAACCCGGTGTCCGTGCTGACTGCACAGGCTGCCGATGGTTCGACGTTCGCACAGTTGGGTGCTGCCGGTGACGAAGCCGCACCGCAGATCCGCCGCACGGTTGAGAAGGTCGGCGTTGTCGGCACCGGCACGATGGCCTCGGGCATCGTCGAGGTCTTCGCCAAGGCCGGTTACGACGTGACCTTCATTGGTCGTGGACAGGACAAGCTCGACGGCGTCGTTTCTGCGATCACCAAGAGCCTCGACAAGGCCATTTCGCGCGGGAAGCTGGACGAGGACGGCAAGTCTGACGTCTTGGGTCGTCTGACCGGCGCTACCGAGCGTGAGGCACTGGCTGACGTCGATCTGGTCGTTGAGGCCATCGCCGAGGACCTGGACATCAAGCTCGACCTGTTCCGCGATCTGGATCGCATCACCAAGCCCGGTGCGATCTTGGCGACGACTACGTCTTCGCTGTCGATCAATGCGTGTGCAGCTGTCACCAGCCGTCCGCAGGACGTCATTGGCATGCACTTCTTCAATCCCGCTGCAGTCATGAAGCTGGTCGAGGTCGTCACGGCAGACGAGACCACCGAAGAGGTCGATGAGACGGTTCGCGCGCTGTGCTTGGCTGTTGGCAAGCACCCGGTCTCCTGCGGCGACCGTGCGGGCTTCATCGTCAACGCGCTGCTGTTCCCGTACCTGAACGACGCGATCAAGTACACCGAGGCCGGCGAAGGCTCGTTGGATGAGATTGACACCGCGATGAAGGCCACCGGCCTGCCGATGGGACCGTTCCAGTTGCTCGACGTCGTGGGTAACGATGTCTCGCTGGCCATTGAGCGCGAACTGGTCGCAACCTTCGGTCACGCCGACTGGGAACCGGCCCCCACGTTGGTTTCGCTGGTTGAGGAAGGCAAGCTCGGTCGCAAGACCGGCGCTGGCTTCCACACTTACTGACAGCCCGTCGCCACTATGTGGCGATGACCTGCGCGAATACGCGCTGGAGTGATCTACCACCTAATCGGGAATCAGGCGGTAACTCCAGTGCGTATTCGTCGTTGCTCTTGACGGACGGGGGGTCCGTACTCGTAGGAGCAATCATGGACACGCTGACCACCGCACCCTTGGTGCTGGCGCGTGTCATCCGCTTGGTATCGGTATCGATTGCCGTCGGCCTGATGGCCGCCGTGGGCGTTCTCGATGGCGGTCGAGTGCAGTCCTCCGAGTCGGTCCCGCAGGTGCCTGCCCCTACGCCGGCGTTGAATGCTTCGCTCAACCGCGCCATCGACGATCAACAGGCACTTGGCCGTGTGTGTCAGGGTGATCCGCGATTGACCGATGTCGTGCTGTTCCAGTTCACCGGCACCGAGGAAGTCGTGGTGCTGAAGTTCGATGAGGCGCTGGCTGAGACCGCGAAGCATTCGGGTTGGGTGCGCGGCTACTGCGCCTGATCTGAGGACGGCTGACTAGGGTCAGCCAATTGGATCGACCAATAAGATTCAATGGTGTCTCCACGCCGCCACAGCCGAAAGTTGCCGCAGCCCCCACGGGGAGTTGGCGGCGCTGTCAGTTCGCAACAGATTGAGACGCGCTCGGGGCAGTCGTGGAACGTCCGCCAACTGCGTGGATCATCCAAGGAATACCGCTGTCCGGGCTGTCAGCAGGTCATTGCCGAAGGAACAGACCATGTGCTGATCTGGCCGGTGGAAAAGGCCTTGCTGAGCGCAGAAGCGATCGATGAACGCCGCCACTGGCATACCTCGTGCTGGCGGCGGGTGTGACCCGAGAGCTGATTACTCAGCTGCAGGAGCTTCTTCGGCCTTTTCAGCAACTTCGGCTAAGGGCTTGTCAGCCTCAGCTGGCTTAGCCTCAGCCTGCTTGGCCTTGGCAGGCGCCTTGGCTTCAGCTGCGGCCTCAGCCTCTGCCTTGGCTTCGGGAGCAAAAGTCGAAACGATGTCGCGCAACTGACCCATCTGCGACATGATGCCGTCGCGCTTGCGCTGCAGGTCCTCGACCTCTGCGCGCAGCATGCGGGTCTGGCGCTCGGTTTCAGTTACTGCCGAAGCGCGGATGTGTTCGGCCTCAGCGCGGGCGCCGGAGACCAACGACTCGGCCTCCCGCTTGGCGTTCTCAATAACGCGGCTGGCTTCAGCGTCACCGTCCTCGCGTGCCTTGGCGGCCTGGGCCATGATGTCGCGGGCGCGCTCATCAGCTGCCTGCGCGCGCGCTTCGGCATCGGCAACCAGTTTGGCGGTCTGCTCGGTGGCTGACTGGTGGTTCTCGGTGGCCTCGCGAGCGAGTCGTTCTTTCTCAACAGCGAGCACACGGCGCGCTTCGGTGACTTCGCGGTCGGCTGCGGCACGCGCCTGCTCAACCTCGCGGGTTGCACCCAGACGCATGTTTTGGGCGTCCTGCTCAGCTGCCAGTTTGATCTGGGCGGCCTCGCGGTCGGCCTGGGCACGAGCGTCTTCCGAATGTGCCTTGGCCTCGGCGTTCAGAGCTTCAGCGTCGGCGAGCAACTGCTTGCGCTTTTCCTCAATCTCGGCGATTGCCTCAGCGCGCACTTGCTGGGCTGCGCGATCGGCTTCAGCGCGCAGCAACGTAGTTTCTTCCTCGGCGTTGCGCACGAGCTCTTCGGCTTCGCGGACTGCGCGAGTGCGGACGTCGTCGGCTTCCTGCTCTGCCAGGCCCAGCAACTGGGCAGCGTGATTGCCCAAGCCGGTGTACGTGGGACGCTCAACGGCTTCGACGCGATCCTTGAGCTTCTCGATCAGATCGCGAAGCTTGTTGTTCTCTGCCTCAACGTCCTTGAGCGACAGGGCGGCGCGCTGCAGTTCGCTGCTCTGCGTCTGAGCCCAGGCGTCAACAGCGTCACTGTCGTAGCCTCCTCGGCGAGCCAAGGGGAACGATGCGTCGGCCGACTTAGCGGCAGCGTCGAGTGCGCGGGTGGCAGTGCTGTCAGACATGAGAATCCCAGGGAGGTTGAAGCGATGAGTAAACCGCCGTCAGCATACCTGCCGAGGGAGACCAGTTGTCGTGGTGAAGGGCGTTGCCGATAACGCAGACCGGTGAAAAGCGGTCAGGGGCTGCACCGCACGTGCGGCACAGCCCCTGACGGGCTTGCTGTGGATCAGATGCCGCGGAAGCGGTTGATCGCGTCCAAGTGCTGCGCGCGCTTTTCTTCATCGCGCACACCGAGGCCCTCTTCGGGTGCCAGGCACAGCACGCCGACCTTGCCCTGGTGCAGGTTCTTGTGCACGTCGAGCGCTGCCTGTCCGACGTCGGCCAAGGAGTAGGTCCGCGACAGGGTCGGGTGGATCTTGCCCTGATCGATCAAGCGGTTGGCCTCGAACGACTCGCGGTAGTTGGCGAAGTGGCTGGAGACGATGCGCTTGAGGTTCATCCACAGGTAGCGGTTGTCGAACTCGTGCATGTAGCCCGTGGTTGAAGCGCAGGTCGTGATGGTGCCGCCCTTGCGGGTGACGTAGACCGAAGCGCCGAACGTTTCACGGCCGGGGTGCTCGAACACGATGTCGATGTCTTCGCCGCCGGTCAGCTCACGGATCTTCTTGCCGAGTCGCTGCCATTCCTTGGGGTTCTGCTTGGTGCCCTCTTCGTTCCAGAACTTCCAGTTCTCCTCGGAACGGTTGATGACATGCTCAGCGCCCATCGAACGGACGATCTTGGCCTTCTCCTCATTGGAAACGACACAGATCGGGTTGGCGCCGCCGTTGAGGGCGTACTGCGTGGCGAAGCCGCCCAGGCCGCCCGAAGCGCCCCAGATCAGCACGTTGTCACCCTGCTTCATATTGCCGCCGTTTTTGGAAACGAGCTGGCGGTAGGCGGTGGCGTTGACCAAGCCGGGGCTCGCGGCCTCTTCCCACGTCAGGTGCGCCGGCTTGGGCAGCAACTGATTGGACTTGACCAGTGCAATGTGTGCCAAGCCGCCGAAGTTGGTCTCGAAGCCCCAAATGCGCTGTTCGGGATCCATCATCGTGTCGTCGTGGCCGTCGGGTGCTTCCAGCTCCACAGACAGACAGTGCGCGACAACCTCTTGGCCGGGCTTCCACTTGGTGACGCCGGGGCCGGTCTGCAGCACGACGCCAGACAGATCCGAGCCGACCACGTGATACGGCAGATCGTGACGCTTGGTCAGCGGCGACAAGCGGCCGTAGCGTTCCAGGAAGCCGAACGTCGAGACTGGCTCGAAGATCGAGGTCCACACGGTGTTGTAGTTGATTGCCGACGCCATGACAGCGACGAGCGCTTCGCCCGGGCCGAGCTCAGGAAGAGCGACATCTTCTACGTGCAGCGATTTACGGGGGTCCTTGTCGCGCGATGCGACGCCCTCGAACATCTCGACCTCGTCCTTGTGGACAGTCGCGGCGGTGTAGTGGTCGGGGATCTCGAGGTTCGCAAAGTCTCCTCCGGCGGTGTCGCCGGCGAGGATGGCGTCGAGGATCTGCTGCACAGTAGTTCCTTCAAGTTCGTCGTACTCGGATTGCCACAAGGCGTTCGTGCGATGTTACTCAGCAGTCATGGCGCTGGGCCATGTCTGAACGCTGTGACTGTCGTCTCAGCGAAGGTCAGTGAGCTGGGTGAGCAGCCGGTTCAACCAACTCAACGAGCACACCGCCAGCGTCCTTCGGATGGACGAAGTTCACTCGGCTGTCGGACGTGCCGCGCTTCGGCAGGTCGTAGAGCAGGCGAACGCCGCGCTCGCGCAAGATGGCTGACACTGCGTCGATATCGGCCACGCGGTACGCGAGTTGCTGGATGCCCTGGCCATTGCGGGCGAGGAACTTCGCGATCGTCGATTCATCGCTCAACGGAGCCAGGAGCTGGATGCACGAACCGGAGTCACCGACGGCCAGCATCGCCTCGCGCACGCCCTGCTCTTCGTTGACCTCTTCGTGCAGCGAGTGCAGGCCGAAGGTCGATGCATAGAACTCAAGGGCGTCATCGAGATCAGGTACAGCGATGCCGACATGGTCGATCGCCAACAGGAGGTGCTCGGGGACGAGGGGTGTCTGTGACATGTGCACGAGATTAGGACACATATGCGTGGGGCGACACCGGTAGCCCAGCGTGCGTGATTGATCGCACATCTGGTGCGGCAGGCGGATGCGGCTCGGTACAGTGACCGCAATTGACCTCAAAGGAGTACCTCTCATGACTCAGTCCGTGATCGTCGCGGGTGCACGTACGCCGATTGGCCGCCTGTCAGGTGGACTCAAGTCGCTTTCGGCTGCCGATCTCGGCGCCATCGCCATCAAGGGCGCACTCGAGAAGGCCGGTGTCAGCCCCGACCAGGTCGAGTACGTCATCATGGGCCAGGTCATTCAGGCCGGCCAGGGCCAGAACCCTGCGCGTATGGCCAGCGTCGGCGCCGGCATCCCGATGTCCGTGCCCACCATCACTGTGAACAAGGTCTGCCTTTCGGGCCTGAACGCCATTGCCACTGCAGATCAGTTGATCCGCGCTGGAGAGTTCGACATCGTCGTCGCCGGCGGCATGGAGTCGATGACCAACGCTCCGCACCTGCTGCCGAAGTCGCGTGACGGCTTCAAGTTCGGCGACACCACGCTCGTCGATTCGATGGCATACGACGCTCTGTTCGATCAGTTCACCAAGCAGCCGATGATCAACCTGACCGACGGCTGCAACGCCGCCGCTCAGCAGTTCACTCGCGAAGAGCAGGACGCCGTCGCTGCTGCATCGCACCAGCGTGCCGCGCAGGCGCAGAAGAACGGCCTGTTCGACGACGAGATCGTGCCGGTTGAAATCCCGCAGCGCAAGGGCGATCCGATCGTCATCTCCGCTGACGAGGGCGTCCGTGGCGATACGACGGTCGAGACCCTGGGCGGTCTGCGGCCGGTGACCAAGGAAGGCACCATCACCGCTGGCTCGGCTTCGCAGATCTCCGACGGTGCTGCCGCTGTCATCGTGATGAGCAAGGCCAAGGCTGAAGAGCTGGGCTTGGAGTGGCTTGCCGAGATTGGCGCACACGGTCAGACGGCTGGCCCGGACTCGACGCTGCAGTTGCAGCCGGCCGCCTCCACCGCTCGTGCGCTGGAGAAGGAAGGCATCACCGCTGCCGATCTCGACCTCGT
>JBEBVW010000116.1:0-8353 GCA_040392565.1 Aeromicrobium sp. | reverse complement strand
TCGAGGGTGACCGTGAGAGTTTCTGCGTGGGGCAGGTAGTCGATCAGGAGGTCGACGGCGGGGGACGTGGGTGCGGAGGCGGCGTCGGCGTCGCCGTAGGCCAGAGCGATGTCGCGCAGAGTCACACCCGCGGGTCCGACGGGGTCCTGCTCAGGCCATTCGGTGATGAGCCGCTGAAGTAGGCCCATTGCGATGGCCAAAAGCATCGAGGTTTGCTCGGGCGAAGCGACAGCGATGCTCAACTCGGGGAGGCCGAAGGCGTCGAGACCTCGTGAGTGCAGGACGTTGTCTTCCAAGTCCATCGCGACCCACTGTGCGGCGACAGTCGCTGCAGCCTGATCCGGGCCGTCGGTAACGATGCGCGGTATCAGTAGGTCAACCACCACGCCGTCGTCGGCGGCAGCGAGTTGCAGCGCGTCGCGGCGTACTTCAGCCATGGCTGAGGCAGCACTTTCAGGCGTGTACTCCGCCGAAACCAAACGGCAGTGAATTCGGCCAGCGAGTCGTTCGACCGCGTCATCGGTTGCGCCGAAATGACGGAGCAGAACGGCTGGCGGCACCTCGATGTCCACATCGCTTGACGAGGGCGACGGACAGAACACCGCATGGACGCTTTGGCAGCGCTGCGGGACGGGCACGATCCGGCTGTTGTTAGCCACGAGCGGTGAGTCTAGACTTCTAGGCGTGCAACACAGCGCCATCATCATTGCCGGGCGCGCCGGGGCGTAAGACATCCCCAGCGCGCTGCCTCCCTGACCCGGGAGGCTTTTTTGTTGGCCAGAACCGAGGACGAGATCGTGAGCAGCACCCAGCAGTCCCACCAGCAGGGCTACCAACCCGTCGCAGACTTTCACGTCTACGACACCACGATGCGCGACGGCGCGCAGCAGGAAGGTCTCAACCTTTCGGTCCAGGACAAGCTGAACATTGCTCAGCACCTCGACGATCTCGGTGTGGGCTATATCGAAGGTGGCTGGCCCGGTTCGAATCCGAAGGACACCGAGTTCTTCGCGTTGGCGGCCAAGGAACTCGATCTCAAGCATGCGACGTTGGCGGCTTTTGGTTCTACCCGACGTCCGAATGTGGCGGCCGCTGACGACCAGCTAGTCGCCGCGTTGCGCGAGTCGGGCGCATCGGTCGTGACGCTGGTGGCCAAGAGCCACGACAAGCACGTTGAACTGGCGTTACGCACCACGCTTGAGGAGAACCTCGCGATGGTGCGCGACACCGTGACCCACCTGATCAGCGAAGGTCAGCGGGTTTTCGTCGATCTGGAGCACTTCTTCAACGGCTATCTCGACAACCGCGATTACGCCCTTGAAGTCATCGCCACGGCCGCCGCTGCTGGCGCTGAGGTGTCAGTGTTGTGCGACACGAACGGCGGCATGATGCCGCACATGGTCACCGACATCGTCGGCGATGCCATGAGCGTCGGCGCGCGTTTGGGCATCCACGCGCACAACGACACTGGGTGCGCGGTCGCCAATTCGATGGCTGCAGTGATGGCCGGTGCGACGCACTTGCAAGGCTGTATCAACGGATACGGCGAGCGCACAGGCAACGCGGACCTGATCACCAGCGTGGCCAATCTGGAACTGAAGTTGGGACAGTCGGTATTGCCTGAGGGTCGGCTCGCCGACGCCTCACGCATCGCCCACGCGATCGCCGAGATCACGAACTATCCGCCGTCTGCTCGTCAGCCTTACACCGGCGTTTCCGCCTTTGCGCACAAGGCGGGTCTGCATGCCAGCGCAATTCGGGTTGACCCCGATCTCTACCAGCACATCGACCCCGCGCTGGTCGGCAATGACATGCGTCTGCTGGTCTCGGAGATGGCCGGTCGCGCGACGATCGAGCTTAAGGGCAAAGAACTCGGGTACGACCTGACCGACGACGCCGACCGACTGTCGCGATTGACCGATCGAGTCAAGCAGATGGAGCAGGCCGGCTACACCTTCGAGGCCGCCGACGCTTCGTTCGAATTGCTGCTCGCCCAGGAGTTGGGTGACCTTCCTCAATTTTTCGATATCGAGTCCTGGCGAGTCACCGCAGAGGCCGGCCGCAGCGGTGGACCGGCAGCGGCGGCGACGTCGGAGGCAACCGTCAAGTTGCACGCTGGCGGGGAACGGCTCGTGGTCGTGGGCGAGGGCAACGGTCCGGTCAACGCGCTCGATCACGCTCTGCGTCAAGCCATCGAGCGGGTGTATCCCGACGTGGCTCGCTTCCACCTGATCGACTTCCGCGTACGAATCCTCGATTCGGGCCACGGCACCGATGCTGTAACGCGTGTGCTGATTGAGACGTCTGACGGTAAGGACGCGTGGGTCACTGTCGGTGTGGGCGCCAACATCATCGAAGCTTCGTGGGAAGCGCTGACCGACGCGATGACCTACGGCCTGCGTCGACACGGCATCACACCTGCTGGCGCCTGACACACTGAATCCGTGCAGTCCGATCCACGGCCGCTGCGAGGCTGGGCCCTCGTCTTGCCCGTCCTGATCACGATCCTCGTCGGGGCAGGCCTGGGCGGCTTCGTCGTGCTCGAGAACCAGCGTGAGGCGGATCGGATTGAGGCCGCAGACGACATCGGCTCGAACTATCTGAATGACGTCGCTACCTTCCGGATTGGCGTGGTCAAGGCGTTGGACGGTGCGAAGCAAGATGATCCGGCCGATCTGCGGCGTGCGCTGACCGCGGCGATCGCTGAGCCGCCGGTTTTGCCCGAGGTGAAGGGGAAGGCTCAGACGTCATCGTCGACCTACGCCGAAGCGCAGCGGGTTGCCGACGATCTGCTTGCTCCCTACAAGAAATTGAGCAAGGCCCTGAAGAAAGCCGAAAAGGACAAGGTCTTCGTGAAGGCCGCTCGCAAAGCGCTGAAATTGCGGCCCACGGACTATGTCGACGGCGTGCTTCTGGAATCCAGTGATCAGGTGCGGGGTCGGTTGATCCCTGCGTTCGTGAACGCTCGGGACGTGTTCAGCCAGGTGCCGGTGCCCGAGGGGGCGACGGAGGCGGCGAACCTCACGACAGCGGCTTTGCAGGAAGTCATCGACAAGGCCACCACGCTGGCAGGCCGTATCGATGACAATCGCAGCTACACATTCACCTATGGCGACGCTGCGCAGGCTGCGCTGACCGCAGTTGAGAACTACGCGACGCAGGCCAACGGCGATGTCGCTGAGGCGCTCAACACGATCCGCGATCTCAACTGATCAGACGTCAGCGGGTCGCCGCATCGGGACGTGGTCGATCCCGGCGTCGTCGTAGTGGTCGCCGCAGGTGACGTAGCCAAATGAGGCGTACCAGTCTTCTAGGTATGACTGTGCGCCGATCTTGATTGGCCGATGCCCCCACCGCTCGTGGGCCGCGGTGATCAGCTGGCCTGACAGGCCTTGTCCGCGCGCCTCTTTGCGCGTACATACGCGACCGAGGCGCCACGGATCTTCGTGGGTCAGGAAGCGGAGGTAGCTCGTCGGCCCGTTGTCGTCGGCGAACCACAAGTGGGTAGTGGTGGACAGCAAGTCGAGGTCGTCGACATCGGGTTCATCGCAGCGCTGCTCGAACGCAAACACGACGTCGCGGATCTTCCAGATGCCGTACAGGTCGGAAGTCGTCAGCTGGTCTCCGGCCACGATGTGCAGATCACTCACCCTCACACCCTAGAGTTCGACGGCTCATCGTGGCAGCGTGGCGGGTATGAGCAATGAACTGTTGACGGGGGACCAGATCGCGGACCTAGGGCTTGATGATTGGCGGCCCATCCTTGGGGCCATCGAAGCCAGATTCCGCACCGGCAACTTCGCCACGGGCCTGAGACTGACCAACGCGATTAGCGAAGCCGCTGAGGCCGCCAATCACCACCCTGACGTGACATTGACGTATCCAGCCGTTCACGTCTTGCTGACCAGTCACGACGTCGGCGGTAAGACCCAGCGCGACGTCGATCTGGCTCGCACCATCAGTCAGATCGCCGCAGACCTGAACGTTGCCGCCGAACCCGCCGCAGTGCAGCGGCTCGAGTTCGCCCTTGACGCAGCTGACATTGCGCGGGTGCGGGCTTTCTGGGCAGCGGCGCTGCAGATGAAAGCAGAAGGCGACGATGAACTGATCGACCCCAACGGTGTCATTCCCACCTTCTGGTTTCAACAGACTGACCCGCACAGCGAACCTCGGCAGCGATTCCACCTCGACCTGCGCATCCCACCGGAGGAAGTCGAATCACGTCTTGCTGCAGCTGTCGCGGCTGGCGGCACGTTGATGAGCGATAGCGAAGCTCCGCGTTTTTGGGTCGTGGCAGATCCGGAGGGGAACAAGATCTGCTTCTGTACCCACCTCACCCGCCTCCACTAGCCCCACCCAACTTCTTGGATCCGGTGATTTCGAGGCTCGCAAGCTCGCTCCTCAATCACCGGTGTTGCGTAACCCCGGTGGTCGAGGTGTGACGAGCTCTGCGAGGAGCCTCGAGACCATGGGTGACGTAGTTGGATCGGGTGATTTCGAGGCTCGTTTGCGGTTCCTGAGGAGGTGAGGAACGAGCGGTCTCGAAGGGCGCTCCTCAATCACCGGGCTGCGGTGAGCACCTGGTCGTGCAGGGCGATGAGGCGGTGGCGTAGGGGAGCGGCGAGTTCGGCGAAACGCTCTTGGTGGCTGAGATATTCGGCCTTGCCCTCGGCAGTTTCGATGGCGATCGGAGCTAAGTCGAATTCGCGCACGTCGTACGGTGACGCCTGCATATCGACGCGACGAATATCGAGAGCCAACTCGAATGCATCGAGCACAACAGTCGATTCGACGAAGGGCATCACTCGATAGGCGGCCTTGTAGAGATCCATGTTGGCGTGCAAGCAGCCGGGCTGCTCTGCGCCCACCTGATCGGCGCGACTCAGGTGCCGGTCGTTGAGCGGCATGGCTTGCGCGGTGAAGAACCGGAAGGCATCGACATGGGTGCACGACAGCCGGTGTGACTCAACCACCTGGTCCGTGCCTTCATCGCCCAACCTCAGGCGCAGCTGCGGATGACGAACGTCGCGATCGCGATAGACCATCGCCCACTCGTGGAGTCCGAAGCAGCCGCGGTGCAGTGGGCGCTCTGCGGTGAGGGCGAGCATGTCGCGAGTCCACTGAAGGCCACGCCGACGCCGCTCGATCCGGCTGGGATCGACCGTGACGACACCGTCGTGCTCGATGTATCCGCTGAGTGCTGCGTATTCAGGCGCATCGGCCAGACCAACTCCCAGACCCGGGTGCCACCGGGCCAGACGGCCAGGGCTTAGGTCGTAGTACTCGAAGAGGAAGTCATCGACCGGATGCTTCTGTTGGCGTGCGCGTCGAGCGATGTGCGGCTTCGTCCATTGCTCAGCGCGTTGGCGGTGGGCGTGGGCGAGCGCGGACCACTCATCGCGGGTCAGAACGGTGTCGACGCGTTGCATCAGCAGTCGGTGCAGGTACCGAAAATTTCCAGCGTGTGCGAGATATCGCGGAAACCGTGATCGGCGGCCACGCCATCTGCCCACTTTTCGACCGTGGGGCCTTCGACTTCGATCGTGCGTCCGCAATTGCGGCACACCAGATGGTGGTGGTGACCAGAACTGCAACGCCGGTAAAGCACCTCACCTTCGTCGTTGCGCAGCGCATCAATTTCGGCCGCGTCGGCGAGTGATTGCAGATTGCGATAGACCGTGGATAGGCCGACGGACTCACCGCGGCTGCGCAAGGCGTCGTGGATCTCTTGAGCACTGCTGAACGCATCGAGATCGGCCAAGATCGCGGCAACTGCGCGGCGCTGACGGGTGTTGCGTTGGGTCTCAGTCATGACATTCTCCAATCTCTCGAACTATTCGGTCGGCCGCGGCCGGAACTTGCGTTTGGAAGCGCCAACCACGGTCAAGACGGCGAATGCGACGATCGCGAGCATCACGATGGTGGGACCTGGGGACGTCTCGATTTCATAGCTGGCGACAACGCCTCCGAGCGCTGCGGCAAGTCCGATCACCATTGCGAAAAGGTGAGTGCTGCGGAAACTGCGGGTCACCTGCTGGGCCGCTGCGACCGGAACCACCATCAACGCCGAGACCAACAACAGCCCGACCGTGCGCATGGCGACGGTGATGGTGACGGCTGCAAGCACCGAGATCAGCGCACTGAACAACCAGACTGGCAACCCGCTGACCTTGGCATGCTCCTCGTCTTGGCAGACCGCGAACAGTTGCGGCGCCAGGCCCAAACAAGCGGCCACGATCACTGCGCCGAGCACACCAACCACGACGAGATCGCTTGTAGACACCGTGGTGATGGAGCCGAATAGATAAGAGTTGAGGCTGGCGGCGCTCTCATCGGCAAGATTGGTCAGCAGAACGCCGCCGGCAATGCCTCCGTAGAACAACATCGCGAGGGCAACGTCACCGCTGGTGCGGCCTTTGGCCCGGAGCAGTTCGATGATTAGCGCACCCAATGCCGCAACAGCAATGGCAGTGACCAGGGGAGCGATGCCTGTCAACAGGCCCAGTGCGACACCGGTCAGAGCAACGTGGCCGAGGCCGTCGCCTAGCAGCTCGAGTCGTCTGTGGACGAGGAAGACGCCAATAGCTGGCGCGGCGAGGCCGGTGAAGACTGCGGCCAGCAGTGCGCGCCGCATGAAGTCGTAGTCGAGGAGTTCGATCATCCCCATGCTCCTTCGCTCGGAAGGCCTTCTTCTCGCGGCGGCTCGGCAGTATGTCGGTGTACGTGCGCGGCGTGGCCCAGCGCTTCATCAAGGAGTTGGTCCACGGCACCGTCGTACCGCACTCTGCCGTTGTCGAGCACGACCGCGCGATCGATCAGCGGCGCCATGGGGCCGAGTTCATGGGCAACCAACAGGACCGACGTTCCGCTGGCGACGAGCCCGCCCAACAGGTCAGCCAAGTCGTGTTGGTTGTCGTGGTCGACTCCGGCCGTCGGCTCGTCCATGACCAGCAATTCGGCCTCAGTGGCGAGGGCGCGAGCGATCAGCACGCGTTGCTGTTGGCCGCCGGACAATTCGCTGACGGGGGAGCTTCGACGGTGAGCCAGATCGACGCGCTCGATGGCAGCGTCAACGGCGGCGCGATCGGCGCTGGTGCGCGGCATGAACCAGCGACGCCGCGAGAGGCGCCCGCTGGCAACTACTTCTTCGACGGTAGCCGGTACGCCAGCGACGGCACGGGTGCGCTGCGGCACATATCCAATGCGCGCGCGATCGGAGAAGTCGGCGAGCGGAGTGCCGAACAGACGGACGTCTCCACCGATGGTCGGCACCAAGCCGACGGCAGCGCGCACCAGCGTCGACTTGCCCGAACCGTTGGCGCCGAGCAGGACCACAAATTCGCCCGCGCCAACCGTCAGATTGACGTCGTGCAGAACCAGTCGGCTGTCGAGCGCAACCGAGACGCCGACGAGGGACAGGGGAGGTGCGGTATCGGTCATGAGCAAGAGTTCGCTTCTCGTAGGGCGTTGAGATTTCGCTTCATCAACGACAGATAGTCCTCGTTCGCGGTGGCGGGTCCAAGACCTTCGATGGGATCCAGAACGGCGACGCGAACGCCGGTCGCAGTCGCGATGGTCTCGGCGTTTGACGGGTCGACGAGTTCTTCGGTGAACACCGTGGTGATGCCGTGGTGGCGCACCTCGTCAGTGATGTGGGCGAGCTGACGGCCTGACGGCTCACTGCTGGGATCGAGGCCAGCGATCGACAGTTGGTGCAACCCATAGCGCTCGGCCAAGTAGCTGAACGCGGCGTGGCTGGTCACGATCGTGTCGCGTTCACACTGCGCGAGTCCGTCGGCGAATCGTGTGTCGAGGTCAGTCAAGTCGCTGATGAGTCGGTCGCCATTGCGCAGGTATTCGTCAGCGTGATCTGGGTCGATCGCGGCAAGCCGGCTTGAAACTTCCTTTGCTACGGGGATCAGCAACGTCGGATCAAGCCAAAGATGGGGGTCTCCTTTGGCGTCATCGCCATGGCTATGACCGTGATCATCTGCGCCTCCTTCGGCAGCAGATTCGCTGAGCAGATGGACATCGTCCGCAACGTTCACAACGTTCTCGGCCGCACGATTCGCTAGGTCGACAGCATCGTCGATGGCTGCCTGGAAGTCGCGCTGATAGATCACTAGGTCGGCGTCGTAGACGTGAGCGACTTGCTTGGGACGCAGCTCCACATCATGTGGTTCAACTCCCGGAGAGGTCAGATTCTCAACGTGAATCAGTGGACCACCGATGCGCTCGGCGACGAAGGCATAGGGATAAAACGATGCGATGACGTGAGGTCTGCTGTCGGAGGTAACTGGGCCGCAGGCTGTTGTCAGTGCAAGCGCTGCTGCGGCTAGGACCCCGGGCTTCA
>JBEBVW010000115.1:0-8457 GCA_040392565.1 Aeromicrobium sp. | reverse complement strand
CCGGGAAGATCTCCGAGACGATGCCGAAGAACGGCAGCGCGATGATGTACACCTCAGGGTGTCCGAAGAACCAGAACAGGTGTTGCCACAAGATCGGACCACCATTGGCCGGATCGAAGACGTGGGTCCCGAGCATTCGGTCTGATGCAAGCACCAACAGCGCAGCAGCGAAGATCGGGAACGCGATCAGGATCAGCATGGCCGTGATCAACGTGTTCCACACGAAGATCGGCATACGGAACATGGTCATGCCCGGCGCACGCATCGTGAAGATCGTGGTGATGAAGTTGACGGCGCCCAAAATGGTGCCCAAGCCCGACATCCACAGACCCATGACCCACAGGTCGCCACCCACGCCCGGGGAGTTCATCGAATCGCTCAGCGGCGCGTAGGCGAACCAACCGAAACTGGCAGCGCCCGACGGCAGCAGGAAGCCGGACGTCGCGATCAGCGAACCGAACAGGTACAGCCAGTAGCTGAACATGTTCAGTCGCGGGAACGCGACATCGGGAGCGCCAATCTGCAGCGGCATGATCGCGTTACCAAAGCCGAAGAACAACGGCGTCGCGAACATCAGCAACATCACGGTGCCATGCATCGTGAACAGCTGGTTGTAGGTCTCGTCGTCAACGAAGTTGGTACCCGGGCGAGCAAGCTCGGCACGGATGATCAGCGCCATGATGCCGCCGATGATGAAGAAGGCGAACGACGTGACCAGGTACATGTTGCCGATCACCTTGTGATCGGTCGTGGTCAGAATCTGGACGATCTTCTGACCCAGCGTGGTCTCACGAGTTGCGACGCGGTCATCGCCGGCGTCGAACGCTGCGGTTCCAGCAGCCATCAGTGCTCACCCTTCTCAGTTTCGAGCCCAGCGAGCTCCATCGCGGCCTTCTGACCCTCGGGGGCGCCGATGCGGCCCTGCTCCTTGAGTTCGGCCATGTGCTGGTCGAACTCAGCGCGGCTCACCACGTGCACCTTGAACAACATGCGCGAGTGGTACAGGCCGCACAACTCGGCGCAGCGACCGGTGAAGGTGCCCTCGCGAGTGGGGGTCAGATCGAAGGAGTTGACCTGCGGGCCGCGCCCGGGGACAACGTCCATCTTGAAGTAGAACTCCGGGATCCAGAACGAGTGGATGACGTCCGGCGACAACAGATTGAAGCGGACCGACTCGTCGACCGGGAGGTAAAGATCAGCGAAATCTTCAGGCGTGCCGATGTCGTAAACGTCATCACCGCCAGCAGCAGTTTCGCCGTTGTAGTTGAACGCCCACTGCCACTTGCTGCCGACAACGGTGATGGTGTGGTCGGGGTTCTCAACCTTCTCCAACATCGCGTTCTGCGCGGTAACGGTGTGATAGAAGAACACCGCCACGATGATGACCGGCGCAAATGTGTACAACGCCTCAATCGGCAGGTTGTAGCGCACCTGACTGGGCACATCGTCGTCGCTACGCCGGCGGTAACGGATGATGGCGTACATCATGAGTCCGAAAACCAGCAGGAATACGACAAGCGTGGCCGTCCAGGCACCAAGCCAGACATTCCACATGTCGTCAGTACGATCACTCGCCGCCTTCGGCAGGGCGAGTCGCTTCACATCGGAGTCATCGATCGGCGAACATGCGCTGATCGCGACGAGCGCGACGGCAAGAACCGCCAGCTTCAACCGGGCCACTGGGCGCCTTTCTCGACGTAGGCGCGCCTGAACGCACGCCATGAATCTTCTTCAGAACAGTAACGCAAGATGCGCGCGTGGCCCCAGGTGAGGACACCCTAACCTGGGGCGCCGCAGCGCTCCTCTGTTCAGAAGGTTAGAGCGGAGGAGACCTCTGCGCCGGCAACTTCGCCGTATGCAGCGGTCAAGCGTGCGATGAAGGACTCGTGGCTCAGCACGTATTCCTGGGTGCCGGTGGTCTCCACCACGCTGGCAGCGATGGTGCAACCCACCTGCGCCGAGCGCTCCAAATCCAGGCCAGCAGCGACACCAGCAAGGAATCCTGCACGGAAGCTGTCGCCGACGCCGGTGGGGTCAACGGCTTCAACACCGGGGATGGCCTTGACCTCGATGGGGTCTCCCCCAGCCGGGTAGACGCTGACGCCGTCCTTGCCGCGGGTGACGATGCGGGTGCCGACGCGTGACTGCACTTCGTCAGCGCTCCAACCGGTCTTGGACTGGATCAACGCATCTTCATAGTCATTGCTGAACAGGTAGGCGGCACCGTCAACGAGGTCGGCGATCAGCTCGCCGTCGGCCCAGGCCAACTGCTGCGACGGATCGGCGGCAAACGGGATGCCCAGTTCACGGGCCGTCTTGGTGTGACGCTGCATGCCAGCCGGATCATCGGGGCCAATCAGCAGCACGTCAATGGGGCGTTCGCGGTGAATCTCACCCACATCAATGCGGCGGGCCTCAGCCATCGCACCGGGATAGAACGTAACGATTTGGGCGTGCGCCTCGTCCGTCGTGATGGTGCACAACGCGGTGTGGGCCGTAGGCGACACGTGGATCAGCGAGCAATCGACGTTATGGCTTTCAAGCCACGTCTGGTAACCCTGATCGACGAAATCCGTGCCAACCGACGCCACCAGGGTTGGACGGTGACCGAGAACGCCAAGGGCGAACGCAATGTTCGCCGCGCATCCTCCGCGGCGAATGTCGAGGTCTTCAACCAGGAACGAGACCGACAGCTTGTCGAGCTGATCGGGCACGAGCGAGTCCGAGAACTTGCCCTGGAAGATCTGCAGGTGGTCTGTGGCTACTGAGCCAGCAATCGCGAGATGCACGCGATGAGACTAGAGCATGCGCCCCGCGGGCGATCGATCAGTGGAAGCTGTCGCCGCAAGCGCAGGAGCCAGTGGCCATCGGATTATCGATGGTGAAGCCCTGCTTCTCGATGGTGTCGACGAAATCAATGCTGGCACCAAGCAGGTACGGCAAGCTCATGCGGTCGACCACAACGTTGACGCCATTGAAGTCGTGAACTTCATCGCCATCGAGCGTGCGCTCGTCGAAGAACAGCTGGTAGCGCAGGCCCGAGCAGCCGCCCGGCTGCACTGCGATGCGCAGGGCCAGGTCGTCGCGGCCCTCCTGCTCAAGCAGGCTCTTGACCTTCGCCGCGGCGCCTTCGGTCAGCTGGATGCCTTCAGCCGTCGCCGCATCGGTGGAAGTGGCGTCGCTGGTGGTGTGCTCGGTGGCGGTCATCGTGGCTCCCGGGGTGCCGTGGGGATTAGGTACATCGATGCCAACACGCGCTGTGCTGGATCTGTTCCCATCCTACGCGGCTCACCCACGCGACCAGGTACGAGCCACCCGTGCCGCCAACTCCACGACCGCCGAGTACGGCTCGGCCATGGACTGTTCCAGGCCCACAACGTCGGCGGCGGCGTACCCGCTTTCGACGCCCATCGCGCGCATTTCGCGCGCACCGACCTCAACGCGACCTGCCAAGACGATGCACGGACGCGCGGCGTTGGCAGCCGCGCGGGCCACGCCGTAGACCACCTTGCCTGCACGAGAACTGAAGTCGTAGGACCCTTCACCGGTCACCACCAGATCGACTCCAGCCGCAAGATCGGCAAGTCCCACTGCATCGGCGACGAGATCGATTCCCGATGTCACGGTGCCGCCGAGGACGAGAAGAGCGAATCCGAGCCCGCCAGCAGCACCAGCTCCCGGCGCATCGGCGACGCGGCGCTCAGACGGGGTAGTTCCGCAGACGGCCTCGACGTACCCGTTGAGGATTCCGTCGACAGTGATGATCTGCTCGTCGTTCAGACCTTTTTGAGGACCGAATGTCTTGGTGGCGCCGAACATCCCCAGCAGAGTCGAGTCGACGTCAGAGGCGATGATCAATTCGCGACCGGCCAGTCGCTCGCGTGCTCCAGTGAGGTCGACCGATGTAACACCAGTCAGTGCAACCGGGCCGCGGTCCAGTGGCACATCTGCTGTGGCACCCAACGCCGCCAGCATGCCCGCTCCCCCGTCGTTGGTGGCGCTTCCGCCAAGTCCCACCACGATGCGGTTCGCCCCCGAATCGAGCGCAGCCAACACGACATCTCCGACTCCCACGGTCGTCGCCATGAGTGGCTCACGTCGATCCGACAGGTGCAGTCCACATGCCTGCGCTGACTCGATATAGGCGGTGTCACCCGACCGCAGCCAGGTCACCGGCGTGGGATCGCCATACGGTCCTGAGACGGTCTCAACGAAGACGTCTCCGCCCAGCGCTTCATGCAACACCGCGACAAACCCCGGCCCACCATCGGCCATCGGCGCGGTAATCAACTCATCACCAGGCGCCTGACGCTGCCAGCCCTCAACCATCGCCCGCGCCGCCTCCGGCGCGCTCAGCGTCCCGCCAAATGAATCAGGCGCCACCAACACCTTCATGATCCCTGGCTCCCCTCCCCGCTGAGTGGCACGTTTTTACAGTTTTCAACGCCAAAAAGCTGCAAATTCGTGTCACTCAGCGAGAGATTGCTCCGCGGCGGCGATCAGGACACACGTTGCGAGGACGTCGATCGCGGTGCCGAGTTCATCGGGTGAGGGGTACGACGGGGCAATGCGGATATTGCGGTTGCGCGGATCCTTGCCGTACGGGAACGAGGCGCCTGCCGGCGTCATGGCGACTCCCGCCGACTTGGCCAGTTCGACGACGCGAGATGCGGTGCCGTCGACGACATCGAGGCTGACGAAGTAGCCACCCTTGGGTTCGGTCCACTCAGCAACGCCGAAGGAGCCGAGTCGCTCCTCCAACGTTGAGGTGACCTGATCGAATTTCGGCGCCAGGATCGCGCGATGCCGATCCATCAATGCATGCACACCGTCGGTTGACCCGAGGAAACGAGCGTGGCGCAGCTGATTGATCTTGTCCGGACCAATCGTGCGCTTGGCCAGGTGGCTCAGGTACCACTCAACATTCTCGGTGGACGACGCAAAGAAGCACACGCCAGAGCCGGCGAACGTGATCTTCGAGGTCGATGCAAAAACGACCGGCCGATTCGGGTGACCCGACGCCGAGCACAGGCCGATAATGTCGGCGGTCTTGGTGTTTTCGCTGGTCAGATGGTGCACCGCGTAGGCGTTGTCCCAGAACAGACGGAAGTCGGGCGCTGCCGTTTCCAGCGCCGCCAATTCGGCAGCAATCGCTTCGCTGACGACCGCACCGCTGGGGTTGCCGTACGTCGGCACCAACCACATGCCCTTGACCGCTGGGTCCTTGGCAAGCTCGCGCACCTGCGCCATATCCGGGCCGTCGTCATTGAGATCGACCGGAATCATCTCAATGCCGTAGGTCTCGGTCAGCGCGAAGTGGCGGTCGTAACCCGGAACCGGGCAAATGAACTTCACGCCACCCTCTTGTGCCCACGGCTTCGGCGAATCGACCGTGCCGTGCAGCAGCGCGAACACCAGATTGTCGTGCATCATCGCCAAGCTGGCGTTATCGCCCGCGACGATCTGGTCGACCGGGGCCTGCAGGATTGGGGCAAAGATCTCACGCAGTTCGGCCAGCCCATTAAGTCCGCCGTAATTGCGGGTATCGGTGCCGCTGGCGTCGGTAAATGAGCTATCTCCCGGCAGCGAGAGCAGGTCATTCGACAGATCAAGCTGCTCCGGCGACGGCTTGCCACGCGTCAGATCCAACTTCAACCCGGCCTCTTGAAGACGGGTGTAGGCGGCCTGCTGTTCGGTGAGCAGGGCTTGGATCTGGTCGCGGGTCAGGTCGTTGAATGCCACGGCACCAACCTATCCCGTGCTCAGGTGCCGGGAGCACCCCAGATCGCAAACCAATTCGCTAGTTCGGGCTCAATCGCGAGATCGGCGTCGATCATGCCGCGAACCTGCAGTTCTAACGCATTGTCGCGACGGTTTTCGCCGGCTGGAACGAATGGGTAGAAGGTGCCGCGCTTGTAGGCGTACACCAACGCCATCGGTGGCCCTGCCGGCGTCGTGAACGTGATCGTCGAGCACAACAGCGCCTGATCGAATCCGGCGTCTCGCAGCGACACGTTGACCGCATGCAGGTCAGTGACCAATCCCGAAACATCGCTGCCGGTGCGGGTCACCGACATCCAACGAAAGCCGTAGGAATCATCAGTGACCGCGACCGTCGAACCGTCGGTGGCGATGAGTTGCTGCGCCTGCTGTTCGGTTGCAGCGAATGCGCTGCCCTCACCGCTGCGGTAACACACCGCGCCTTGACCAGTAGGAGTAAATCCTTGCGTTTGCAGCGTGACTGCTGCCTGCGGCACCGCGAACAGCGCGTCAAGGTCAGCCGCCGGTGGTCGGGTGCGTCCCAGCACCCAATCGAACATCCCCATGTCAGGAATGTACTCAGAGAGGTTCGGACAACTCGGCGCTGACCTTGGCCAATTGATCAAGTCGCTGCTGCAGCGGCGGGTGTGTCGAAAACAGGGCGCCGATGGATTCGCGGTTGATGGCTGGCGCGATGAAGAATGCGCTGATGGCTTGGCCTTCGCGCAGATCGCTGTTCGGAATACGCGCCATTTCGCCAGAAATCTTGACCAGCGCTGACGACAACTTCGACGGACGACCGGTCAGATACGCGCCACTGCGGTCCGCGCTGAGCTCTCGATAACGCGACAGCGAGCGGGTCAGGATGAAACTGACGAAGTACACGATCATGCTGACCGCGAAGACTGCGACGAACCCCAACCCATTCTTGTTATTGCGGCCACCGAAGGCGTACATGCCCCAGCGGGTGATGAAACCTGCGAGCAAACCCAGCGACGAGGCCACGGTCATCACCGTCACGTCACGGTTGGCCACATGTGCCAACTCATGGGACAGCACGCCTTCTAGTTCGTCGGCGTCGAGTCGCTGCAGGATGCCCGTCGTGACGCACACCGAGGAATGATTTGGCGAACGACCGGTGGCGAAGGCATTTGGCATGTCAGTGACGGCGACCGCTACCCGTGGCTTCTTCATATCGGCCAATGCGCAGAGCCGGTCGATCATCGCGTGCAGTTCGGGCGCCTGTTCCGGTGTCACCTCGCGGGCGCCCATGGACTTCAACGCGAGAGTGTCGGAGAAATACCACTGACCCCACGACATCGCGAGCACGATGATCAGGCCAAAGGCGAAGCCGGTGTAGTAGATCAGAAATGCACCGAACGCGACGTAGAGAGCACCGAGCCCTAGCCCGACGCCACCCATCCGCAGCGTCAAGCCTTTGTCACTACGAAATCGTGTCCGGGCCATGATCAGGAGTCCTTCTTCGAGCCATGCATTTCGTTGAGTCGCTGCTCAATCTCAGCAGCCTCGGCATCCCAGCGCCGCATTTCCGCAGCGCGTGGGTCTTCTCCACCTTGGGAAATCACACCCTCGGCAACAAGCTCGTCGACGGCGTCGGCAGTTGATTCAAGTTCGCGAGTGCGTTGCTCAGCGGCATTCATGGCCTGGCCGACCTCACTACCGGCCGCATTAATGCCCTTCGTCGCGCTATTGATTTGGGCGCGCGCCGATGCGGCAGTGTGGCGTGCATTGAGCGTGTCTTTGCGGACACGGAACGCTTCGATGTCGTTCTCGACCTTGGTCACCGACAACTGCAGCCGATCTTGCTCATCCTTGAGCGCAGCGTGACGTTCAACCAGCTCTGACTCGGCCTTCTCCAAGGCCAACCGGCGGCCGAGGATGGCGCGCGCTTGTTCGTCATTGTCGTCAGCCACAGCCTGGCGGGCTTCGGTGTCAAGCTGCGACATCTGCTGACGCAACTGATTCAGTTGCAGTTCGACGCGCTTGCGGCTGGTGTCGACATCGGCGTATCCGCGTCGCACCTTCTGCAGCAGCTGTGTCTGCTCGCGATAGGTCTCATCCAGTCGGGCGCTGAGCTTCTCAATATTGTCGCCGCGACCGAACATGGACCGGAACAATCGCACGATCCGCTGCCAGATGCTCATGGCGTCATCGTACGGGCGCGATCGGAATGTTCGCCGCCCACTTGTAGGGTGACGGCGTGACAGATGAGAGTGGCTCGACCAGTGGCAAGGGCCGTCCGACCCCCAGTCGACGTGAAGCCGAAGCAGCACGCAAGGCCGAGATGAAGCGCCCCCTGAGCCGCAAGGAGCAGTCCGAGCGCCAGCGCCGGGCACGCGCGGAGATCCGCCGCAAGCAGCAGGCCGCGATTAACGCGGGCGAAGGCGACTACCTGCCGGGCCGCGACCGCGGGCCGGTGCGGCGCTATGTGCGCGACTACGTCGATGCGCGCTGGAACTTCGGCGAATTCTTGCTGCCGATCTTGGTCATCATCTTGGTTCTGTCGATCGTCGCGACTCGCGTCGATGCCACGTGGGCGGCTCAGGCTTCCAACGCCATGTGGGGCGCAACCATCCTGACCGTCGCGTTCGACAGTTGGCGGCTCATGCGCGGCGCCAAGCGTGGCGTCGTTGCTCGCTTCGGCGAAGAACACACTCGTGGCGTCAAGTTCTACGC
>JBEBVW010000114.1:0-8508 GCA_040392565.1 Aeromicrobium sp. | reverse complement strand
GAGGATCAGGTAGTCCTGACCGCCGTGCTTGACCTCGGTGCCGCCGTACTTGCTGTAGAGGACCTTGTCGCCGACCTTGACGTCAAGCGGAACGCGGTTGCCATTGTCGTCAATGCGGCCGGGGCCGACGGCGAGCACAATGCCCTCCTGCGGCTTTTCCTTGGCAGTGTCAGGAATGACGAGTCCAGAAGCGGTGGTCTGCTCGGCCTCAGCGGTCTGAACGACGACGCGATCTTCGAGCGGCTGGATGGTGACCGACACGATGTCGACCTCCCCTTTCACACAGATGAATATGGGCCCAATCGATATGACTGGCGGCGAGATATCCCGCCACCCCGAAACTAGCATGCGGCTGGCACTCGACCCAAGAGAGTGCTAACTCGTTCGCTCTCAGCAGACTCCCGTGAGCGGTACCTGTGTTACCTAACCTGCATCGGCGGTACCTGAGTTACCCGTCAGCGGTCCCGATAGGTCACACAGATACCCCTCACCTCCGTTCGGTAACACAGGTACCGCCCACGGAGGCGTCCTGTCAGACTTCGGGAGTGGATGAGGAGACCTTCAAGCAGTTGTTGACGCCGGCAGGGCAGATGCTGCTGAGTGAGGTCGCGCAGTGCGCAGGGGTTGAGTCCGACCTGGCGTTGGGGACTCGTCTGCGAAAGACGTGGGCGCCGGAGTTGGTGGCAGCGGCGGTGACTCAGAACCATTTGCGGGGCAAGGCAGCCGCCAAGTTCGGCACCGACGCGGCGCAGTTGTATTTCACCCACGACGCTCTCGAACAGGCCACCCGATCGCACGTCGCGAACCACCGAGCTGCCCGGCTAGCCGCCACTGGTGCACCATCGGTCGTAGATTTGGGATGCGGAATCGGCGGCGACCTCATCGCCTTTGCCCGCGCGGGCCTGACGGTCCGCGGCGTCGAATCTGACCCAGTCCGCGCCGCCATCGCTCGCGCCAACCTCGCCGCCCTGGGGCTCAACGGCACGGTCGCGGTCGGCGATGCGATGGAGACAGTGATCGGCGACGATGTGGCGTTTATCGACCCCGCTCGTCGAGACGCGCGCGGACGCACGTGGTCAACGAACGATCTGCGTCCCTCCTGGGAATGGGTCAGGCAACTGCTCGACGGGCCCGCGGTGGCCAAACTCATGCCCGGCCTGGCCCACAGCGACGTTCCCCACGGGATTGAAGCCGAATGGGTCAGCCATCGCGGCGACCTTGTCGAAGCGTGTTTGTGGGGTCTCCCGTTCGCTGAAACTGATCGACGCGCCACAGTTCTGCCGTCGGGAATCAGCCTGACCACGTCAGGAAGTCCCCAAGCGATCGCCGACGTTGGTTCACACCTGTACGAACCAGACGATGCGGTGATCCGCGCTGGCCTTGTCAGCGATCTAGCCGGATCGCTCGGCGGCTGGTTGGTCGACCCGAAAATCGCCTACCTCAGCACCGACCAGCAGCAGTCGACACCATTGGCACGGGGATTCACCATCATCGACGAACTGCCATTTCGGGAAAAACAGCTCAAAGCAGCATTGCGGGTGCGCCGCATTGGCACGCTGACGATCAAGAAGCGTGGCGTCGACATTGTTCCCGAACAACTGATCAAGCGACTGCGGCTCGACGGCCCACAAGCGGCGACCGTCATCATGACCCGAGTCAACGATCGGGCGCGCGCCTTCCTCGTGGAGCCGCACCAGTAACGCTTTACGTCAGACTGGCGTCATGCGAATCGATCTCAATGCCGATCTTGGCGAATCCTGGGAGCAGTGGGAAACGGGATCGGACCGGCAACTACTTGAGGTCGTGACCAGCGCGAACGTCTGCTGTGGCGCGTACGCCGGTGACGTCGAGTTGATGCTGGCGACGGCCGAAGCGTGCGCCGAACTGGGCGTCGTCATTGGCGCGCAGGTGGGGTACGCGGATCGAGAAGGCTTCGGTCGTCGCGCCATGGAACCTAGCGATGACGAATTGATCGAGGCCTTGCGCGAGCAGATTGATCAACTCGCCGCCGTCGCCGATGCGGTCGGCGCGACGGTCGACTACGTCAAGCCGCACGGCGCTCTCTACAACACCATCGTGCGTGATGAACGCCAAGCGAGGGCCGTCGTCGAGGCGATCGCCCCCTATGGGCTTCCGCTGATGGGCCTGCCGTTGAGCCAGTCGCTACACATTGCGGCAGCAGAAGGGCTCGAAACCGTCACCGAGGGATTCGCAGATCGCGCCTATTCGGCCGACGGGTCGCTGGTTCCCCGCTCGGAGCCCGGTTCGGTCCTGGAGTCACCCGACGATGCCGCCGCTCAAGCCGCACGACTTGCCGGTTCAGTGCAATCAATCTGTGTCCACGGCGATAGTCCCGGTGCGGTCGAGATGGCCCAGGCGGTGCGCACTGCGTTGGAGGCTGCGGGAACCACGATCCGCGCCGTGAACCGATGAAATGCCGTCCATATGGCGATCGGGCCGTCCTTCTCGACTGCGCCTCACTTGACGAGGCGCGCAGTTGGTATGCCGCGCTCTCGGACCACGTCGAGGCCGTACTGGGAGCCCAAACCGTCCTGCTGCGAGGCGTGCCGGGTGAACTGAACTCGCTAGTTGCTCGAACGACTCCCGTTCAGTTGGGCTCGATGCCGCTTGGCCCGCTCATCGAGGTGCCTGTGGTCTACGACGGCGAAGATCTCGATGCCGTCGCCCACCTCACCGGGCTAACACGAGATGCGGTCATTGAAGCCCACAGTGGCAGCGACTGGACCGCAGCTTTCGGCGGATTCGCTCCTGGATTCAGCTACCTGATCGGTGGCGACCCGCGTCTTGAGGTGCCGCGACGCAACTCACCTCGAACATCAGTGCCAGCTGGTGCAGTAGGACTCGCCGGACAGTTCAGCGGCATCTATCCGCGCTCCTCCCCTGGCGGATGGCAATTGATTGGACGGACCGACGTCCCCATGTGGGACCTCGACCGCACCCCGCCGGCGCTTCTCGCCCCAGGCACACGCGTGCGCTTCGTGGCGGTGGCGTCGTGAGTCTGATGGTTGAACAGGTCGCTCTCTATGCCACGATCCAGGACCTCGGCCGGTCCGGGGTCGGCCACCTCGGCGTCTCACCTTCCGGCGCTTTCGATCGTCCGGCGCTACGCCATGCGAACGCGCTTGTGGGCAATCACGATGGCGTTGCAGGAATCGAATGTCTTCGCGGAGGACTCACCGTACGCGCAACGCGAGATCATCGGATTGCCGTCGCCGGCGCGGTCTCGGCGATCACGCTCGACGGTCGCCAAGTTGAGCATGGCCGCATGCATTTCGTTCGTGCCGGCTCGACGTTCGCGATCAGTACGCCCACTCACGGCCTTCGTAGCTACGTTGCTGTCGCTGGTGGAATTGCCGGCGAACACACGCTGGGCTCACAAGCAACAGACTCGCTGTCCGGCCTCGGCACTCCAGCCCTGCAATCCGGGGATGAACTGCGCGTCGGACAGGCGGAAGGACCCGGCGTCGAAGTGGATGTGCCGTGGGCGCCACAACTCGGCGCCGTCGACGTCAACGTCGTCCTCGGTCCTCGCGACGACCACTTCACACCCGCTTCGCTCGACCGCTTCCTGCAAGAAGAGTGGACAGTCTCGGGGCAGTGCGACCGGATCGGCATCAGGCTCAATGGACCAGCCCTGGAGCGAACCCACGGAGCAGAAGTGCCCAGCGAACCCTGCGTTCGCGGCTCAGTTCAGATCACCCCGGACGGCACTCCGATCGTGTTCGGCCCAGACCATCCCGTGACCGGCGGCTATCCGGTATTGGCCGTTGTTGTCGACGGACACACCGATCGGCTCGCCCAAGTCAGTCCGGGCGATCGCATCCGATTCACCCGAGTCGGCGCGTTCTAGATGCCCAGACGCAATCTGCGTCAACGGCCGGCAGCGGCCTGAAACAGATCGACGATGCGCGAAATTTCGCCGGCTGGCGACCAGCGGATGACGACGCCCTCGGGGCCTTCGGAATATGAACCCCGTGCACCAATGACGACACTGTCTGTGGCGCTGCCGGCTTCTCGAAGCGCAGCGAAAAATCCACCTAGTCCGCGACCGGGCGTTGGAGCACCGTTCAGGCCATGTCCCTCATATAACTGCTTAGCACCCTGGCATCCGCCGACTTTCTTCAACGGAATAATCCACGCCGAGCCTTCGCCCTCTTGACCCTTCACAATGTCCTCATTTGGGGCACCAACAAGTGCCGACGGGACTCCCCCGCAGACAGTCGCCAAGCCCACGTGCTGGCCAAACAAGTCGTTCTTTTCAGCCTTGCCGGGCACTCCTGAGGAAGCCTGGGTGATCTGCTGCAGTGGTCGCAGGCCACCGTTGGCCAGCGAGAACACTTGGATGGCACCGGTTGACTTGATCGAGCCGTAGTGCTCGCCGAGAATCCCGACGACTAGGTAGCCATCACGCGCCGCAAGACTAGTTCCGAACTGATCGGAAGTTCCTGGTGAGCCGGGCACACCCTTGGAGCTTTGAGTGATCACCTTCGCCGATGCCACACCGGCGGACGAGAAGGTGACGACGTACATCGCCCCTGCGTACTTCTTGCTATTGATCTTGGCGCCTGGGGTACCGATGAACAACCGGTTGCCGTACCCAGCGATCGACAGAGCCCCGTAGCTGACCGAGAGTTTGGGCAGTTTGCCGCTGCCATTGCGCAGCACGGCAGGAGTTGCACTGAGCTGACCGGCCGCGCTGACGTCGTGCACCAACACTTCACCAGCGCCGTTGGCAGTCACGACACTGACCGCCAGTCGCAACTGGGGCGAATCCACCAGAGCAAGTTCTCTGATCTTGAAGGCAGCGTCAGCAGGCAATGCGACCGCTTCGCGAGTTGAGACGTCCAGGCCCTCAGACGACCCAAAGATGATGGCCAACGAACGATCTCCCTCGACGCCAGCCTCCGTGTATGCCAGATCGGTGTAACCATCGCCGTCGAAGTCATGCGCCAGGATCGGGCCAGCCAAGACCCACTCCAGTTCATACGATTCGCCGCTGAAACCTACATCAGTGGCCCGAATCGACTGGGTATCTCCAGCGCCGTAATCGATGTCAATCCCATAGCCAGCGGGGGCCGGGTTGTCGAGATACCTGACAACTGCGAGGTCTGCGTGGCCATCGCCGTTGAAGTCAGGGGATGCGGCGGGCGCAACCGCTGTTGCTGTTGCCGTCGCTGCTGCTGGCCCCACCAACGCGATGGCACAGAATAGGACCGCGAGCGCACGCAGATTGAGCATTATTTCCCCGCTTCAGTGCACCGAGGACGAGCCCCCGGAAGTCTCAACTGTATACCTCGGTGGGGCACAACCCCGGTGGCCAGCGGCGGACGCTACACGGCAACGATTTGAGTGACCGGCATGCTCGAATCGACCGGCAAGGTCAGCGCCGATGGGCCAATGCCACGGCGGACCACTTCGGCGCCCAGCGCCGCGACCATAGCCCCGTTGTCGGTGCACAGTCCGATGCGAGGAACTCGTACTTCGATGCCCGCTTTGGCTGCACGCTCTTCCGCGAAATGGCGTAGTCGCTGATTGGCCGCCACACCGCCGCCGATAATCAACGTTTCAACGCCGTGTTCTTTGCAGGCAGCTATCGTTTTCGCCGTCAACACATCGCATACGGCGTCTTGGAATGATGCCGCGACATCTGGGACAGAAACGGCTCGACCCATGCGCTGTTCGTGTTGAACATGACGCGCGACCGCACTCTTGAGGCCCGAGAACGAGAAGTTCCATCGATGCTCCTCGGCCACATTCGCGCCCGTCAGAGCTCGGGGAAACGCCATCGCTTTGGGGTCGCCGTCGCGAGCAGCTCGATCGATGTGGGGCCCACCCGGATACGGCAAGCCGAGCAGCCGCGCGACCTTGTCGAATGCCTCGCCCGCTGCGTCGTCGATGGTTTGACCAAGCATCGTGATGTCGCTCGTGATGTCGTCGACCAGCAGCAATTCCGTGTGGCCGCCAGAAACGAGCAGCGCAGCAACTCGACCGTCGAATCGGCCGTGTTCAAGCTGGTCCACCGCCACGTGAGCGGCCAGGTGGTTCACGCCGTACAACGGCTTATTGTGTGCCAGCGCCAACGCCTTGGCGGCTGCGACTCCGACGAGGAGAGCACCGCTCAAGCCCGGCCCTGAGGTCACAGCAATAGCGTCGACGTCTTGGACGCGTACGCCCGATTCGGCGTAGGCCTGTTCCAGCGTTGGGATCATCGCTTCCAGGTGGGCACGGCTGGCGACTTCGGGCACGATGCCCCCGAAGCGGACGTGCTCTTCCATACTGGAGCTCAACGCATGCGCCAGCAGTTCAGTGCCTCGGACGATCCCGACGCCCGTCTCATCACACGACGACTCGATGCCCATCACGAGCGGTTCTGCAGCACTCACTCGTCAAGTATCCCAGGTCTCATTTTCCCGCTGAGTGGCACGTTTTTACCGTCCCAACCCGCGAAATTCTGTAAAAACGTGACACTCAGCGGGGTCAGGCTTCTTTGGCTGCCCGCTTGGCTGCACGGGCGGCGAGTTCTTCGGCGTCGAGTCGCTTGGCTTCGTCGGGGGTCGGCGCGGTGCCACCGTGGCGAGCAGGTGCCCACCACGGTCCCTCCGGGCTGACCGGATACTCGGCGATGGCCTTATCCAGCAGCGCCGCCATCGCTTCGCGCAGTTGCGCAGTCTCGGCGACCGGGTCTTCGCCAGTGACGTCCAGCGGCGCGCCGACATGCAGCGCAATGGTTTTGCCGCGACCGGTCAGATTCGATTCATGGTCTTTGGTCTTCACCAACTGCGTCCCCCACACCACCATGGGAATCAGCGGAACTCCAGCTTCAGCTGCCATGCGGACTGCCCCGGTCTTGAGTTCTTTGACCTCAAATGAACGGCTGATCGTGGCTTCGGGGAAGATGCCAACAATCTCGCCGTTGCGCGCGTAGTCGACGCCATCCCGGTACGACTGATCGCCGTTGGCTCGATCAACCGAGATGTGGTGATACGAGCGCATGAGCGGCCCCGAGATCGGGTGATCAAAGGCATCTTTTTTGGCCATGAACCGCACGAGTCGCTTGCTTGGTTGGGCAGCCAGACCGTTGAAGATGAAGTCGACGTAGCTGACGTGGTTGGAAGCCAAGATCGCTCCGCCCTTGGTGGGGATATGTTCGCCACCCGAGATCTGGAACTTCATGCCCAACAACTTGAAAAGGGTCTTGGCCGTCCAGATGGTCGGCGGGTAGGTCAGATCGCGCATCGCATCAGTCTAGGTGCACAGATGTTCACTGGACAGTTTTCGGTGGGTGATTTGAATCGTCCAACTGAAGTTCCATCACTACGGCATCTCGGCCGGCACCGTAGTAGTTGCGACGCCGATGAATTTCGGCGAATCCAGCGGTCACGTACAGACCGATTGCCGCGACGTTATCGGCGGCGACTTCGAGCAACATCCGCTCAGCTCCCCTGTCGCGCGCGGCCGATACGCCTGCGGACAGAAGCACCTGCCCATGCCCGCTCCTGCGTTGTTCGGGCACGACAGCAATGCGGTCCAAGTCGGCGACATCGTTGACGACCCGCACCACCACAAACCCCACTTCGTCGAGCAAGACCTCGTTGGCGTCCACTGCTGCTGTAACCAGATCCTGGCTCCAGGCGTCAGCCCCAAAACATTGCTGCTCCCAGGCGACTACTTGCGCGAGATCTGCCCGAGTGCCGCGGCGGGTCATGCCTGCTTTGGCCCTGCAGACGGAACTGCGTCAGGACGGCGCAGATACATCGGCTCCAACGGCACCTCGATAGCCCGTCCGGAAATCACTAGTTCAGCCAAGTCAGCGGCGCGCGGCTCGTGGTCTGAGGCAGCGTTGAGAACGCCGGCGTACACACCCGCACCAGGCCCATGGACTGGCAGTGTTGCGAATCGTTCAGCCAATGCCGTCGGCGCCGAAACGTCCGGACCTTCAACCCGCTGTCCGGCCGAATACCTGGCCCAATAGACCTCTTTGCGTCGTGCATCAGTGGCAACGAGGAAGTCGTCGGCTGGGTCGATTGCCGCAGCCACGATGTCCAGTGAGCACACGCCGTGTGTTGTGAGCCCAAGCGTGGATCCGAGGGTGAGCGCAGTGACGACGCCAACCCGCAGCCCCGTGAACGGCCCTGGGCCAACACCCACTGCGACATCGGTCAGATCAGCCATCTGCGCACCAGCTGCGGCGAGCGCATCGCGAATCGCCGGCGCCAAAAGCTCACCGTGTGCCATCGCGCCCGAGCCATCGGCCTCACCCACCACCCGCGATCCATCATGGACCGCAACGGTGACGGCAGGGGTCGCGGTATCGAACGCCAACAGCAGCACCCCTCGAGCCTACTAACTGTCCCCCGCTGAGGAGTCACTCCGTACCCGGTGAGGAGTCACTCCGTACCCGGTGAGGAGTCACTCCGTTCAGCAACACAGACCGCAGTGACTCCTCACCTGGAACTAAGTGACTCGTCAGTGGGAACTAAGTGACTC
>JBEBVW010000113.1:0-8513 GCA_040392565.1 Aeromicrobium sp. | reverse complement strand
CTAGGCACCCACATTCGCGGCATGTTCACCACCCCCTGCCGGTGGGAACAATGACCTCCCCCCCTGCCAATGGCAACGGCCACCGCCGCCGCCAGGTCAGGGCTAGGGTGCTCGCCGAAGAAGATCACTGCGCGCTCTGTGGTCAGCCCGTCGACAAGACGCTGCACCACCTTGACCCAATGGCCCCCGTCGTCGACGAGGACATACCCCGGTCACGCGGAGGATCGCCTTACCACCGCTCCAACTGCCACCTGATGCACCGCCGCTGCAACCGATGGAAGTCAGCGATGACATTGGCTGAGGCGCGCGCCAAGTGGTCAGGCAATCAGCAAGCCACGCCCGTGATCGCCTCAACCATCTGGTGAGGGTGGGGGACCACCCCACCCCTCCCACCCGAGGCCCCCCCAGGCATAGGGCCTTTTCACACACGGAGGTCATCAGATGCCCTCTGAGCCATTCGACCGCCTCGCTGAGCTGCGGTCGCTCTATGACATTGCGCGCTCATCGATCGCTGAAGCCGACGCCGAGAAGCGCGCCCCGCTGATTGCTCGCGCCGAGTCCTTGGCGAATCAGATCGACGCGCTGATGCCGACCCAGAAGGCGGGTGACTCTGTTGACGAAATCGCAGCCCGTCGCGCTGCTCGGGGAGGCGCCACCTCGCGTCTTGGTCACGCCGCAGGGAGTGCGCGCTAACTCCTGGCAGGACGTTGCCGACATCTCCGAGATGTTCGGTTTGGTGCTCGATCCCTGGCAAGAGCTCGTGCTTGAGGCCGCGATGGGTGAGCGCACCGATCGGACGTGGGCAGCCAAGCGCATTGGTCTTTCGGTGCCGCGCCAGAACGGCAAGTCTCAGTTGCTTGTGGCCCGCGCACTTGCCGGCGCTTTGGTGTTCGGTGAGAAGAAGATCGTCGTGTCGGCTCACCAGCAGGACACTGCACGCGAGGCGTTCAGCAAGCTCATGGAAATCATTGAGGACGACGCGAACGACAGGCTGCGCGAGCGAGTCAAGAGCGTTATGAATGCGATCAACCGCGAGTCGGTGAAGTTCACTAATGGCGCGACGATCCAGTTCAAGTCGCGGTCGGGCGTCGCCGGTAAGGGCTTCTCGTCTGATTGCCTGCTGCTCGATGAGGCGCAGATCCTTGGTTCGCGCGCATGGACGTCGATCAACTCAACGATGTCGGCGATGCGGAATCCGCAAGTGTGGCTGCTCGGTACACCACCGCAAGACGAGGACGACTGTTACGCCTTTGAGGCCGTCCGATCGGCGGCAGTTGAGGGCAAGTCCACGGCGGCATCGTGGATCGAGTGGTCCGCTGATCCGACCGATCCTCACTACGACCCGGCGAGCGAATACACGCGCTGGCAGGCAAACCCCGCGTGGCACGTCCGTATCAATCACGAGGTCGTGCAAGGCGAATACGAAACGTACTCCCCTGATCGGTTCGCGCAGGACCGTCTTGGCTTGTGGCCCGATCGCGCCGACATCGTCGCCCGTGTCATCCAGACCGACGAGTGGAAAGCCACTGGCATCACCACGGCGCCGACTGGTGGCATTCCGTCGCTGGGTGTGAAGTTCTCACCTGATGGCTCGCGAGTGTCTGTGTCGGGGTCGATGAAGTATGCCGCTGAGCCAATCCACGGCGAACTAGTCGGCGCACATTCAGGCTCGATGGCTTCGGGTACGGCGTCGCTGGTGTCGTGGATCGCTGAGCGCGCGGACAAGTACGCGGCGATCGTCGTTGATGGCAAGAGCCACGCGGGCGCGTTTGTGGATGCATTGATTACCGCGGGTGTTCCTAAGCGCGCGATCGTGACGCCGACTTGGGCCGAGGTCGCCACCGCGAACTCAATGCTGCTGGACGCGGTGATCTTGAAGCAGATCACGCACCTGGCACACGAGGGCCAGAAGCAACTCGATGACTCTGCGACCGGCACGACGAAGAAGGAACGCCCAGACGGTTCGTGGAACTTCGTGCCGATCGGTGACGCCGACGCCACGCCGGTCCAATCGCTCGCACTCGCCCATTGGGGCGCAAAGACGAAACAACTCCGGTCTAACAAGGTGCTGACCATCTAATGAAGGGGGTCCGACGATGCCGCTGACTCCCGATGAGGTCATCGACACCACGCGCGACCTATGGAAGCGTCATTGCGACGAGATGCCCGAGCATGACCGGGTCAACGACTACGTGCGCGGCCGACGCGGAGTTCCCGACATTCCTGGCGGTGCTGGTGATGAACTGAAAGACATCGCGAAGATGTCGGTCAAGAACGTTCTTTCGCTCGTGCGCGATGCGTTCGCTCAATCGCTGTCAGTGGGTGGGCTTCGGTCCCCGAATGAACTGGATGACGCTGAGGCGTGGGCGTTGTGGCAGGAGTTCAAGCTCGACGCTCGCCAGGGTGCGATCCATCGCCCGTGCGTGACGTTCGGATCGTCTTACGCCATCGGCCTCGCCGATGAGGTCCGTATCCGCACTCCTCGCCAACTGTTTGCTGTTTATGCCGATCCTGAGGTCGACGCCTGGCCGGTCTACGGCTTGGAAACGTGGGTAGACCGCAGCGGCAAGAAGCCGGTGCGCCTTGGTCGCCTGTATGACGACGAGTGCTGGTATCCGGTCGATCTTGGGTCCGCCGGCCTCACCGGACGCAGTAGGGATGGCATTCAGTCATCGCGAATCAACGGGCTGACGCTCGCTGGCGATCCTGTTGAACACGGCGCCGAAGTCAATCCGATTGTTCGCTACGTCAACTCCCGTGACGCTGAGGACAACGTGATAGGTGAGGTTGCGCCGCTAATCACACAGCAGCGCGCCATCAACACGGTCAACTTCGACCGGATGGTGGTGTCACGGTTCGGTGCGTTCCGTCAGAAGTATGCGATCGGTTGGCAGGCGTCTGGCACCGAGGAGTTGGCGCGCGTCTCTGCTGCGCGGTTGATGGCGTTTGCCGACGAGAATGTCAAAGTCGGCGACTTTGGTGCTTCAAGTGTTGAGCCATACAACGCAATCTTGGAGGAGATGCTGTCGCACGTCGCAATGACGGCGCAGATTCCTCCGTCGCTGCTGGCTCCGATGGCGAACCTGTCGGCGGAGGCTATCGCTATGGCTGAGGCTCCGTATCAGCGCAAGTTGGACGACAAGCGCGAAAGCCTAGGCGAGTCTCACGAGCAGCTGATCCGCCTACTTGCCAAGTACCGAGGCATTGAGGTGCCCGAGGACGCCGAGGTCGTGTGGCGTGACACGGAGGCGCGTTCGTTCGCACAGGTGGTTGACGGCATCGTGAAGTTGACCACTGCCGGTGTCCCGATCACGTCGCTGCTTGATGACGTTCCGGGCTGGTCGAAACAACAGATTGATGCGGCAAAGAATGCGGTACGCCGTGACTCGGGTAGCAAGATTCTTGAATCGCTGCGCCAGGTGAACAGTGGCATCGTCGCTGACGCTTCGGCGTGACATCGCGTCGCTGGCGTCTCTGGCCTCACGTGACTTGGCTGCGCTTCGGCGCATGTCTGAGGCCGAGGCGATTGAGGCGCTGCGCGACCTGCTCCCGGCGCTGATTGCCACCTACGGATCAGCAGCCGCCACAGTGGCCGCCGAGTGGTACGACGAACTACGCGCCGAGCGCGAAGTGCGCCGCACCTTCCAGGCCGCACCGATTGAGGCCGGCGACCGTGGTGCTCAGGCGCTTGTCGGTTGGGCCGCTGCGACAGCCACGAATGACGAAGGTTTCTGGACGCTCATCAACGGCGGGATTCAGCGCAGGATCGCTGACCATTCGCGCCTGACGGTGATGGATTCATCGCTGGCCGATCCGTCCGCAGTTGGTTGGCGCAGGGTCGGCGCTGGTGAGTGCGGCTTCTGCTCCATGTTGCTCGGACGCGGAGCGGTCTACAGCGAGGCCACCGCTGACTTCGCCGCTCACGATCACTGCCAATGCGGCGCTGAACCTGACTTCTGATCTTCCACTCGGACATCGAGCGGATTACGTCGACGCCGGACGGTCAACCGGGCGAAGCAAGGAGACCCCTCATGGCTGAGGAGAACGACGACCAGCAGGTCGAGCAGGAAGAGTCGAGCAAGTTCCAGGCGATCACTTCGCAGGAGGAACTTGACCGCGTGATCGGTGCCCGGATCAACAAAGTCAAGGCGCAGTTCACCGACTACGACTCATTCAAGGAGAAGGCAGCAAAGTTCGACGCTGCCGAACAGGCCAGCAAGAGCGAGCTTGAGCAAGAGCGAGAAGCGCGCGAGCAGGCCGAGAGGGAACGCGACTCGCTGCGGATCGACGGACTCCGCGCCTCGGTCGCCCTCGCAAAGGGCCTGACTGCAACGCAGGCCAAACGTCTCGTCGGTACGACCCAGGAAGAACTGGAAGCCGACGCCGACGAATTGATCGCCGACTTGGGCGCAACCAAGCCGACGCCTCCCAAACCCCAATCTCGGCACCTCTCGTCCGGCTCTGGTTCCAGCAACCAGGAGACCGGCAAGGAGCGTGCTGCGGCCGCCTTGCGCCAAATGCGCACAGGCGGCTGACCAAGACTCCCGCGAGGAAAGACCTCGGCGGGTTCCATAAAGGAAGGAGTTAGCCATCATGGCTGACATCTCTCGCGCTGAGGTCTCCACCCTCATTGAAGAGGAGTACTCGCAGACGCTGCTCGACGCAGCAACTAGTGGTTCGTCGGCGTTGTCGGCGTTCCCGACCGTCAACATGGGAACCAAGACCGTCAATATGCCGGTCCTGGCAACGCTCCCCGAGGCCGATTGGGTGGCTGAATCTGCCACCGATCCTTCGGGCGTGAAGCCGACTTCTGAGGTCACTTGGGCTAACAAGACCCTGGTTGCCGAGGAAATCGCTGTCATCGTCCCCGTTCACGAGAACGTGGTTGATGATGCGACGGTCGATATCTTGGAAGAAATCACGTCCCTGGCTGGCGCTGCCATCGGCAAGAAGTTGGACCAGGCTGTGTTCTTCGGAACCGACAAGCCCGGTTCGTGGACTTCGCTCGATCTGCGCGCTGCCGCTGTCGCTGCAAGCCAGACGTTCACCGTTACGGGTGGCAACGCCAACGCTAACGACCTGTGGGGCACGATCACTCAGGCCGCTGGTGCTGTTGCTAAGGCGGGATACAACCCGTCCAACATCGTGACCAGCCTCGGCTTGCGTTACGACCTGGCTAACGTCCGTGACAGCCAGGGTCAGCCGATCTTCCGCGACGACTCGTTTGCTGGATTCGACACCACGTTCAACGCTAATGGCGCGTGGAACGCTGCATCGGCTCTCGGCTTCGTCGTGGATAGCCAGCGCGTCCGCATTGGTGTTCGCCAGGACATCACCGTGAAGTTCTTGGATCAGGCCACTGTTGGTGGAATCAACCTGGCCGAGCGGGACATGGTTGCGCTGCGCTTCAAGGCTCGCTTCGCCTACGTGCTGGGCAACGGCGTGACCTCGGTCGGCGCCAGCAAGACGCCAGTTGCGGCGATCCTGCCCGCTTCCGGCTCGTCCAGCTCCTCGTCCAGCTCGTCATCGTCCAGCTCGTCATCGTCGAGCTGACCTAATCCGACTGTCGGAAGGAGTGCGCCAGTATGGCTACATCATTCGCTGAGGCCAGCGATCTCGCAGCACGCTGGCGCACCCTTTCGACGGCGGAGTCTGCCCGCGCTGACGTGTTGCTGGGTGACGCTTCGGCGATCATCCGCAGCATGCTCCCAGGTATCGACGCTGATATCGATGCCGGAACGATGGACCCCGATGTCCCCAAAGCTGTCGCGTGTTCGATGGTCAAGCGTGCGATGCAGGGACCGACAGATCTGGACGGCGTGACGCAGCAGCAGCAGACCGCTGGTCCGTTCAGTCAGGGCGTGACGTTCTCTAATCCGTCGGGCGATCTGTTCCTGACGAAGAACGAGAAACAGCGACTCGGACTCATGAGCGGCATCTCGTCCGTGAAGTTTGTGGGCGAGCGTTACTCCATGATCGACTTGCTGGCGTCATCTGAATCGTCGTCGAGCAGCTAGGACGTACATGCTTCCTGCGCGGCAACGAAGCGTTGATCATCCCAGACTTCCTCGGTCGCGTCGGCCTTGATGATCTTGTTCTTCTCGCTCCAGAAGTACCCGTCTGGGGCCTCGTAAGTAAAGATGTCTGAGCCGTCGCCGCATTCGTAGACCGAGTGCAACGTCAGCGATCCATCCTCACCAATACACGCCTCGTATCCGTCAGGCAGAGTCTTGCCTTCGACCCAGACTGCGGAGCAATCAGGCGCATTGCTGATCGCTTCCGCAAGGTCGTCCTCATTTACTCCGCCGTCGTCACTTCCACCGCAGGCAGAAAGTGCGAGCGCGGCAACAGTAACTATCAGTGTGCGTTTCATGCGCGCGATCCTACGCTCGGGAGGTGACGGAATGTTCCTGTTTGGCGAATCTGTCACCAGGCAGCGCGCGGCCACGTCCGTTGATCCGTACACGAGCGAGTCGCGCCCCGACTGGACCAAGACGCCCGTATCGGTGACCATCACTGGTTGCGCGTTTGACCCCGGCGGGTCGACCGAGGCAGTAGATATTGGGAGGGCGCCTGTGACTACGTCGCCACGTCTATTCGCCCCCGTCGGGTCAGACATCAAATCGGGCGACCGGATCGTTGCGCGCGGCGCAACGTTCGAGGTCGACGGCAATCCCGCAGACTGGCGCTCCCCCTTCACGGGCTGGAATCCCGGCATAGTTGTCGGCCTTCAGTTGGTGGAGGGCTGATGGCTCGCAAGGTGAAGGTCAATCTGAAGCCTCGTGGCATGGATGACCTGTTGACATCTAAAGAGGTCGCTCGGGAGATGCGCCGACGCATGGAGCCAGCCCTGGCGATGGCAATCGCTACTGCCCCTGTTGATACGGGCGAGTATCGGTCAAGCCTGAAGCTTGTTGACGACGTTACCGATCGCGCAGTGTGCAGACTGGTGTCCTCTGCCCCTCATGGATTGCTGGTTGAGTCGATGACTGGGAACCTAACGCGGGCTTTGGACGCAGTCTCATGACGCCGAATGTGCTGATGCCCGACGTCGTCCTGTGGGCGACCGGCCATCTTCGCAGCGTTCTTACCTCACGTCCCGAGCCGTACACCTCGAACGTGTACGTCGGCGACAAGATGCCCACCACGGCAGACAACAAGCCGACCCGCAAAGACCGCATGGTCATTGTCCGCCGCGATGGTGGTCGGCGTCTGGACGGTGCGCGGGAAACGTCGACGCTCGGCATTCAGGTATGGGCCAAGAGTGACCAGGAAGCGAACGACCTCTCGCGACTGGTCCGCGCCCTGCTTTGGGCAGCTCCGAATGGTGCCCCTGTCGTCCGAGTCGACGACTCCACGGGACCAATCACCATCCCTGACGAGTCCGGCCAGCCGTGCCGGTATCTCGTCGTCGAGGTCGTGGTCCGCGGAACACCGCTGACCTAACCCCACATTCCCCCGGTGCGCGCACGCCGGGTCAGCGCAGCGACCTGCTGCATCGACCCATCAAGAAGGAAGGCGCATCATGTCGCTTGACGCATCCAACGCCGCAGTCGCGGTCGCCGGCGAGGTGTTCGTCGGCGCCGAGAACGCCACTACCCCCACCAGTTTCTCATTTGCCCCGGCCAGCAATGGCTACAAGGGTTTGGGCTATCTGACCTCGGACGGTTTCGAGATTTCGCCGGACATGTCGACCAGCAACGTCGTCGGATGGCAGAACGCCGCGGTTCTTCGCACCCTCGTCACCGAGTCGTCAATCAGCGCAACTTTCACTTGCACGGAGACCAAGGTGGACGTCATTGAGGCGTTCTGGGCAACGACCGTCGACGCGAACACCGGCTCATACGACGTGGACCCCGGAACCACCGGAGGTCTGAAGAAGTGGGTGTTCCAGGTCATCGACGGCGGACACATCCAACTTGCGACTTACATCGGCGAGGTGACCAGCCGCGAAGCCATCACCAACCAGAGCGGTGAAGTTATCGGCTACGGCTTCAACGTCACGTTCTACCCCTCGGATCAGTTCGGCGGCAAGACCGGCCGAGTGTTCGACTCGCGCCTCGTGGCCGGGTCGTCCAGCTCGTCGAGTTCTTCCAGCTCGTCGAGTTCTTCCAGCTCGTCGTCCTGATTCACACAATCAGCCGAGGCATCGTTCTGCGCGGAGCGATGCCTCGGCGCTGTGCCCCATCCGCGCAATCCATCCGCGCACATAGAAAGGCACGCGCATGCCAACGAAGAAAACCAAGCCAGGCCGCGAATACGAAGTTTCAGGCCGGAAGTTCTCCTGGTTCCCACTTGACGAGGACGACCAGCCCGAGACCGATCCGGTCGTCATTCCCATGCGGCTGAAACTCGGCCTCGTGTTGAAACTCGCAGATCAAGACATGGATGCTGCCGGGATGCGGCAACTCCTGGCTGAGTTGATCCCCGGCCAGGCTGATCGTCTCGATGAGATGGACTTGCACGACTTCCAGCAGATGTTCACTACTTGGCAGAACGAGTACGAACTACTG
>JBEBVW010000112.1:0-8557 GCA_040392565.1 Aeromicrobium sp. | reverse complement strand
GCGAGCTTGCGAGCCTCGAGATCATGGGCTGGACGACGGAACGTCCCGATCAGGAAGCCCTCGAGGCGTTTGCTCCTCACTACGCCCATTCCACTGCGGTACAGCGCCACATGCGCTCGCCGCGGCGGGTGGTGAACGGCTCAAGGCGGACGGCAACGGCGCGCGAACGGCCACGATGCACCATGCGGCCGGCGATTTCGGCGATGCCGTCACCGACCATCGAGACGTGAACGGACACTAAGCGGGCCGAGGCTGATCCTGTGGCACGCCGTCGGATGGGGCCGCGGTCGCGGACGAGTCGTTGGCTCAAAGTGGTGTAAACCTCGGGTGCGAGCCACATCTGCATCTGGCGGCACGAACGATCGCCCGACAGCACTTCAACCAAAGCCTGCATGAATCGCGCACAGCGATCACGAAGTGGGCCAATGTCATCGCGTTCGACGGGGGCGGGCAGCACTGGCGCGACGCCGGGGAACGGCAACGGTTCTTGCTCAATGACGTCGTAGGGGACCGCAGCGAGCGCCGTCGCCGACATCATGAGAGCACCTGCCCTGGATGGATGAGGTCAGGATTGGAGCCGATGACTTCGCGGTTGCGGTGATAAAGCGCATGGCAGGCAGTCGCGATATCTGCGTTGCTTGCGTCCCTGGGGAGAGTTGCCGCGGCCAGCTCCCACAAGGTGTCCCCGGGCTGGACCGTGATGTAGTCACCTGGTGGCTTTGTCGTGAACTCGGCGACAACGGGACGATCGGGCAACGGCAGCCCGTCGAGATCGTGGCGGTTGTCTGCGTGTGCTGACGGAGCAGCCAGGACGCTGACGGCGGTGGTGAAGAGTACGGCTTGGAGTGCTCGTGGAACTCCCGGAAGGCGGACGTGAAGCAGCGTCGCGGCGATGACGATCAGCAGAATCCACCCCGAGAGGACAGCTGTCGCGAGCACTCCCATTGCTGACATGGCGTCGGGAAATGGAGAGGTCAGTTGGCCTAGTGCTGCTGGTGTCGCTGGCCACGAAAACGCGGCTGCGACGGCCGCGCAGGCACCTGCAGTTGTGCCTGACGCTGAGAGTGTCGCGTTCTTTGAGTGAGCTGACATCTGATCCCCCGATCATGACGTTTCATAACGTTTGATGACGTATAGATGATGATCGCAACATTTGACACTGTCAATCGTCGGGTGGAGAAGTTGTGGGTTACCGTGCTTGGCATGCGTTGGGACCGCCTGTTCGCCGACCTTGAGGGCACCGCTGATCACTGGGCGCGTGCAGAAGTCGACATGCTGGCAGCAGAACTGGCTGACGAAACCTGGGGCCGGACGTCGTGGCTGGACCTCATTGGCGGACATGTCGAACTCGACGTACAGGGCGCAGGACTCGTGGCCGGCGAACTCTGCGGGCGGCACGACGGGGTGCTTCGGTTGGGCGGTCCGTCAGGTGATCTGCTCGTTGCCTCCGCGGCAGTTCAAGAGGTGAAGAGTTCAGAGCACCGGTCCGAACCGCCCGGTCGCGTTGAGTCCGCGTTGGGTTGGCCGTCGGCGCTGCGGCGTCTCCGTAACGCCGACGAGCAGGTGCGGATTACCACGGTCGACGGCAGCGTGATGAGTGGCCGAATCGATGCGGTGGGATCAGACTTCGTTCGGGTTGCCGTCGGCGATGGCGGTACGGGGCGGTTGCGAATCTTGCTCCTCCGCGCCGTCGCTGTCGTGGCTGCCGGCTGAGTGATCAATTCCTCGTTGGCGGGCGTCGGTCTGCTCGTACTGGCGAGCTATGTAACTCTCCAACTCGACATCTTCGATACGCCACTCGCCCCGGCCGCCGACTTGGATTCCGCGCAGATCGCCCGCGGCCAACAAGGCGCGCACCTGACGCGGCGACACATTGAGGGTGTCGCCGACGTCATTGATCGTCAAAAATCGAGGGCCCGTCGACATGGCTACAGGATGACATGAACGGCGTTGAGTGCCGCGTAGTTGTCCACAGAGCGGGTGTGAGCGGTAGACGAAGGCGGTCCTGCACCGGTAGACATGGGTGCCATGACGAACTGGCGGGGGGCCAGGCGGTCTGTCGGTGGCGCAGACACCGGCGGGGTGCGGGCGGAACGACTTCGATTAAAACCGTGGAATGATCCTCGGCTGCTGTTAGGCATGTTGTTGGTACTTGGCGCTTCGGTGCTGGGTGCGCGCACCGTCGCAGCCGCTGACAATACGTCTGAGTACTGGTCGTTAGCGCACTCAGTTCGCTCCGGCGATGTTGTGACGGCCGAAGATTTGGTGGCGGTTGATGCCAAACTCACTGGTGATTCCGGTGATCGATACTTACTCGTTGCCGATGAGCTGCCCACCGCACTGGCCGACCTGCAGTGGTCGCGCGATCGGTCCGCTGGCGACCTGGTCAATCGCGATGATCTGGTGCCGAAGTCCACAGTGGTCGTCCGACAACTCCCGGTCCAGGTCGCTGACACCGCAATGCCAGCTCGATTGCGACGCGGTGACGTGGTGGACGTATGGGTCGGGAGCGGCCCAGGCGATGACTTGGTCGAACCCGCTGAGCGGGTGCTGGTCGGGGTGCGCATCGTGACCGCTGGCGACGGCGCAGGTGCGCTCGATGGCGGTGGCGTGAGATCTGTTGTGCTTGAAGTGCCAGAACGCGTTCTGAACGGCGACATCGTGTCCGCGGTTGCCTCCGGACATGTCACGCTCGTGGCGGTGCAATAGTGTCCGCTGGTGTCGTCCGGGTCGTCATCGCCGCTGGGGGAGCGGGCTGGGAGTCTCAGGCTGTCGCCGCGGTCGAGGCACGCTCGGACCTTCGGCTAGTTCGTCGGTGTGTCGACGTGGCCGATCTGCTCTCCTGCGTGTCTGCCGAAGTCGGTGACGCGGTGATGTTGTCGCCGTCCTTGCCCAATCTGGACCTGGACGTAGTCGATCGGATCCGACAAGGCGGGGTCCGCGTGGTTCCGGTGCAAGAAGGCGTGGAGAGCAAGGAAAACGCAGTACGACTGGGGCTCGGCGAGTTGTGGTCCATTGCCAATCTGGATGCGCTCACAGCGGATGTGGTCGATCACGATGCTGCCGCCACGCCAGTAACGCGTTCGCCCGCTGGCCGGTTAATTGCAGTCTGGGGGCCCACGGGGGCTCCAGGGCGCAGCTCTGTTGCGTTGTCGTTGGCGTCCGCTCTGAGTGCGCGCGGCACGGACACCATCTTGGTGGATGCCGATGTAGAAGGTGGCGCCCAAGCACAGGCTCTCGGCTTGCTTGACGACGTTTCAGGTCTGGTGGCAGCCGTACGCTCGGCTCACCTGGGGCATTCAACTTCGGGCGCCAGTGAGCACGCGCGTCAAATTGCGCCTCATTTGCGCCTCCTCAGTGGGCTACCGCGCGCCGATATGGCCGATCAAGTCCGGTCTGCCGGATACGCCGCCGTCATCACCTCGCTGCTGGCTACCGCCGAAGTGGTCGTCGTTGATTGCGGTTTCAGCGTCGACACTGATCGGGGCGGCCGCGGTCAGATTGCGGTCGACACCTTGCTCCGAGCTGACGACATTGTTGTTGTGGGCCGCGTTGACCCGCTGGGACTGACACGTCTGGTGCGTGCCCTTCACGATCTGGCCACCGTCGTGCCGGGGCGATCGCCACAAGTCGTGATCAATCACTCCAGGCGGAGCCTGGGTTGGAGTCGACAAGAAATCGACAGCATGGTGCAACGGCTGACTGGCATCGCTCCACACGCTCATTTGCCGTGGGATCAGTCGGCCTGGGATGCGGCCGTGATCGCTGGTCGAACGCCGCGCGAGGTCGCTCCGTCGTCCCCGTTCGTTGCGCGAATCGAAGCGGTGGCAGCGGCGCTGACTCCGGTACGTGGAAGTGGTCAGCAACCCGTCTGACCTGGTGGTATTTTCGACGCGACACGTCGAAAGGTAGATCTGGATGCAACGGCTGAGCCCGCTGGACGCCATGTTCCTGCAGCAAGACGGTCCCACGATGCCCCGCCAAGTTGCGTCGTTGGCGATTCTGGAGCCGGGCGCCGATCTGGACTACGACCGTCTCGTTCACGTGATCAACGAACGTATTGACCTGGTGCCGCGCTACCGACAGGTCCCCAAGGACATTCCCGGCGGCATTGGCGCGCCGGTCTGGGTCGATGACGAACACTTCGATATTTCCCTGCACATTCGCCGTTCGGCCCTCCCACGCCCCGGCAGCTTGGACGCGCTGCATGAACTGGTGGGCCGACTCATCGCGCGCAGGCTCGATTTAGAACGCGCGTTGTGGGAGTTGTACCTGATTGAGGGTCTGGAAGGCGACCGTTTGGCGTTGCTTTTCAAAGCGCATCAGTCCCTCGTGGACGGATCGCACACCGTCGACCTGGCCCAAGTTCTGTTGGAAGAGACTGCCCGCGACCGCGATATCCCACATGAGCCGTGGGAACCGCGGAGCAAGCCGACGCCCGCGGGCCTGTTGACATCGACCCTGGACCACAATCTGCGGCATCCGGGCGAAGCGCTGCGCATTGCTGAACAGCAGGTGGGTCGTCTGATGCGGCAACTGCCGTTCGTCGGCGGAGATCCGCAGCCGACTCGTTCGGTGCTTTCCACCGAGCTGTCGAGACATCGACGATTCGCGACACTGGCCGCTGACCTTGAGTCGTTCCGGTTGGTCCGCGAAGCGCACGGCGGCACCGTCAATGACGTCATCCTCGCGTCGATCGCTGGTGGCATCCGGGGTTGGATGCTCACCAGAGCTGAGCCTGTTTCGGCCAAGACCAGCTTCCGAGCCATGGTGCCGATGTCGGTTGCGTCGTCCGACGGACTTCCTACTTCACTGGGTTCGACGGTTCGCGGACACCTGTTGTCGTTGCCGGTGGGCGAGACCAATCCGGTGGTGCGGCTGCACCAGGTGTCGTATGCCTTGAAGGATCACCGCGAGACCGGGTCGGCGGTTGCGGCCAATCAGTTGGCCAATCTGCCGGGATTTGCGACGTCGACCTTTCACGCGGTTGGCGCGCGAGTGGCCGACGCCGAAGCTGGCCGGGGGCATCAGATCGTCATCACCAACGTGCCAGGTCCACAGGACCCGGTGTACATGGCGGGAGAGGCTGTCGCTGAGGTCTACCCGTGCGTTCCGTTGAGCGGTAATCGCGCCATCTCAATCGGTGTCACCTCATATCGAGGACGGATGTTCTTCGGCATCGTGGCCGACCGTGAAGCGGTGCCAGACGTCGACGTCCTCGCACAGTGCATCGAGGACGCCCTTGCTGAACTCGTCGATTCGGTCAAGCAATCGCGCAGTCGTGCCCCGCGTGGGCGCCAGCGGCCGACCAAGAACGGCAACTGAGCATGCGCGTCTACCTTCCGGTCGGCGTGGCCGAGCTCGAGATGCTCCATGCGGGCGAGCCCGTACACGTTGAGGGCTACCTCGCAGCGTCGGAGGACGAAGAAGACGAACTGGCGGCGCTTGAGGCTGCTGGCGACGACGCGCCGGCGGTTGCGGTGGCTGAGGTTGCCGATCCGGATGCGCCAGTCACACTGGCTGACATCGAGGCACTACATACGGCTGTCGATGACAGCGGCGATCTAGCCTGGTTCGCGACTCAGGAGATCGCCGCCGTCACCGAAATGGTGCGTTCGCGCTAGTTACTCGCCGGGCTCGATAGCAGGCGCAGTGCTGCCGCCCTTGAGTTCGGCCAGCCGGGCCTCAATCTCCAGTGCGTCGCTGTCGCCGTCGAGCTCCTCAAACTGCGCATCGAGGCTGGAAGCGGCCAATTCGGCCTGGCCAGCAACCTGTGCCTCAACTCGGCGGACCTTGTCTTCGAAGCGTGAGATTTCGCTGGTCGGGTCGAGGACGTCAATCGACTTCACGGCGTCCTGCACCTGAGCCTGGGCTTCAGCAGACTTCTGTCGGGCGACCAGCTGATCGCGCTTGGACTGCAGTTCGTCGAGCTTGGCCTTCATCTGGACCAGGCCAGTCTTGAGCTTCTCGACGACCTCGTTCTGCGAAGCGATCTGCGGGGCTGCAGCCTTGGCCTCGTTCTCGTAGCCAATCTGCTTACCCAGTGCGACCTTGGCAAGGCCGTCCCAGCGGTCAGCTTCGACCGTGTTTCCAGCCGAGCGCAGTCCGTCAGCCTTCTGTGAGGCGGCAAGGGCCTTAGCGGACCATTCCTGGGCAGCGCGCACGTCTTCAGCGTGGTCGGCCTCGGCCATACGGAGGTTGCCGATGGTCTGGGCGACGGCTTCTTCAGCCTCAGCAATGGAGTTGGTGTAGTCGCGCACCAACTGATCGAGCATCTTCTGCGGATCCTCAGCACGATCGAGGAGTGAGTTGATGTTCGCCTTGGTCAGCTGGGCAATACGGCCGAGAATCGTCTGCTTCTGGGTCATGTGTCTGCTTTCTGGTCGGTCGTTCTGTTGAAGTGTGGTCGATGAAGTGGGTCAGGTCTAGAACCGGCCGCCGCGGCTGCGACTTCCGCGGCTACCGCTGGAGGACGAACGCCGCGATGAGGAGGAACGGCTCGATGAGCGTCGCGATGACGATGAGCGTCGCGACGACGATGACGATGAGCGCCGTGATGACGAGGAACTACCGCCCCAACTGCTACTACCGCCCCAGCCGCCGCCTCCGCCGCTCCACCAGCCGCCACCGCTGCTGCTGTCGGACTGCTGGCGGTCCCAGCGGTCAACGTCGACGCGCGCCAAGCGTTCAGCCTCGTCGACGAGGGAGTCAGCTTGGGTGACAGCAGTCAGCGCCGACTGCGGATCGGCCGTGACTTGCTGCGTGGCCTGGGCCAGAAGGCGGTTCGCCTCCGACAGCCGGGTGCGTGCCTCCAGGCCCACCGCGGCCGCGCGAGTTTCGATGTAGTCAGTAACCGTACGAATCCGCGACGTTGTCAGATTCAATGACTTCTCCAGCGCAACACGGACCTTCTCCGCCTCGGCTGCTGCAGCGCGGGCCGGAGCGAGAAGATCATCAAGTTTGGCTTCCGCAGTCTGAAGTCCCGCGACCGCAGCAATAGGATCGCGACGCTCAGCATGGGCGTATTCGACGGCTTGCTTGGCTGCGGTTGCCCCCGCAGTCACCAGCGGATCCTGCGGCGCCAGGCGCTCCGCGTCGGCGATATCGGCGGTCAACGAAGCAACGCGCTCTTCGATCTGCGCTGGCGCGGCCTTCAGGTCTTCGTCAGCCCGATCGATCGCATTAAGCAATGTGGTGGCTTGTCCGACGGCCGCCTCTGCTGCCTTGGCCCGGACGACGGCCGTGGCGCGGTCGCCGGCCTTGACTGCATCTTGGCCTTGAATGCATTGTTCACGCGCCTGAGCGAGAGCTCTCTCGGCGAGGTCGGCATTGCCAGCGATTGAAGCGAGATCGGTATTCGCGTGGGTCGACCGCAGAACCTCGAGTGCTGCGCGCGCTGATGGCAGCCGGAGCGACACCTCGTCGGCGCGGGCAGCCATGTCGGCCAGTACCTCAGGTGCTTTGGCCTGAAGATCGCGAAGCGCATTAAACGCCTCAACCTGATCGTCGAGGATCGTGTCGGCCTTCTCGCACAGGTGGATCGCTTCAATCGACATCCGCCGGTGCTCGGCGGTGGGTTCGGGGTCGGCGTCATCAAGGAGTTGCTGGATGGTGAAGGCCTGCTGGCTCAGGGCCCGCGCCTCGGTCAGAGCCGCAGCAAACTCCTTGGTTGCCTCCTTTCCAAACTGCGCTTCAGCGAATGACAACTCCTGCTGGGAGGACGCCAATGCATTGTCGAGGGCGACCAACGCGCTGCCGCGCCGTTGATCAAGTTCTTCGGTCTCAAGTGCCGACAGCGGATCTAGCGGCTGGCCGTGCTCATCGCGGACGACGTGCGTGCTGGCATAGCGTCGGCGGATACGGTGCACGCCGAATGCGCCAAGACCCACAGCGGCAGCGCCTCCGCCGGCAATCCAGCCCCACGGCGGATCGTTGTGCTCGATGGCATTGGTCAGGCCGTCCGCAGCGCCGATGGCAGCTCCGGCCCAATCGCTGTTACGTAGCGCAGGCAGGATTTCGTCGCGTTCCACCGACTCGATTTCTGCATCTGACAGCGGATTGCTGTCGTCGATGGAAATGCCGTACGAACGTTCCCTTGTCGCGACGGCCAGGAGCACGTCGGCGGTGCCGATATTGGACTTCAGTGCTGTTTCGTCAGCCCATTCGGCGCCGTCCATGCCGTCGAACGTGGGCACATAGACCACGAACAGCTGGAAGCCAGTGGTATCGGCGTAGGCCTTTAACGCCTTCTCAACTTCGCCAGTGCGAGATCCCAGGGCGTTCGCATTGTCGGTAATCGGACCGACGATATTGAGCGGGTCATCGGCCTGGGCCGGGAGACTGAATCCAAGAATGGCCATGAAGGCAAGGAGGACTGCGGACAATCCTCGGTGCAGGAAGTTCACGTCGCCGATCATGTCACGACCGGGGGAGCGTCACCACTAAGCGGGTGAGTCAGTTCTGTGACTCACCGGTGTACCTACAAGGGCAATGGCTCCTATGGTGAACGCATGCAGCGCCAAGTAGTCGTCCTCATGGTGGCGACAGCACTGCTGAT
>JBEBVW010000111.1:0-8682 GCA_040392565.1 Aeromicrobium sp. | reverse complement strand
GGCGGACTCGATCCACGTCCAGCCTGCTGGCATTTCAACCGGTTGATCGGGGGAAACGATCACGACGCGAACTGCTTCAAGGCGATCGCGGAACGGGATTTCGGCACCAGAAGTGAGGCCGTAGACGAGCACGGCGTCCCGGTTGGGTTGGTGCGCCAACTGGGCCAGGTACGGGGTGATGCCGATGCCGCCCGCCACCAGCGCAACCGGCGACGAAGGATCTCGTGGCAATACGAAGTCACCCCAAATTCCGGTCGATCGCACGGTGTCGCCTGGCTTCAAGCCAGCAACAGCGTTCTTGAACGTCGACGACGGCTCCGGCGTTCGCAGGCCGAATGACACTGTCTGGGTTCCGGGAGCCGACGCCACACTGAACGACCTGCGCGTCCCCCGCGAGTCAGACCGGTGCGGAAGGTGCAGTTCTGCGTATTGGCCGGGCTCGAAGCGCACCCTGCGGTGGGGTCGCAGCACGAGTTCGTGCGTCTGAGCTCCGTGCGCCACGCGATCGGCAACTGTGAAAGACAGCGCATTGCGTCGCATGAATCCGAAGGCCACCAGATTGCCGACGAGCAGCGCAGCCACCTGCCACTGGTCATCGATGAAGAAGGTTTTCGGAGCGTCCACCACCAGCAGTGACGCCAGCGGGTAGGCGAACACCACCGCCATGACGAAGCCGACGACCCATTGCTGATGACGACGCGGTGGCAGTGTCAGCGGCTCACTCAACATGAATCCAGCGAAGAACACGATCGGCGACGTCTGGGCCGCCATCGTGATGGCATCGCCGAACGCGGTGCCGAAGTGATGGAATCCCAAAACGACCAGAGTTCCGGCCGCGGCGACAAAGAGCAGCCCCAAGCCAAGACGACGCGTCCGCCACAACACCAGGAACGCAGCTACGACCACCCACGGCAACAGATCCGACGAAGCCACCCACCACGACGCGGTGTGCCGATCGGTGGGATCGATCTCAGCGATGCGCTGCACCAGGAATACCGCGAACGCCCCTGCCGCGGCCGGGTTCAGGACATGGCGACCGCGCCAGGCGATCGCGAACTTGGACACCGCAGCCAACACGCCGGCCAGGGCAATCCAGCCGAGTTTGATCCCACTTTCTTGCGGCACGAAGAGGAAGAACAACAGCAATGCGCTGATCAGCGACGACTCAAGATGCGCACGCGTTTTCGCTACTCGGGCCAGCGCCCACGACGGGAGCGAAACGGCAACGACCAACGCGGCCAATGACGTGACCTGCCCACGCACGGTCCACAAGCCCTCGCCGAGCGAGCCGAACGCGGTGTAGGCGATCGCGACCACGGCCAACGCCGCCAACAACAACGTCACCAGGCGATACATCGTGACCCGACCAAGCTGGCGATCCAACAGATCGCGGATCAGCGACAGCGGTCCGTTCATACGAACACCTCTCCAGGCAGGTCGGCCGACCAGGTCACCCGCCCATCAGCATGCACCCGAACCACCTGGTGGCGATAGACGTCGGCCAGAGATTCAGCGTCGGCGAAAAAGTGGGCCGTTGCCAGACCGTCGGCCACCATGCACGACCCTTCGGCCACGACCCACACCGCGATCACGTCGCGAGTCGGTTGTCCGGTGCGAGCGTCAAGTACGTGATGCAGACCGTCGCCCCAGGCCCGACGGTTGGTGGCTGATCCGCAAAGCGCACTGCCAGGCGGAAGTTCGACCACACCAATTGCACGAGTCGGATCAGCCGGATGCTCCAATGCGACTTGGATCGGTGAGGTGCCGCGATGCAGCACGTCGCCGCTGGCGTCCACCGTGACTTCATCGATCCCGGCGCCTGTCATGACGTCGGCGATCAGGTCGACCAGAAGCCCTTTGCCCGCAGCACCGACGTCCAGAACCACCGGTTCCTTCGTGGTGATGGTCGAGCCGGATCGGGTGATCGATTCCCACTGCGGAGCCGCTGACGGAGTGCCGATCGGTGTCAGCGAATAGGTCGCGTCGTAGCCGAGATCCGATAGCGCTCGGCCGACCAGCGGGTTCACTGCGCCTGCGGTCGCACGTGCCAACTGGTCGTACCAGCCCAGCAACCGGTCGCCGTGGTCCAGCTCCCATGTCCCAGCTTGTTGGGCCATCGCGCTGACAACCGAATCAGGACGAAACCGCGACCACGTGCGGTCGAAGGCGTCGATCACCTCGGCGATGGCGATCCGCAGTTCGGGCGGCAGCGGAGCTGAAGCGTCGATGTGCCACTCAGTTCCGATCGCGTCGAACCGCCAGACCTGGTCCACGGCTACGAGGTAGCTTCGGCCTTGATCTGATCGAGCGCCTGGTTGAAGCCTTGGCTGGTCAACGACGAGCCGGAAACCTTGGAGACCTTGATCTCGTCGAGGCTCTTGCCCACAACCTCCGCGGCGATACCGCTAATGAACTTCTGTTGATACTGCAGCGAAGTGCCGGTGGCGCCCGGCTCAACCTTGACCTCGCTGACCTTGCCAGCGGCAATCGTCATGGTGACGTGGACTTCAGAGACTCCGCCCGGATTGGCATAGCTGCCCGAGCCGTCATACGTGCCGTCGGCGACGTCGCCTGTCGTCGCTCCGGCTGTTGCCGGCTCCGACGCGGTTGCCGAAGGAGTGCCGTCGGTTGCTGGCTCGGCATCACTGCCGCAGGCAGCGGTCATCAGCAGCGCCGACGCCGCAGCAGAGGCGGCGAAAAATTGGCGGGCTTGTGGAAGTCGCATGGGGTGGCTCCAAAAAGAGTCAGGGCTGGCAAGTGCCTGCAGGTGATTGAACGTACAACGTCCTTCACAGGTTCCGTAATGCAGCATTCGCGGCGTGGAATCCGGCCATGCCATGCACCCCGCCTCCCGGCGGCGTTGAGGCCGAACACAACCACAGGCTTCGGTCGCCCAGCGCGTACGGCCGCAACGTCACACGGGGACGGAAAACGGTCTGCCATGGAGTCGCTGCGCCGGCAGTGATGTCGCCGCCGATGTAGTTGGCATTGCCGCGCTCAAGATCGGCCGGGCCATGCACCGACTTCGCGACGATGCGGTCGCGCACGCCCGGGGCGAACCGCTCGATCTGCGCGATCACCGCCTCGGTGGCGTCGCCGGTATAGCCGTGGGGCACGTGGGCATAGGCCCAGATGGGATGCACGTCGCCGACCGACCTCGTTGGATCAGCGACGTACTGCTGGCACAGCAGAACGAAGGGCCGCTCGGGCATACGGCCACGACCGATCTCAATTTCGGCTGCGTTGACTTCGGCGATCGTTCCTCCGAGGTGGACCGTTCCGGCGCCAGCGATTTCGGGGCGCGTCCACGGAATGCCGCCCTGCACGGCGAGGTCGACTTTGAAAGCGCCTGGCCCACGCTTCCACCGACGCAGACCGCGTGCCACCCCTGATGAAAGCCGGTCGCCGGCGATGCTCAGCACCTGTTCGGGAGTCGTGTCGAACATGACCAAATCGGCAGTGGGTAGTTCGGTAACGCGGTGGCCGGTCTCGATTCGCCCGCCGGCCTGGCGCAGCACTGACACCAGTGCGTCGGCGATGGCTTGCGATCCACCAACGGCGACGGGCCACCCGTAGGTGTGTCCGACGGCGCCGAACATCATGCCCAGTGCGCTGCCGAGCGGACGGTCGAGACGCTGGAAGGTATGCGCCGCCATGCCAGCGAACAGCGCCGGAGCCTCCTCGCCTTTCCATCGACGTGCAGTCCACGTCGCTGGCGGTAGCGATCGCAGACCGAAACGGCCGAATCGAATCGGATGGTCCGGAATACCCACGGCAGGGCCGAGCATGTCAGCGGCGACGTCGTCGATGCCCGGCAAGATGCGAGCGAACAGCCGGCGCCAAGCAGCACCGTCAGGTCCGAGCGCTTCAGCGGTTCGATCCAGATCTCGAAACAACAGCCCGGCACGCCCGCCGTCCAACGGATGCGCAGCCTCAACGTCGGCCCACGCCCACTTCAGTCCGTGTTGCTCAAGGTCAAGCGACTGGAAGAACGGTGAGGCAACGCCCGTCGGGTGGGCCGCCGAACACACGTCATGGATCAGGCCGGGAACCGTCAGCTCTGCCGACCGCATCCCGCCACCGATGGTGTCATTGGCTTCAAGGACCGTGACCTCAACGCCCGCTCGCGCCAGCACAATGGCCGCAGCCAGCCCGTTCGGCCCGGAGCCAATGACGACAGCTGAAGTCATGAAACGGACTCCGGCATGGTTTCGGGGCGCTCGTTCCCCGCGCACCTCGACGACCACTGGTGTAGCCGGTGGTTGAGGTGTGAGGCCGGCCGCGGCCGAGCCTCGAAACCAGCGTCGGTCACTTCACTCGCTTCGTCACACGGAAGTTGAGATTTCCGTCCCAAGGTTGGTGAGCGACCATCTCAGAGACGTCCACTTCGCCCTCTTCGATCACGCCGGTCGCCGCATCGACGATGCGGTAGGTCTGCACCGGTTCCATGAGCGGCTGCGATTCGACCATGATGACGCGCAGCTGACCCGGCTCGAAGTTGCAGCGCTGTTGGATCGCGGCCAACAACTGTTCGTCGTGCAGGTGACCGTCACCGAAGTTCCAGCCGATCGCCGAGCCAGCCACCATTTCGCCGTCAAGCACGAAACGATCTTCGTGATCGGCTGCCGCATGCGGGTAGAGACCCAGGAGCGCGCGGCCGTGAGTATGCATTCCGCGGAAAGCTCCGACCTTGCCCATCAGCAGATCGACGACCTCAGGCGGATACAACTTGGCCAACTGCCGTTGCGGAAACTGGGCTGCCTTGGGCACCAGCTGCGCATAGGTTTCCTCAGCGCTGACTCCCTCGGCGCTGGTGCCGAACAGCCACGCCGACGTCGGCCAGTTGCCGGCGTAGTACCGCATGGCTGGCAGGAACGAGACCTGCCGCGGGCGCAGATTGCCGTAGATCACAACGGCAACGATCACTAAAAATCCGCCAACAATCAGCCACGGGTATTCAGTGTCGCGCAGTGTCAGCTCGGCGTGCTCGCCGAACAGCCACACCGTGCCGAACATCATCAGCACGTTCCACTCAAGCGGCACACCCATCGGGATCGCACTGAGGATGTGCAGGTGGAAAAGCACCAGCGCAATCACCAGAACGGTGGTGAAGGTGCCACCGGTCGACAACAGCAGCATCAGCGGAAGCGAATACTCGACCACAGTGCCGCCGTGCGCCATCAATTCAGCTAGGCGCGACGGCCGAATGTCGTCGACGTGGTGCTTCCACAGCCGCTTCTTGATGAACTTCGGATAGAGCGGAGCGTTGCTGATCATGGTGGCGACCACGAACGGGAAGTGCTTATTGAGCTTCGATGTAGCAGCACCCCACCACAACGCCAGCATGATCAGTTGCGCCGCGATGACCATGTCGACGAACGGCAACATCAGCACAAACGCCGTGACCCAGTAGTGCTCAGCACGTGCCGCCAAGAAGATGGTCTTATCCCGCAGGCCTAGTAGCGGCAGCAGAACCAACAAAGGGATAAACCGAGTCGGCTCGATCATGGACGACAGGTCTGCAGCCGCCAGCAGGCCTGGATCAGCGCCGTTGGTGTAGCGGTCGGCCGGAGCGATCAGAATCCAGATTGCCGAGCCGATGACCCCGGCGTAAAGCAATACGTCAATGATCGACCGCGTACTCCCTGCAGTGCCGGGCACCCGATCGGGCCACGGCGGCAGCCGGATCGTGCCCGGCCGGAGCCAGTACAGGAACGAGCCGAGCGGCGGCAGGAATCGCAACGTCAACGGGCCAAAGCCACAACCGAACCCCAGCACTTCAAACAGCAAGGTCCAAATGATGACCTTCTGGAACACCACTGGTTCGGTCCACCAGTCGCGCCATTCACTGATGCCACCAATATCGGGAGTGGCAGCGACGAAGGCCGCGGCACCCAGAATGTAGAGAGCGATCTTGATCGCATAGAGCAGGTAGATGGCCTTCGGAGTGCCGAATCCGTCGAGCGCCCAGTGCTGCACCATGACCCGGTTGCGTTCTGCTCGCGGCAGCGCGCGCCAGACGTCAACATCAATATCGGGGAGCGTGGGAGCGATCAGACCCATGGCCAGACCCTAGGCCACCTTGGCGTGGCGCGCACCACACTCCACAACTAGAACATGTTCTAGTATGCTGGTGAGGTCTGCCACACCGCCCGCGACCAGATGGCAAGACGATTTTTACGGTGTGGCTGACCGGATTAGGCTTACCTGAGTGGTTGCGGGCGAACCAGGACCCCCACTCCCCTTTTTTGTAGTACAGGAGCACTCATGACGAGGCAGTTGCGTGTCGCCGTGGTTGGCGCTGGCCCTGCGGGCATCTACGCGTCAGACATTCTCACCAAGGCAGAACTGCCCGAGGAGTTCAGCGGCGTTTCGGTCGACATCATCGACCGCGATCCCACGCCCTTCGGCCTGATTCGCTACGGCGTCGCGCCCGATCATCCGCGCATCAAGGAGATCATCAAGGCGCTCTACCGCGTCATGGGCAATGAGGACATCCGGTTCTTCGGCAACGTCGATTACGGCAATGACATCAAGCTTGATGCGCTGCGCCAGTTCTACGACGCCGTCATCTTCGCGACGGGCGCTCGCCGCGACCGCGGACTGAACATCCCCGGCATCGATCTGGACGGATCGTTCGGAGCTGCCGACTTCGTCTACTGGTACGACGGACACCCCGACGTTGCCCGCGACTGGGATTTCCAGCCGCACGCTGAGACCGTTGCAGTCCTCGGTGTCGGCAACGTTGGCCTCGACGTCGCGCGCATCCTGGCCAAGACCGCCGATGAGCTGCTCGTCACCGATATCGCCGACAACGTCTACCAGGGCCTGAAGAAGAACGCCGCCAAGGACGTTCACGTCTTCGCACGCCGCGGCCCCGCCCAAGTGAAGTTCACGCCGATGGAGCTGCGCGAACTGTCGCACTCGCCCAATATCGACGTCGTCGTTCACCCCGAGGGCTTTGAGTTCGACGAGGGTTCGATGGAGGCTATTCGCGCGTCCAAGAGCCAGAAGCTGGTCGTCGACGTTCTACAGAACTACCTGGCCAAGGAAGAGTCGGGCGCTGCGCATCGCATCCACATCCACTTCTGCCAGAACCCCGTCGAGGTCCTCGGCGAAGACGGCAAGGTCGTCGGCCTGCGCACCGAAATCACCGAGCTCGACGGCACCGGCAACGTCCGTGGCACCGGCGAGTTCCAGGACTGGCCGGTTCAGGCCGTCTACCGCGCGATCGGTTACTACTCCGACACCCTGGCCGATCTGCCGTTCGACGTCGACAACGGCGTTGTCCCCAACGACGGCGGACGCGTTCTCGAGGATGGAACTCCGCTGCCGGCCGCGTACGTCACCGGCTGGATCAAGCGCGGACCGGTCGGCCTCATTGGCCACACCAAGTCCGATGCCGCCGAGACCATTCGTCTGCTCATGGAGGATTTGGACTCCTTGGTCGCTCCCGAAAGCGGCGAGCTCGATGCCTTCAACCGTTACCTGGACAGCCAGGGCGTCGAGTACACGACGTGGGATGGCTGGCTGCAGCTCGACGAGCACGAGCGCGGCCTCGGCGACGCCCACGAACACGAACGCGAGCGCATCAAGGTCGTCCCCCGCGACGAGATGGTGAAGATCGCCCGTAGTTGATTGAGGTGCGAGGTACGAGCCTCGAAATCAACGATCAAAGGTCCCTGGTTTAGAGACCTTCGGGGCGCTGGATCTGGGGCGTGACGACGTCAGGGAGATCTGACGGAACGCGCATCGGGAAGTTCGGTTGACGCTTCTCAAAGAACGAGGTGATGCCCTCAACCAGATCTGCGCTGGTGAACCGTTCGGCCAGCGCGCGCGATTCGGCGGCGTGGCCGGTCCAGGGCGAAGCTGATTCCAGTCCGTGCCAGATCATTTGCCGCGACAACGCGATGGACACTGCCGAGGTGTTCTCGGCAATTTCACGGGCGATTTCCATGGCCTTGGCCTCGACCTGGTCGTCAGCAACTACGTGGTTCGCTAAACCAGCAGACAGCGCTTCGTCGGCGCCAACCAGTCGTCCGGTCATAACCCACTCCATGGCCTTGCCTGGCGAAACGACGCGTGGCAGGTACCAGGTGGATGCAGCTTCGGGCACCAACGCTCGACGGTTGAACACGAACCCGTATCGCGTTGATTCGCCGACGATACGCACGTCCATCGGCAGCGTCATCGTGGCGCCAATGCCCACGGCCGAACCCTGGATCGCACCGATCACCGGCTTCAGCGAACCGGCGAAAGCGAACGCTGCATAGCCACCGGAATCTCGCTCGACGCCGGTGATGTCGCCGGCCACTTTCGCGAAGTCTTCGCCAGCACCCAATGATCCGCTCATCGCCGCTTCGAGGTCAGCCCCTGCACAGAAGTGCCCGCCACTTCCGGTGACCACAACGACGCGTACCGCATCGTCGGCGTTGGCCTGCTCCATCGCTTGCGCAATGTCCAAGGCCATCTGCTTGGTAAACGTATTCCGCTTCTCGGGTCGGTTGAAACGGATCGTCGCAATGCCATCAGCGACGGAGTAATCGAGGTTCGCGAGCTGCATAGCCCGACGGTACCGCAAACCGGTCAGCGCTGACCGGTCCAGATCGTCATCGTCCGAGACGCAAGACCTGAACGTTGCACGGACCATCGCCTTCGGTCGGGATCTTGGTGATCTCGAAG
>JBEBVW010000110.1:0-8698 GCA_040392565.1 Aeromicrobium sp. | reverse complement strand
GTCTGATGCTTGCCGCAGCGCGGGCAGAACTTGCTGATGTCGAGACGATCGGGATCGTTGCGACGGTTCTTCTTGGTGATGTAGTTCCGCTCTTTGCACTCGGTGCAAGCCAAGGTGATCTTGGGGCGGACGTCTGAGCTCTTGCTGGCCACGGAAGTGCCTCAGTTCTTGATCGTGATCGTGGGTGTTGCGGTCGTGTTTGGCGGTAGCGGGGGCGGGGCTCGAACCCGCGACCTCACGATTATGAGTCGTGCGCTCTAACCACCTGAGCTACCCCGCCTCGAGTGACGGGCCGAAACCCGTCTCCCAGAGCCCCTTTACGGAATCGAACCGTAGACCTTTTCCTTACCATGGAAACGCTCTGCCGACTGAGCTAAAGGGGCACGCCGACGCTCAACCATACCGGGTCAGGTCCGGGATCCAAAAATCGGGGTCGGGCGCTTCGTTGCTGGTCAGACCGTGGCGGTCGCTGCAGCCAGTCGTGACGGCCACATTGGGCCCTCATAGATGAATCCGGTGTACCCCTGGACCAGGTCAGCACCGGCTTCCAGACGCTCACGTACATCGTCTGGAGTAGTGACTCCACCGACTCCAAACAGCGCCATTCGATCGCCCACGCGAGCGCGAAGTCGACGCAGAACTTCGGTGGACCGGTCGGCCAGAATCGGGCCCGAGAGACCTCCGGCGCCTGCCGCGTCGACAGTTGCTCGGTCGGTACGCAGCGACTCTGGTCGGGCAATCGTGGTGTTGGTGGCGTTGATGCCATCCAAGCCGATCTCCAGAGCCAGATCGGCCACTGCGTCAACGTCGTCGTCGGCCAGATCGGGCGCGATCTTGACGACCAACGGAACGCCCTCAGCACGGCCATGCGGGTGCGGCGACCGCTGTGCGATTTCGCGGACGGCCTCCAGAATCGGCCGCAACGAATCGACCGCCTGCAGATCACGCAGTCCCGGCGTATTAGGCGACGACACGTTAACGACCAAATAGCTAGCGTAGGGAGCAAGCAGTCGAGCGCTTTCGGCGTAGTCGGCGACTGCGTTCTCGGGCGCAACGACCTTGGTCTTGCCGATGTTGACGCCGATCACGGCATCTCGCCCGACCTTCTTGCCACGCAATCGGTGCAAGCGCGACGCCACCTCGGCCGCGCCGACGTTATTGAAGCCCATGCGGTTGACGATGGCTCGATCGTCAAGGAGCCGGAACAGTCGAGGCCGGTCGTTGCCCCGTTGTGGCCGGGCAGTGACGGTGCCGATTTCGATGTGTCCAAATCCCAACGCCAGCAGGCCGGGAACCACAGCCGCATTCTTGTCGAATCCGGCCGCCAAACCGAAGCGGTGCGGGAACCTCACGCCCATCACGGTTGCGGGCGCTGCCGTGGCCTCAAATGCTGGCGATGCTAGGCGACCGGCTTTCAGCAGCGGCAAGATCCGTTCATGCGCCATCTCCGGATCCCAACGGGAAAACACTGACTCGAACAGCCGCTGGTAAACCACACCCCCACCCTATCCAGCACCCCACTCCCCCAAGCAGTGACCATCGGCTCCCGGGGTTGGACGGAATTCACTGCATTCGGGTCACTGCATTGCGCCAGAACCCCGCATTTGGGTCGCTATGGGCACCTGAATGCCGTGAGCTGGCGAAAGGCAGTGAATTCCGTCCGACCCACATACGGCACAGTGGGGGCGTGACGATGCCGACAGACCTGCTCCAGCATGCCCTCGCCGCCAAGGGGTTTATGCCCGAGGACGAGGGCGAGTTCCTGCACGAGTTGGCGCGACAGCGCTTACCGCACGGACCTGCTTTGGAGATCGGGACGTACTGCGGGAAGTCGGCGATCTACCTCGGCGCCGCAGCCAGGGCAATCGGCGGCGGACAGGTACTGACGCTGGACCACCATCGCGGCTCCGAAGAGAACCAAGCCGGCTGGGCACACCACGACTCCTCGACCGTCGACGAAGAGTTCGGCCTGATGGACACCTTGCCAATCTTCCGCAAGACCATCGCTCGCGCCGGCCTGGAAAACGAAGTCACCGCGATCATCGGCACGTCAACCAATGTCGCGTCGTGGTGGACCACGCCGCTCAGCCTGTTGTTCATCGACGGCGGCCACGCAGAAGAGCCTGCACAGAACGACTACACAGGCTTCGCCCACTGGGTCATGCCAGGCGGACTACTAGTGATCCACGACGTATTCGAGCGCCCCGAGGACGGCGGCCAAGCCCCATTCCACGTCTGGCAACGCGCCATCGCATCAGGCGACTTCGAGCCATCAGGACAAGTCGGCTCAATGCGAGCCCTCACCCGCATTTCTCCTCGCGATTTGTGACCAACCCGTTCACGCCCGCGCCCCGAGGTGACCGATTACGTCACAAATCGCGGGGTGGGGAGGCGGTGGCTGGTCATGATGTCGGCGCCGGGGGTGGTGGCGGTGAGGACGTCCCAGGCGAGGATGACGGCCGCAGCCGTGTAGGTGGTGTGTTCGTGCGGCCAGAAGACGTTGTCGCCGAAGACCCAGCCGGTCCAGTACGAGCCGTCGTCAGCACGCAGATGTTGCATATCGGTGAACAACTGCTCGGCCCGCGGGTCGCCAATGGAGGCCAGCGCCATCACTAGTTCGCACGTTTCAGCACCAGTCACCCACGGGTTGGTGCTGACGCAACGGATGCCGAGGTCGTCGACGACGAAGGTGTCCCATTGCTCAGCGATGCGCTGATCTGCAGCCTCACCCCGCAGCGCACCGCCGAGCACCGGGTAGTACCAGTCCATCGAGAACTGCGACTTATCTGCGAACTGGTCGCGGCACTCACGCAAAGCGTGTCCAAGGCGCTCGGCCGCCAACTCCCAGTCTGGCTGCGGCTCCCCCACCAGTTCCGCCAACGCGATGCCCGCATTGAGCGACTGGAAAATACTGGAGCTGCCAGCCAGTAGCGCCTCGTCGTTGAGCTTGGCCGGGCCGTCGCTGTCCCATTCACGCGACCAGGCGATGCCACCGAATGGCAGCTGCATGCTGACCACAACATCCAAGCCCGCACGAACTGTGGGCCACATCCGGTCGACGAACTCGCGGTCACCACGGATGGCCCAGTGGTGGAGCACACCGACTGCCAAATAGGCCGACATATTCGATTCCGTGCTGTGGTCCTCGACGACACCGGCGACAAACTTCATCGGCCATGAACCATCGGAACGCTGTGTTCGCAGGCACCAGTCGTAGGCACGCTCAGCGGCCTCAATCTCACCACCGACGAGGAGCGCCATAGCGCCCTCGACGTGGTTCCATACGTCGGTGTGTTCACCAACGGTCCATGGAATGGCGCCGTCGGCTTCCTGCATCGAGGCGATGCTGCGAGCCGTCGCAGCGATGTCGGCGCGGCTCAACAACGTCATGCTTCAGGCTTTTTCAGGTACAGCACCAGGCTCTTGCCGATGACCGGGTTGAGCACCTTCTCTGCCAACCGCGTGCCAACACTCCAGCCGCGCGTCTTCATGATGTCCCACACCAAAACCTGGTGGTAGGCCTTCACGAGCGGATTCTTGTCGTTGTCGACGCCTACGGCGCACTTGATCCACCAATACGGCGAGTGCAGGCCGTGGGCGTAGTCGACGCCCTCAAGCACCAGTCCGGCGTTCTCCAGCTTGCCGATCAGTTCCTTATCGGAATAGATACGGATATGGCCGCCGGGGGTGTTGTGGTAATCGTCAGACAGCTTCCAGCAGACGACCTCGGGGAACCAGCGCGGCACCGTAATGGCGACCGTTCCACCGGGGCGAGTGACGCGCACCAGCTCATTGATGGCCTGGATATCGGCCGGGACGTGCTCCAAGATCTCCGAGGCAATAACGCGATCGAATTCACCGTCGGCGAAGGGCAGCGCCAACGCGTCGCCTTCTTTAATGTCGGCCGAAGCGCCAGCGGGAACTTCGCCGGCTTCTTTCATGGCGCCGAAAAGTTCGAGCACACCAGCAAGTTCGTCGCCGTCCTGATCGAAAGCGATGACGTCGGCGCCCCGGCGATACATCTCGAAGGAATGGCGGCCGCCTCCGGCGCCCACGTCGATGGCGCGATCACCCGGGCGCAGGCCCAAGCGGTCAAAGTCGATAGTCAACATCAGCGGGACTCTTTCTTGTTGGAAGCGGCGATGACTTCTTCGTAGGCGGCCGCAGTCGCCACAGCAACGGCCCGCCAACTGAACTTCTCAAGTACGCGCTGACGACCCGCCCGGCCCATGGCCACACGTCGTTCGGGGTCGTCCAGCAGTTCGCCGATGGCAGTCGTCAGTTCTCCGACGTCGCCAGGCTCAACCAGCACAGCGCACTCACCGTCAGGTCCGACGACCTCGGGGATAGCACCGGCACGGCTGACGACCAGTGGCGTCTCGCACGCCATCAGCTCTGCCGTGGGGAGCGAGAAACCTTCGTACAGTGACGGCACACAGGCCAATTCGGCCGAGCCCATGACGTCGACGAGTTCGGCGTCACTGATGCCGCTGACGAATGACACGGTGTCGTGCAGATCGAGTTCGTCGATGAGGCGTTCGGTGGTGCCGCCCCGCTTCAGCGAGGTGACGAGCACCAGCTCAACATCGCGCTCTGTGCGCAGTTTGGCGACCGCCTCAAGCAAGGTGGCAATGCCCTTCATCGGGGCATCTGCACTCGCCATCGCGACGATGCGGCCCGGGACACGCGGTGCCGTGGGCGGAACGAATGCCTCGTCCACGCCGAGCGGGATGACCTGCAAGACCGAGGGATCAACCTCAAAGTCGCTGATGATGTCTCGGCGGCTGGATTCAGAAACCGTAAGGATCGACGTCATCTTCTTGGCGACTCGCTTCTGCATGCGCAAGAAGCCATACCAACGACGCAAGCTCAACCGCTTGCGCAGATTCGGCGCAGCCGCCAAATCAATACGTCGATCGAAAGTGATGGGGTGGTGAATCGACGCGATGACCGGGACGCCGGCGTTCGCCACGTCAACGAGACCATCGGCCAGCGTCTGGTTGTCGTGCACGATGTCGAATTCTTCGCGGCGCGCGAGCAGCAGTTTCGATGCACGCTTGAAGAACGTCTTGGGCTCAGGGAAACCACCGACGGCCATGATCGCGAACTCTTGTACGTCGATGCGATCGCGGAATTCACGCAACTTCGGAATGCGGAAGGGATCGGGCTCGCGGTACAGGTCGAGCGACGGAACTTTGGTCAGGCGCACACCCTCATCAAGCTCGGGGTACGGCTGCCCGGAGAACACCTCGACCTCGTGGCCCAACGCGACCAGTTCTCGGCTGAGGTGGCGCAGGTAAATACCTTGACCGCCGCAATGCGGCTTGCTTCGGTAGGACGTCATCGCAATGCGCACTGTCGTCTCCCTCATTCCTTACTGGTCAGTAATACCGACCATTATTGCTGGCCAGCCCACACGGTGCGGGCTGGCCCTTACTTCAACGCTTTCCGCCCCGCCCGCTGTTCCCGGGGTAGAACGCATGCGTCGCGGTCACGCCACCATCGACAGCGATCTCGCTGCCGGTGGTGTAGCCGCTCTCGTTGCTGGCGAGATAGACGTACAGCGGCGCAATGTCGGCGGGCACGCCCACACGCTCCAGCGGGACGCGAGTTGCGCCCCACTCCATAGCCATATCGCCGCCATGGGCACGGGTCATGCCGGTGTCGATCATGCCCGGATGCACCGAGTTGACGCGGACGCCGAAGGCGCCAAGCTCAACAGCCGCGGCCTTGGTCATGCCGCGGATGGCGAACTTCGAACCGGTGTATGCGGTCAACGACGACATGCCGGCCAATCCCTCAACGGAGGAACAGTTGATGATCGAGCCATCGAATGCGGCCTTCATGCCTGGCGCGACGGCCCGCATGCCGAGGAATGTGCCGCGCAGGTTGATCGACATCAGCAGATCGAACTGGTCCAATTCCATCGTGTCGATTTCGCCGAAGCGCAAGATTCCTGCGTTGTTGACCAGCACGTTGACCGGACCACCGAAAGCAGATTCCGCCCGAGCGACTGCACCGTTCCAGGACGCTTCGTCGCTGACATCGAGTCGCTCGAATACAACGTTGTCGCCCAACTCGGCTGCCAATGCGGCGCCTTCAGTCTCGGCGACGTCGCCGATCAGCACCTGCGCACCTTCGGCGACGAATGCCCGAACGATCTCAGCGCCCTGTCCTTGCGCGCCGCCAGTAACGATTGCGCGCTTGCCAGCCAAACGGGTCATAGGAATGCCTCCACGGGTTGATCACCGAACTCGGTGATGCAGTAACTAGACGACAGATTCACAGGGACATGACGGAATCTGCAGCGAATGTGATCTTCGGATCACGATCGGCGAAATAACCGCCGAGCGTGGTATCGAGCTCATCAGCGGTCCATACGTCACCCGACGTATCGAACTTCTGCTCAACGACGGGAGCGGCCATCAACGCCACCTTGCCGCCGTAGACGATGAACACCTGACCGCTGATCTTGGCCGCGGCCGGGGATGCCAAATAGGCCACCAACGGCGCAACGTGTTCAGCGCTGTAGGGATCGACGGCAAGACCAGACTGGTCTTCACCGAAGACAGATTCGGTCATTGCGGTGCGAGCACGCGGGCAAATCGCATTCGCTCGGACGCCCACTTTGGCTAGCCCGCGCGCAGTCGACAATGTCAGTGCGGCGATGCCGGCCTTGGCAGCGGCGTAATTGGCTTGGCCTGGCGAGCCGGTCAAGAACGCCTCGGACGCAGTGTTGATCACGCTGGCGTCGACGGGGCCGTCAATGTCCTTGGAGCGCTGGCGCCAATAGGAGGCGGCGTTGCGCGAGAGCAGGAAATGGCCGCGCAGGTGAACCCGAATTACCTGATCGAACTCATCGTCGGACATGTTGAACAACATCCGGTCGCGAGTCATACCTGCGTTGTTGACGACGATGTCGAGCGAGCCGAGGCCATCGACGGCAGCCGCGATGAGAGCGTCGGCCGTAGCCCGCTCCCCGATATCGCCTTCGACGATGCGGACGTCGCGACCAAGCGCACGGATCTCGTCAGCGGCATCATCAGCCGCTCCGGGAAGATCGTTGAGCACGATGGCCGCTCCGGCGCGAGCCAGCGCAACCGCCTCGGCACGTCCGAGACCGGCTCCTGCACCAGTGACAACAGCGACGCGACCGTCCAATGACACGCTCATGTGATTTCTCTCCATTGCAAACTGAGTAGACGTCGCTGCGTTACCAGGCCCAGCGACGGTGAGGGATCGTGCGTCAGTCGGTTTCGACGATGCTCAGCGCCGACTTGGGACATGCTGACACCGCCTGTTCGACACGAGCTCGGTTTTCGTCCGTCACGGTCGGATCATCGACCTGCAAATAGTCGTCGTCATCGATGCGGAATACATCGGGCGCGAACGCCTCACACAACGCATTGGACTCACACAGATTGAAGTCAACAACAACCTTGGCCACGAGCTCGACCTCCTACGCCGACTAGAACGTGTTCTAGTCTAGCGCAGAGCCTTCAGATCCGACAGGAGCCAGTCAGCGCCGTTGCGCTGCAAGGTGACGACCAGGGTCGAGCGATTCAGTTGCGAGCCGTCTTTGTCGCCAGCGGTTCCGGTTTGATTGATGAAAACCAAGAGCTTCGCCTTGTCATCGTCTGCCGTGATGATGGATGAGGAAACCACGGTGGCCTGCAGCGCGATCTTGTTCTTGATGGTGTTGAACTTGACCTGGTCCATGGTGGAGTCGTACTCGGCACGGAAGCTCTTCGTCATGCGGGCCCGCGCCAATTCGCGGTCGTCATCGAATGACTTGTAGTGATACGACAACGTGCGCTGAGCCAGATCGGCTGCCGTCACCAAGACCTCGGTGCGCGCCTTCTCCGAGAGCGCCGCACCACCGGTATCCACAGCTGGCGAATCGTCGATGGCGCGCCAACCCGTCCATGCCACGGCAATCAAAGCAACCGCAGCCAACGCCGCGAGGAACTTCGTGAGGCCCGGGTTGGCGAGGCGCGCAGCAAGCCGGTCGCCCGTCGCCCCGATCTGTCCGGGCACCGTCGCAGGCGAAGCGTCACTGGCTTCGACAATAGGCTCGATCTTGTTGGCTTGCGGCGCCGGCGCCTCCTTGGGCTTGGCTGCCTTCTTGGGCTTGGCGAGATCGACGACCACAGATGCTGCTGCGTCGTCCGACGGGCTCACTGGCTCCAGGTCGGCGTGGCAGTAGCGACAGCGAATGGCGACATCTTTAATGCGCTCACCGCAGAAGGGACAGTTGCGTGTTCCACGAATTTTCAGCGCCATGATCAGCCCACGAACTCCAGTTTGCCGACCAACCAACGATCGCCTTCTTTAACCATGGACAGTTTGATACGCCAGGAACGCTGTTCGGTCTTGCCCTTGGTTCCGGTGTTCTTGACCGTACTTCCAGCCGAGACAAATGCCGTGGCCGAATCGGCGTCAGCTTCACTGATTCCCACGGCGTCGACCGATCCCTTGGCAGTCGACTCCTGCTGAGCCGCAGCGTCTTTCAACTCTTTGAGCGAGTCGCTGTACTCCTTCTTGAACTCACCGGTTGAGCCCTCGACAACTTTGGCGGTGAGTGCGTCCATGTTCTTGTAGTCGACAGTCAGGAAGTTAGTCGTCAAATCCTCGGCTGCCTCAGCGATCGCCGGATACTGGGACGCGGCTTCCTCAGCCTCCGATTCCCCACCTCTGA
>JBEBVW010000109.1:0-8735 GCA_040392565.1 Aeromicrobium sp. | reverse complement strand
GAAATCACCTCGAAATCACCTCGACGTTCGCCATCACTTCGGTTCTAACCAGCAACACCATCCTCGGAAGGAGGACTGCATCATGACCGCACCAGCACTTATTGCACTGGCGCACGGCAGCCGCGACCCGCGTTCTGCTGAGACCATCCTCGCCCTCACGGAGCATGTCGCATGCCTGCGTCCTGACATCCGCGTCGAAACGGCGTTCCTCGATCACAGCGAACCGAACTTTGAGAGCGTCGTCGATCGGCTCGTGGCTGAGGGCTACAGCGAGATCGTCGTTGTTCCGCTACTGCTCACCGAGGCCTACCACGCGAAAGTCGACGTGCCCCAAGCCGCGGAACAGGCCCAAGCACGTCATGACGGCGTGCGCGTTCACGTGACCTCTGTCCTCGGTATCGAGTCGGCGTTCTTCAACATCTTGGATCGTCGCCTGCGTACAGCGTTGTCGCTCAACCGGGTGCGCGAACTCGATGCCTTGGTGCTCGCTGGTGCTGGGTCGAGTGATCCGATCGCGAACGCAATGATCTCTCGCGCAGCCCGCGCCTGGGGCAATCACCACAAGCTGCCCACCATCGCGGCATTCGCGTCGAGCGTTCCGCCGGCCGCCGGTGAAGCGGTGCGCCAGCATCGGGCCGACGGGCGACGCCACATCGCAGTGGGACTGCTGTTCCTTGCACCCGGTCAGCTCACCGACCGCGTGGGCGAACTGGCTATCGAGGCCGGCGCTGTGGCGGTCGCCGAACCGTTGGGCCCAGACGTCGAGATCGCACGTGTCATCTTGGCGCGTTACGCCGTTGGTGCCGTTGAACTTGTTCCGCTGGAGTGGGCGGCCGCCTAGCCGCCACCTACGATGCAGTGGTGACGGCGAACCACGACCTCGAACAGCTCTACGCCTACCCCACTGACCTGGACCGACCGTGGGTCCGTACCGACTTCGTCTCGACCATCGACGGAGCAGCGTGGACCGCGGCGGGCGTTTCGGGCAAGTTGGGTGGCGAAGTCGACAAACGGGCGTTCTCGATGATGCGGGCGCTGGCCGACGTGATTGTCGTTGGCGCCGGAACGGCCCGCGCTGAGCACTACAAAGCGCTGACCGAATCGTCGACCGATCAAGCCGTGCGGCAGCGCAACGGCCTCGCGCCCGTTCCCGTGCTCGTCGTCGTCTCGAAGAGCTTGGTCATTCCTGACCACTTGGTGGCCGGCGGAGCGGTGGTCGTCACGTGCGCGAACTCGCCGGAGAACTTTCGTTCCCAACTAGGCGATGTCATTGTCGCCGGTGACGACGACATCGATTGGGCCGAAGTCCTGAACGAATTCGACCGACGAGGTTGGCGGCGGGTTTTGTGCGAGGGCGGCCCGACACTGCATGGCGATCTTCTGACAGCTGATGTCGTCGATGAACTCTGTGTCACCATCGCGCCGACGGTCTCTGCCGGATCGGCCGCGCGGATCGCCCAGGGCTCGATTCCGCTTGACCGACCGGCTCGGCTGGGGCACGCCGTTGCGATCGACGACGTCCTGCTGACCCGCTGGGTCCTCGATCGGTCGTAGTCTGGGAGGACCCGATGGAAACGAGGTCCGCCATGTACGACGTCGCCCTGCTCATCGAACGAGCGCTCAACGAACTCGACACTGACCAGATCGTCGCTCTCCACGAGGGTCTTGAAGACACCGTGCGATATCACGTTCTGTTGCCCGTCGAGTCATCTGCGTCTCTGATGGCCGCCTCCATGGGTGCGATCGGCGGACAGATGATGCCGCTGACCGAGCCTGCACTGATCGAAGAGATCCAGGACGAAATCGTGCAGTCAGGCCAGGAGGAACTTGATGCCACGGCTGCGTTGTTCACAGCGCGCGGCCAAGAGGTCACCACCAAGCTCACCGAGGACGACCCCGTTGAGGCGCTGGCGCGACTCGTCAGCTCCACCGGTTCGTCCGAAGCCATCATCCTCACGCAGTCCCACGTGGTTCAGGAGTTCTTCCACGTCGACTGGACGTCACGCGCCAAGCGCAAACTTGACGTCCCCACCCTCCACCTCGTCGAACACCTCCCCCTCGACGCCCAGCGCTAGCCGCCGCTGGTGGGTAGGTGGCGTTGGAAGAAGCGGGCCGCATCTTCGCCAGCGTGAGCGGGAACCCCGGTGTGCCCGCCGAGATTGGCTTGCAACGTTTTCTCGGTCGAAGCGAAGGCATCGAATAGGTCGAGCGCCAACTGGCGGTCGTTCCACTCGTCGTCCCACTGCAGCAGCATGTGCACGGGGATCGTGACGGCCGGCGCTTCGTCCTCCAAAATCGACTTGGGCACAAAGCTTCCGGCGAACAGCCCGGCAGCCTTCACTCGCGGTTCGACACGGGCCACCCTGATGCCGATGCCAATCACGCCGCCAGAGATTCCGGCCGGACCCGTCAGACCCGCGTGAGTCGCCAAGTCGTCAAGAACTGCTCGCCACTCGTCTGAGCCTTGATCGACGAGCGGCAACACGAGTCGACGGACGATGTCGTCGGTGACCGGTTCGCCTGCAGCAATGGCGTTCTGTAGATCTGCTCGTGCAGCCTCAACGCCAGGTAGTCGGTCACGCGTCCCACCACCCGGCAGTTCGATCGTGACTGCGGCGAAGCCACGCTGCACCACGTCGCGCGCTCGAGCTGCGACCCGCGGGTGCAGGCGTTCCAGCCCTCCCGGGTGCCCGATCAAGATCACCGGAGTTTCGTGGGAGGTGTTGGTCGACGTCCACAGGGTTCCTGGGACTCCGCCGGTCATGAGATTGCGTTCAATGATGCCGTCGTCAATGCGACGTTCAGAAGTGAAATGAAACATGGTCGTGCCTTTCGGAAGCGCTCAGCAGATTGCGGCGCTCCCGGACGACCTACCGCCCGACCGTGGATTCGAAGAGGAGCACCCACATTGATGTGTTCATCGGGTACCACCTCCTCGTTCTTAACTACGGCTCAAGCACGGTAGCAACCGGACGTCCGCCGCGCCACTGGAACGCCGCGCTAATCTCGAAGACATGGGATACCAGGTTGAGAAGTCCGACGATCAGTGGCGCGCAGAACTGAACCCCGAGGAGTTTGAGGTACTGCGCCGATCCGGAACTGAGCGACCGTTCTCATCGCCGTTTGAAACCGACACCACCGAGTCCGTCTATTCGTGCCGCGCCTGTGGATCTGAGTTGTTCCGCAGCGACACCAAATTTGATGCGCATTGCGGTTGGCCGGCGTTCTATCAGCCGCTGGCTGAAGACCGCGTTGAGTACATCGCCGATCCGTCGATCCCGGGCCGCCCCCGCACCGAGGTGCGCTGCGCCAACTGCGGTTCGCACTTGGGCCACGTGTTCGAAGGCGAAGGCTTCGACACCCCCACCGACCAGCGGTACTGCATCAACGGCATCGCGCTCACTCAGCAGCCCACGTAGGACACACACGCCCAACCCACTCCCGGTGGTTCAGGAGCCCGAGGAACGAGGGCCTCGAAACCATCGGAAGACAGATCAACGGTGATTTCGAGGCTCGCAAGGGCGCGCCTCACCCACCGGTTAGGGCCAGCGGGAGACGAGGTCGGTCACGCTGTGGCGTTCGCCGGTGTAGAACGGGATCTCTTCACGAACGTGAAGCCGCGCACGACTTGCACGCAGATCGCGCATCAGGTCAACGATGCGGTGGAGTTCATCGGCCTCAAACGCCAAGATCCACTCGAAATCGCCAAGTGCGAACGCAGGCACCGTATTGGCACGAACGTCCGGGTACGGACGCGCCTGCATTCCGTGCTCACGCAGCATGTCACGGCGCTCCTCGTCGGGCAGCAAGTACCAGTCGTAGGACCGCACAAACGGGTAGACACAGACGAAGCGACGCACTTCCTCCTCCGCCATGAAGGCTGGGACGTGCGAGCGGTTGAATTCGGCCGGGCGATTGACTGCCATCTGCGACCACACCGGTGCCATCCGTGAACCCAACGCCGTGCGCCGGAACCGGTTGTAAGCGTCTTGGAGTTGTCCGCTCTCCGCGGCATGCCACCAGATCATCAGATCCGCATCCGCGCGCAATCCGCTGACGTCATAAGTGCCGCGCACGACGATGTCTTCGGATTCCAGAACTGCAATCAACTCATCGACTTCAGCTGCTTCGGCACGTCGGTCAGCGTCGGCGAGGACGCGCTCCAACTTGAAGACCGACCACATCGTGTAACGAATCGTCTCGTTGATGTCCTTGGCCAGTTTGCCCTTGTTCGGAATCGCGTTCATCAGTCCTCCATCGTTCGTCCGTCAAGCAGCCGTCGGGCTGCAGCCTGCGCTGACGCGATCACGGCTGGGATGCCCATGCCGTGATACGCAGCGCCACATACTTCAAGTCCTGGCACAGTTGCCACTGCGCGCTCCACTGTCGCCACGAGATCGGCATGCCCAACCTCGTATTGCGGCAGCGCTCCTCCCCACCGTTGCACGTGGCTCGCAACGACGTCACCGAGGTCGCTCCCAGCGATCGACCGCAGATCAGCCAGCGCCATCTCGGCGACTGTGGCGTCGTCATGGTGCAGCAGGAGCGTTTCTCCCGCACGACCCACTGAGGTGCGAATGACGACCCGCCCATTTGCCGCGTCGCGGGTCCACTGCCACTTGTTGGTGGCGCACGTCGCGGCCTTGATGGTGGTGCCTTCAACCGGCGGCACCAAGAATCCCGACCTGTCGTCACCGAGTGCAGTTCCGCCGTCAAGTACGAAGGACACAATCGCGACACTCGCGTAATCCAGATCAGCCAACGCAAAGGCGGCCTCTGGCGCGACATCACTAAGCAGGCGGGCGGTGGCCGAACCCGGTGTCGCCACCACGAGGAGATCGGCATCGACGGTGTGCAACTGATGCGCGGGGCCAACGATGAGTCGCCAACTGTCGTCGCTGCGTTCGATGGCGCGCACCGTTGAGTTGTAGTCGATGGTGAAGTTGCCGCGTTCGGCCAGCGCTTCAGGAAGGCGGTGCACTCCCCCAGTCGGCGCAACAAACACCGGCCCTAACTGTGCTGGAGCTGCGACAGCCGTTGCTGCGGCAGACACGAGATCAGCACCCAGCGCTGCGATCTGCGGTGCCGCCGAGCGAAGCGACAATCGGTTGGCGTGTCCGGCGTAAACGCCGCCGAGAAGGGGTTCGACGAGGCGGTCGACAACTTCCTGGCCGAGTCGAGCTGACACGAACTCGGCAACAGAGACATCCCGATCTTCGTCGACTGGAACGACCTCGGGCGTGACGTTGTGGACAATGCCCGATTCCAGCAACGCTGCGACGTCACCTGGCACGCCAAGCACCGTCTTGGGCATCGTGCGCAACTCGCCGTACGACCAAATCGAGGCACTAGTGGTCCGCGCAGGCTCGTAGGCCAAATTGAGACGGTCCATGAGTGCCACCGCTTCTGGCCGTCGAGCCAGAATGCTCTCGGCACCGACATCAATCGTCACGCCACCAACAGCTTCGGAACGCAACTTCCCGCCGACCCGATCGGTGGCCTCCAGCACGACGACGTCCGCGCCGGCCTCGGCCAGTTCGTAAGCCGCGGTCAAGCCGGCGAGGCCGCCACCGATAACGGCGACGCGGGATGCCGAAGTCATGCCGGCTGGCTGTGCACGAAGTCGACGAGGCGCGCCAAGGAGTCCGGATCAGTCGCGGGCAGCACCCCGTGGCCCAGATTGAACACGTGGCCAGCAGCGGCCTTGCCTGCCTCAATGATTTCGGCAGCTTTGCTGTGGACCAGTTCAGTCGGCCCGAAGAGCGTGGTGGGGTCGAGGTTGCCCTGCACAACAGCGCCTGGACCCAACCGGTCAATCGCATCGGCCAGCGGTACTCGCCAGTCGACACCTACAACGTCGGCACCCGCGTCACGCATGTCAACCAACAGCTCGCCGGTTCCGACGCCGAAATGGATGCGTGGAACGTCAAGGTCGGCGACCGACGCGAGCACCGCTTCGGAATGTGGCTTGACGTACGTGCGGTAGTCAGAAACCGAAAGGGCGCCAGCCCATGAGTCAAACAATTGAATGGCCGAAGCGCCCGCTTCGACCTGAAGCCGCAAGAACTGACCTGCGATGGCCGCAACCCGAGCGAGCAGCGCATGCCACAGGTCGGGATCCGAATACATCAGTTCCTTCGTGCGGCGGTGGTCCTTCGACGGCCCACCCTCCACGAGATAGGAAGCAAGAGTGAAGGGCGCGCCAGCAAATCCGATGAGCGGTGTTGTGCCGAGTTCGCCGGTCAGCGCGGTCACAGCGTCCGTGATCGTGGTGACGTCGTCTGCCGTCAGGTCACGAAACTGGTCCAACTGCGACTGGGACCTAATGGGATCGGCGACGACCGGTCCAGTGCCGGGCACGATGTCCAAGTCGACGCCGATGGCCTTGAGCGGAACCACGATGTCGGAAAAGAAGATGGCCGCGTCGACGCCATACCGACGCACCGGCTGCATCGTGATCTCCACGACCAGGTCAGTGTCGAAACACGACTGCAGCATCGGAACGCCTTCGCGCACCTTCAAATACTCAGGAAGCGAACGTCCTGCCTGGCGCATGAACCACACAGGGGTGTGTTCAGGACGACCGCCTCGGCAGGCGGTAAGAAAGGCACTCGACGAGGTGGGTACGGCCATGTCCTCATTCTCTCAGGTCGTGTCGCAGCCGCCGAACTGGCCGAACAGATCTACTATCGGGGGGTGGCTGCACCCCCGAATATCGGAAGCTCTGCGGTCGGTAGTGCGCCATCGGCGTTCACCGAGGCCGTCGGTCAGGTGCAGCGCGCCATCATGAGACCCGAGGTACTGGTCGACGAAATGCCAGCGCCCCAGCGCATCGCCCCGCACGCATACGCCATCAGCGGCGATGTGTCCGTGGCCGACGACGAGATCGGCACCGGTCGCTTCATCTTGTTGCACGATCCGGCCGGCAACGACGCCTGGGGCGGAACCTTCCGGTGCGTCACCTTCGCCAAAGCTGACATCGAAATCGAAATGTCAGTCGATCCGGCACTCCCCGGAGTCGGCTGGAGTTGGCTCACCGAAGCGCTGGAAGCGCACGGCGCCGAATTCACCGCAGCCAGCGGCAGCGTCACCGTGGTTCATTCCGAGGGCTTCGGCGGGATGGACGGCGAGGATGCCGATGCGCAAATCGAAGTGCGTGCGTCTTGGACGCCGATGACCGAGAAGGGCGCTCACGCTGCCGCTTGGTCAGACCTGTTGTGTGCGCTGGCTGGCCTTCCACCGCTGGCTCCGGGCGTTGTTCCGCTGCAACGCAGGCGGGGCGGCGTCCGTTGACAGAGGCCGAATCCAATCCTGCGCCTGAGGTTGAAGTACCAGCCCCACCGTTGACGTTGCGTGAGCCATTGCCACCGGTGGTTGAAACCGCCGAAGCACTCACCGAATCGTGTCGGCGTATTGCCGCTGGAACCGGGCCCATCGCCCTGGACGCAGAACGAGCTTCGGGCTATCGGTACTCCCAACGCGCCTACCTCGTTCAGATTCGCCGCGAAGGTTCCGGCAGCCACCTGATCGACCCCATCTCGTTCGACGACCACCACGAGCTGGCTGATGCTTTCGGTGATGCCGAGTGGATTTTGCATGCCGCGACTCAGGACATTCCCTGTCTTGCCGAACTAGGGCTGCGTCCCAGCGCCCTCTTCGACACCGAACTTGCTGGCCGCTTGCTGAATCTTCCTCGCGTGGGATTGGCGTCGTTGGTTGAGCATTACCTGGGCTTGAGCCTGGCCAAAGAGTTCTCGGCTGTCGACTGGTCGACGCGGCCGCTTCCTGAGCCATGGCTTGTCTACGCCGCACTTGACGTCGAGGTTCTGGTCGAACTGCGCAATCTGATCGATGCTGAATTAGTCGCGACGGGCAAACGCGAGTGGGCTGCCGAAGAGTTTGAAGCCCTGTTGTCGTTCACCGGCCCGCCTGAACGCGTCGATCCGTGGCGCCGCACGTCGGGCATGCATCAAGCCCGAGGACGTCGGGCCCTGGGATTAGTGCGCGAACTCTGGGAAACACGCGATGGCATCGCACGCGATCGCGACACCACCCCTGGACGCATCCTGCCCGATTCCGCGCTAGTGGAGATCGCCTTGGCAGCTCCCGAAACCCGCGGTGACTTGCGCAATCTCAAGGGGATGCGCGGCCGCGGTCCGCGTCGTTTCCTTGACGAGTGGCAGGCCGCCGTTGACCGAGCCGTGGCCTTGCCCGAGGAAGAACTCCCCCGAACCGCGCCGCGCGGGGATGGACCTCCTCCACCACGCGTATGGGCCGAGAAAAACCCCGCCGCCGCCACTCGGCTGGCGAACAGCCGTTCAGTGGTCACGGCCTTGGCAGAAGAACACAACCTGCCGGCGGAGAACCTGATCAACCCCGGCCTGGTGCGGCAGATCGCCTGGGAGCCGCCAGCCGTCATCACCGAGGGATCAGTCGTCGACGCCCTCGAAGATCTCGGCGCCCGCCGCTGGCAAGTCGGCCTCATCGCCGCTCCCCTCACCGACGCCCTCACCACCTAGCCCGCTGACGAGTCACTTAGTACCCCCTCGCGAGTCACTTAGTACCCCCTCGCGAGTCACTTAGTACCCCCTCGCGAGTCACTCCGTACCCCCTCGCGAGTCACTCCGTTCCGTGTCCCAAGAACAAAGTGACTCCTCAGCGGGAACTAAGTGACTCCTCGGCGGGGGTGGGGGCCGCATTAGGGTGAGCGCATGACCGTAGACGGGGCGTGGGGG
>JBEBVW010000108.1:0-8750 GCA_040392565.1 Aeromicrobium sp. | reverse complement strand
CGCTGAAGTTGTCTGTGCGCCTCTACCCGGCGACTGACGGCTCGCCCGAGCGCACCCTGTTCGTCAATCCTGGTGGTCCCGGCGGCTCGGCCACCGACTTTGCGGCCACCATGTGGAGTGAACTGAGCAAGAATGTCACCGATATCTACGACGTGGTCGGTGTTGATCCACGCGGTGTTGGCGACAGCACTCCGCTGAAATGCCTCGATGGCCCAGCCATGGACAAGTTCGTCGACACCGATCCCGAACCGGACGACAAGGCCGAATTGCGCCAGTTGCGTGACGTCACATCTCAGATGGGCGAAGCGTGCGCTAAGAATTCCGGTGAACTTGCTTCGCACGTTTCGACCGAGGAGGCCGCGCGCGATATGGATGTCGTGCGGGCGCTGATGGGTCGCAAAACGCTCGACTGGTTTGGTGCCTCGTATGGAACCCAGCTCGGCGCCACCTACGCGCACCTGTTCCCCAAGAACGTCGGCCGCATGGTGCTCGACGGCGCAGTTGACCCGTCGGCTGATGAGTTCGAAGCCGCTATGGGCCAGACCACCGGCTTCCAGCGCGCCTTCGACGCCTACGCCAAGGACTGCATCAAGGACAGGTCCTCGTGCCCGCTGGGTTCGTCCGTAGATGAGGCCCGGTCGAAGGTCTCGGCCTTCTTCGCTCAGGTCGACAACAAGCCGCTGGAGGTTGGCTCGCGCGAATTGACGGTGGGCACTGCACTGTTCGGCGTGGCGCTTCCGCTGTACAGCCAGGAGTACTGGGGTCTTCTCACCGACGGGCTGACTGCGGCATTCGAAGGCGACGGTTCGGTGTTGCTGTCGTTGTCTGATGCTTACTTCAGCCGCAACCCCGACGGCACCTATGACAACAACGGTGGCCAAGTCATTTATGCAGTCAACTGCCTCGACTCCGGCGACAGCCGCCCGACGCTGGAGGAAGTGGAGAAGCAACTGCCCGCCTTCGAGAAGGCCTCGCCGGTGTTCGGTGGCTTCCTCGGTTGGGGCGTGTTGGGATGCACCGACTGGCCGCTCACCAGCGATACCCCTCAGACCAGCGTCGACGCCGAAGGCGCCCCGCCCATCGTGGTCATCGGCACCACTCGCGATCCGGCTACCCCCTATGAATGGGCGCGCAATCTGGCAGATCAGCTCAAGGTAGGCGTGCTGGTGTCGCGCGATGGCGATGGCCACACCGCCTTCGCATCAGGCAATGACTGCATCGACACCTTGGTCGAGAAATTCCTCGCCGAAGGCACCGTCCCGAAGGACGGCACCCTCTGCAAAGCCGAATAACAAACGCACCCACTGGTGATTGAGGCCTCGAAATCATCTCCCACTGGTGATTGAGGTGCGCCCTTCGAGGGCTCGTTGCGGATCCTGAGGAGGCGAGGAACGAGCCGTCGCGAAGGGCGCCACCTCAGGAACCGGAACGAGCCTCGAAATCATCTCCCACTGGTGATTGAGGTGCGAGGAACGAGCCTCGAAATCATCGGTTGGTCGTTGGTTTCGAGGTTCGGCCGCGGGCGGCCTCACGCCTCAACCACCGGGCGGGTGTGAGCCGCCGTCAGCGGCCGAGGATCGCGCCCAGGATCGAGCCGAGATCAGGAGTGGCGGACTTGGAGTTGGCGTCCTTGCTTTCGGCCTGAACTTGATCGCGAATCGAACCAGCGTCGGTCTTGCCGCCGCCGATGACCTTCTTGCCTAAGTACGCCATGACGATCGGCGCCACGACAGCAAGGATCTTCTGCACGGTGGCGGTATCGATGCCGGCCTTGCTGCCGATCGCATCAGCGACATCGCCGGTGGAACCTCCGAGCACATGCTTGAGGATCGAGCCGCCGATGTCTCCACCGAGCAGCGACCCCAAATCACCCAGCGGATTGGCGTTAGCGTGATCGCCGAGCGCATTCGCAAGCGAAACTGCTCCATCGTCTGACTGGGAGTTCTGTGCCATTCCCCCGAGAACGGCAGGCAGTGCATCCTTCACAACTGCTTGTACCTGGGCTTCGTCGAGGCCGACCTGCTGAGCGATCTCAGCGATAGGTCCGGAGTTGAGTTCCTGCAGGATGTCGTCTGTGATTGCCATGAGACGAGCCTAGGGCCATCAGCGCTCACCAGACCAGTGCGAGCCGCTACCCGCGAAAGGCCTCGTGGTGCCGAATGACTTCGTCGATGATGAAGTTCAGGAACTTCTCGGCGAACGCGGGATCGAGGTCGGCGTCTTTGGCAAGTCCCCGCAGGCGTTCGATCTGACGTGCCTCGCGGGCAGGGTCGGCGGGCGGCAAATCATGCTCGGCCTTGAGCTTTCCGACGCGCTGGGTGTACTTGAACCGTTCGGCCAGCACATGAACCAGCGCGGCATCGATGTTGTCGATGCTGTGGCGGATGTCTTCAAGTTCGGCAAGCACGTCGTCGGTCACATTTCGATCGTAGAGGCAGGATTATGCGGGTGGTGTGGGACCTCGTGAATCACTGGTAGGCTATGCAGTGTTGTAGGCGTTTGTTTCACCAGTGGTTCTTTGGCTTCGGCCCCTGTTTCTCCTCGTTTGATGTGCGTCGCGATATTCAGTCGCTCACAAACGGTGTGGGCGCGCTATCTCCAAAGGAGACGCCATCATGGCAACTGGAACTGTTAAGTGGTTTAACGCCGACAAGGGCTTCGGCTTCATCGCTCCCGACAACGGCGGCGAAGACGTTTTCGCACACTTCAAGGCGATCACGGGTGACGGCTACCGCAACCTGACCGAGAACCAGAAGGTCGAGTTCGACGTCGAGCAGGGCCCCAAGGGCCTGCAGGCTGCCAACATCCGCGGCCTCTGATCTAACAATCCAAACGCCCCTCCACTCACGCAGTGGTGGGGCGTTTGGCATTTAAAGAACCTCCGGTAGCAACTGCTACCGGAGGTTTTACCTCTGGAGCCGCCTGTCGGAATCGAACCGACGACCTTTTCATTACGAGGGCGCTGGATCGAGCTTGCACCGATTGCACACGTTGCAGCGAATGATTCCGTTGCGATTCAAACTCAACGTGTTCGCCATCGGGGCAAATCCGGGGCAAATCCCCGACCCGACCACCGAGCGGCTTTCTGGCGGGCGCTGATGCGTAGCTCGTGGGGTGGCGCAGAGGCTTCGCATGGATGCGCTCATCTTCCGCGACGTTCGGTGCATGGCCCAGTTGCGCATCCGTGTGGAGGGGCGCCGATCAGTGACCGTCGGAAAGCCGCGTTCTCACCCGCGCGTGAAACGAATGCTCAGCCACTCGCTGCCCGGTCTTCGGTCCGGATGGGCAGCGCCGCGCGCAAGGGCGGAGCCCGCGCACGGCCTGCACAGTCGGCCCGATGGCCGGGCTCGATGGATCGGCACGTTCAGAGCTGAGCTGGCTCGCTTGGTCGGCTTGGGTGCGCCCTTTGTAACACAGCACCCACAAAATACATTCTCAGCATCCGTCCACCCGCGGGAATTGCTAAGAAGCCGTGTCAGGCATTCCGTGGCTAGTGAAGTGCTCAATCTCAACGATGAGAAAAAGCGCGACGGATCGAGCAATAACTTGTCCAGCGACGTCTTCGAGGGTGGCCGACATACGGATCTTGCGACCGTCCGGCTTTGTGCTGACCGCTCGCAGTGAGTACTCGACATCCAGGAGCACAGGTCGGAGGTACTCGACCTCAAGCTTGCGGGTGACCGCGAGGTTGCCGATGGCGTACAGGAGGAACCCATAGAGGTCGTCCAGCACCGTCGCCACAGCCCCACCGTGAGCAATGCCTGGGGCACCGACGTGGCGGGCATCAAACGTGTGTCTCGCAACGACCGTGCTAGCTCCTTCGCGACGAGCCTCTAGATGGTGACCGTGCGGATTCTTCACGCCACATCCCAGACACAGCGGATGATGTGACGGCAGAGTGTCGCCGTCGGACTGAGGCGGTGGTTGGTGCTGTTCCCAGCTTGCGAACAGAGCCTCGAATCCATTTCCGCTCATCACGACGCGTTTCCTGGGTTCCGAGGAGCGAGACCGTCGAGCAGAAGGCGTGAAACACCGCGAGCGATGTTCTCCGGATCGTTCTGTGGGCCGAATATGGCTTCCATTAGGCCAACTACCGTCACGGTCCCGAAGATCATGACGGCTTCCGACATGGGGTCCTCAGTGGCTCGTAGGGAGCCATCCTTTGCACCTTCTCGCAACAATTCCTCCACGGGCTCGTAGAAGGCTGCACTAAGCGCCGCCGCAAGCTCCGGTAGTCGCGTCGCTCGGCCGAGGTCGCCGACCAAAGCTCGGCACAATGCGGGGTGGCGAACCATCACATCCAATTGCGCGCGAACCACGCCGACCAAGCGCTCGCCGGCTTGCCCATCCGCGGCCACCGCCACAGCCACATCCCCGGCGATCGCGGTAAGGAGGTCTTTGAGCAAGAACGCAAGTATCTCCTCCTTGCCTGCGAAGTAGTAATACAAGGTCGCCTTCGGCACGCCACTCGCTTCGGCAATGTCGTCGATCTTGGTGTTGTCCAGCCCTTGATCGGCCATCAACTCGGCCGCTCCGTACAGCTTGGTGGCGAGCTGAACTGGCAGTGCCCTCATCGCATCCTCCTGTTGTCGAGGTGAGTCTAGCGTTGCATGATCGGAGTTTGTACTCTAAGTTCAACATCCGTGACTAGGATGTGGAAATGAAGCCAAGCCGACAGAGCGGTCGCCGCGGCGTTCTGCGTCTCCCTCGCCTCGCCCTGAAGTTCCCGGCCTTCACAGTTGCTGCTTGGATCGCGCTCAGCGTGGGGCTGGTTTTGATCCCGCCCAGCTTGGAAGAGGTCGTCGAGCGCGGCACGACGGCATTCTTGCCAGATGGGGCACCTAGCGTTCGCGGCCTGGAAGCCATGGACTCGGCCTTTGGCACCGGAAAGACACAGGCATACGCGTTCGTAGTCCTAGTCAACGATGATGGCCTGAACGACTCTGATGAGGCAACGTACCGTCGCATCGTGAGTGGCTTGAATGCTCACCCGAAACAGATCGTCGAGGTTCAGGACTACCTGGATCAAAGCCAGCTACGGACCTCGCTGACGAGCAAGGACGGACGTGCCACCTACATTCCAGTCGGGCTGAAGGCACCGATTGGGTCACCTCGGTCGAACGAGGATGTGGCGCTCCTGAGGAGCATTGTTGACAAGGCGGACCCTGATCCCGGCACGAAGGTTCACATCACCGGCGATCCAGCAACAGTGGCCGACCTGACCACAGCGGTCGATGAGGCGTCGAAGACGATCCACGCCGTCAGCATCGGACTGCTGGTACTCATCCTGGTGTTGATCTACCGGCGACTTGTCACCGTACTGATTCCGCTGGCCACCATCGGCGTGGCCTTGGTGTGCACGCGAGGTGCGCTTTCCATACTTGGGGAGTCCGGGCTCGCACTGTCGTCCTACACGTCGGCCTTCGTGATGGCGATTGTGCTCGGCGCCGGTACTGACTACTCCGTCTTCCTGCTGAGCAGATTCCGTGATGAGTACCGCGACAGCGGCAACGTGACAACCGCGATTGAAACGGCAACGACTCGCATCGGCTCGGCTCTGGTGGCTTCAGCGGCCACGGTCATCTTGGGCGCTTGCACTTTGATCGCAGCCAACCTCGGCATCTTCTCCACCACCGGTCCAGGGATGGCAATCGCGGTCGCCGTGTCGTTGGCCGCCAACCTGACCCTGACCCCCGTACTCATCTCGTGGGCCGGACACCGCATCGGTCCTGCACCTGCGATCCACCCTGAATCCACCTGGAGCCGAGTCGGCACCTTGGTCGCAACACGACCCGGCAGAGTCCTCGCTGGAAGCGTCCTCTTCCTCGCCGCTCTGGCTGCGTTTCTTCCCACGATGACCTTGTCGTTCGATACCCGCGCAGCCCAGCCGTCCACCACCCCCAGCAACGTCGGCAATGCCGCTCTGTCTAAGCACTTCGCACCGAACGAGACCCTGCCCGACTACATCTTGGTGACCTCCAAACGAGACATGCGCAATCCGAAGGACCTGGCCAGTATCAACACATTGAGCAATGCGGTTGCCAAAGTCCCCGGGGTCTCCTCAGTACGGAGCATCACCCAACCTGCGGGCAAGCCGCTGCGTGAAGCGCAGATCAGCCACCAGCTAGGAACGCTGGCGAAGGAGCTCAACGAGGCCGATCGCAAGCTCACGAAAGCGCAACCGGGGCTGGACCAATTGAGCGACGGGGCCACGGAGCTTGATCGCGGAACGAAACAACTCGCTGACGGAAGCGCCCAGGCCGTGAGCGGCGCCGACCAATTCGTCACTGGTCTGACCGAACTCAAGGCGGGCCTTGGAACCGCTGCCGACAAGACCGATACCGCCGCATCAGGCGCCACACAGCTCGCCGACGGCGCAAATCAGCTCGCCAGTGGTCTTCAGGGCGCTCACGACAAAGCGGCGCAAGGTGTTCAGGGGCTCAGATCGATTCAGCAGGCACTCGCCGCCGATCCCCTGTGCGGCATCGACCCCATCTGCAACAAGGCTCGAAAGGGACTCAAGCAAATCGTCGACGCCCAAGAGGATCAGCTCCTCGGCGGCCTTCAGGATGCGGCGACCGCCGCTAAGCGCATTGGGTCCGGCCAGAGCGACCTCGCCGACGGACTGCGCAAGTTGCATGAGGGCCTGGTCCGTGCAGAAAAGGGCAGCGGGGAGCTTGCAGACGGACAGAAAGTCTTCCGAGACAAACTCGCCCAGCTCGCCGCAGGAAGCGAGCAGCTCGCTGACGGCACTAGTGCGATTAGCCCAGGCATCACCCGGCTTGCGACCGAGACATCCCAACTCACCGACGGACTTGATGAAGCAGGCACCTACCTGACCGATGTCCGAGACGAGGCCAACACGGTCGACGCAGGTGGCTTCTATCTGCCCGTTAGTGCGCTGAAGGACGAGGACCTAGCCTTGGCGCGCGAGACGTTCCTCAGCTCCGATGGTCGAGTCGCACGCATCCAGATCAGCGGCAAGACCGATCCCCTCAGTGTCGATGGTGTCAACAGGTACGCCGCCACTCACGACGCGGCCAAACAAGCCATCCGCGGCACGACATTGGAGGACACTGACATCCTCGCGACAGGCGCTGGGGGTCTAGGAGCGGACCTTCAAGAATATCTTGATCACGACACCCGATACGTGGTCGGCCTGGTCCTCGCCATCGTGCTGCTGATCCTGATCATCACGCTCAGGTCACTCGTCGCGCCCATCTACCTCTTGGCCTCGGTCATCCTCTCGTGCGCCGCAGCCCTCGGCTTGACCACTCTCTTCTGGCAGCACCTCATCGGTCAAAACATCGAGTTCAACGTGCCAGTCATTGCGTTCGTGCTCCTCGTCGCGGTCGGTGCCGACTACAACATTCTGCTAATGAGTCGCATGCGCGAGGGCGGGCTGAACCTGAGCCGTCGAGACGTGGCCGATGCCGTTACCGCTACCGGACCCGTCATCACCTCGGCCGGGATAATTTTCGCGAGTGCATTCGTCGCCCTCATCGGCTCCTCGGTCCACGGCCTTGCCCAAACGGGTTTCGCGGTCGCAGTCGGTTTGCTTCTTGACACCTTCGTTGTCCGCACCCTTGTCGTCCCTTCTTGCGCCGCACTACTCGGTGACCGCAACTGGTGGCCCAGCAAACCACCGGTAGACGAGCCCACTCCTCAGACTGTGGACGGTAGTTCCTAATACACGTCGCTCAGTTGCTGGTCGGGTGGTCGCGCGATGACCGAGCGCACAGCTCCGTCGTCAGATACCGCGCATCCCTTTCCGCCTTCTTCGCGGACTGCGTACGTGCACGACTGACGACAGCTTCCCCGGTTGCCGGAGTCCGTGCGCCCAGACGGATAGATCCTGCCGTCGAAATGCAGCCATTCACGGAGGCTGAGATCGACCTCCTTGCCGATGAGATTGCCAAGCTGAATGAACGTCTCGCCGATGTGGTCGTAGTCGCCGCCTGGACTGGTCTGCGATGGGGGGAACTTCGCGCACTGCGTGTAGGTGATCTGATCGAAGTACCTGATGCGATGCTGCGCGTGCAGAAAAGTCGAAGCGAAGGCCGAGACACCAAATCCACCAAGTCCGGGCACTCCCGACTTGTGCCTGTCGCTGACCGCGTTAAGCCCCTGCTACTGGCAATGGCGCAGGCTAAAGCTCCAACCGACCTGCTCATCACGACCGATCGAGGCGCGGCCATTCATCGCACCGCATTCATGCGAAGCACCGATTGGCGAAACTTGGGAAAAGGGCGACGAATCCACGACCTCAGACACACCGCCGCTTGCCTCTGGCTGGCACGCGGAGTACCAGTCGTGACGGTCAAGACGTGGATGGGGCACGCAGATATCAGCACGACAGACCGATACGTCCATCACTTCGGCACGACGGCAGATCGAGCTGGATTAGCTCTCCTGAATGGCCCCGGGCAAATCTGGGGCAAACCTCATCAGATGGGGTGAATCGTCCAGATGCCCACAAACTGCCGTGACCTGCTGGGACGTGTGGAGCCGCTTATCGGAATCGAACCGATGACCTTTTCATTACGAGTCGCGTCGGTACGTATTTTCCGGGGTCGGTGCCTGGTTTCGGGGTTAGGGGAGCAGCGTATGGCGATGTTCCAGCGTTCTGCGGGAGTAGTACGGGAGTAGTGCGGGACCGGCTCGGCCGGATGAGGGGCGCGCGCTGGCGGACGGTGGTCTCGGGGGGGGGGGGGGGGGGGCGAAGGTGGGGCACGGGGCCGTCAGTGTGG
>JBEBVW010000107.1:0-8793 GCA_040392565.1 Aeromicrobium sp. | reverse complement strand
CGAGATCCGTCCACCGCTGATTTCGAGGCTCGTCCCTCGCACCTCAATCAGCAACACCCCCACCCCGGCGATCGAGGTGCGAGCTTGCGAGCCTCGAGATCCGTCCACCGCTGATTTCGAGGCTCGTCCCTCGCACCTCAATCAGCAACACCCCCACCCCGGCGATCGAGGTGCGAGCTTGCGAGCCTCGAGATCCGTCCACCGCTGATTTCGAGGCTCGTCCCTCGCACCTCAATCAGCAACTCTCCCGCCGATTTCGGGGCTGGTACCTCGCACATCAATCAGCGGTCGCGGGCGATGCAGCCTTGGAGGTGGTCGTTGACCATGCCGGTGGCCTGCATCATGGCGTAAGCCGTGGTGGGGCCGAAGAAACCGAATCCACGCCGCTTCAATTCCTTCGACAGCGCAACTGAGGCGTCGGTCGTGGCTGGCACATCACCGATGTCGACCGGCACAACATGTTCGACTGGCGCAAACGACCAGACCACGTCAACGAACTCACCATCAAGATCGAGCACAGCGCGAGCGTTCTTAATAGCCGCTTCGATCTTGGCGCGATTACGAACGATGGACGCATCTGCCATCAATCGTTCGACATCAGATGGGCCAAAGTCAGCCACGACGGAAGGATCGAAGTCGGCGAACGCTGCACGGAATCCCGGTCGTTTGCGCAAGATGATGGCCCACGACAGACCCGACTGGAATGACTCCAGGCTCAACCGTTCGAAGAGTCCGCGCTCGTCGCGGATCTCGTGGCCCCACTCGTTGTCGTGGTAGTCGACCATCGCCGGGTCATTTCCCCACGGGCAGCGCGCTAACCCATCCGGGCCGATAGTCAGGCTCATGCGCCGTTCTCGCGGCTGGCGCGCAAGAACCACTGGACCGCATCGTCGATGTCATCTGTGACGTAGAGGCGTTCGGCGTCACCGGGGCTGATCATGCCGTTGGTCTCCATGGTGGAGCGCAGCCAATCAACTAATCCGCCCCAATATTGCGAGCCGAACAGCACGATGGGGAAAGCGGTGATCTTGCCGGTCTGCGCCAAGGTCAGCGCTTCAAACAACTCGTCCATCGTGCCGAAGCCACCGGGCATCACGATGAACCCTTGCGAGTACTTCACGAACATCGTCTTGCGGACGAAGAAGTACCGGAAGTTGATTCCGAGGTCGACCCAGGTGTTCATCCCCTGCTCGTGCGGCAGTTCGATGCCAAGGCCGACTGACACGCCTCCACATTCACTCGCACCTTTATTCGCCGCCTCCATCGCGCCCGGGCCGCCTCCAGTGATGACGGCGTAGCCCTCGGCGCAGAAGCGCTCCGCCATCATCCGCGCGTTCTCGTACATCGGATCGTCGGGCTTGGTGCGCGCCGAACCGAAAATGCTGACGGCCGGCCCCAATTCAGCGAGGGCGCCGAAGCCTTCGACGAATTCGGACTGGATGCGCAGCACCCGCCAAGGGTCGGTGTGCACCCAATCGGCGGGACCGCGGGAGTCCAGCAGTCGCTGGTCGGTGGTGGTGGCGGGGATTCGCGAGCGGCGCAGCCGTACCGGCCCCTTGTCGTAGGCGCGTGAGTCAGTCACGTTCCCACTGTGCCTGATGGATCAGACTTCAGGCAGTTAGCCAGGCGCGAAGTCGCCGTTCGACGTCGAGGATTTCCTCAGTGTTCACGTGCTCGTCAGCTTTGTGGGCGAACTCTGGATTGCCTGGGCCGTAGTTCAGCGCGGCGATGCCGAGAGCCGAAAACTTCGACACATCGGTCCAGCCGTACTTCGGGCCGACGGTCAGATCGAGAGCTTCAACGAATGCTTGCGTTGCCGGCTTGGCCAGACCTGGCAATGCACCGGGAGCCGTGTCCGTGACGGTGACGTCGAAGCCAGCGAAGAGCTCCTCCAGGTGGGCCAACGCCTCAGCTTCGCTGCGATCGGGGGCGAACCGGAAGTTGATGGTGAGCACTGCTTCGTCGGGGATCACATTGCCCGCGACCCCGCCGCGAACACCCACCGCGTTAAGGCCCTCACGAAACTCCAGTCCGTCGATATCAACGTAGCGAGGCTGGTAGTCGCGCAGCACGTTCAGCGCCGGCGCAAGTGCATGGATTGCGTTAACGCCCGCCCACGCGCGCGCCGAATGCGAGCGCACCCCGGTCGTCTTCACCTCGATGCGCATCGTGCCCTGACAGCCCGCTTCCACGTTGGCGTTGGACGGCTCGAGCAGGATCGCCAAATCACCCTCAAGAAGTTCGGGACGCTCGCGGGCAAGGCGACCCAGACCGTTGTGGATCGCAGCGATCTCTTCGGCTTCGTAGAACACGTACGTGACATCGCGATTGGGTTCGGCGAGCGTGGCGGCCAGATGCAAAGCAACAGCCGTGCCGCTCTTCATATCGCACGATCCCAGGCCCCACAGGACTCCGTCTTCCAGCCGCGACGGCATATTGCCGTTCTCGGGCACGGTGTCGAGATGTCCAGCCAGAATCACCCGCTCGGCGTGGCCGAGGTTCGTGCGCGCCACGATGGAGTGACCATCGCGAACGACGTCCAAGTGCGGCACAGTCCGCAGCGCAGCCTCAACATCATCGGCAATTTGCTGTTCGGCCAAACTCTCCGATGGGATGTCCACCAGGGCCGCAGTCAGCGCGACAGGGTCGAGGGTCAGGTCAAGCACGAGTGCGCCTCTCAGCCGCGAACGTTGGCGCCCTTGGCGCGCGCCTGATCCGCAAGGTCGGCCTGGAAATCCAGCATCTTCTGCGCCAGTGCGGTATCGCCGACCGCCAGGATGCGGGCGGCCAACAAGCCAGCGTTGCGGGCGTTACCGATCGACACGGTGGCCACCGGAACACCTGCTGGCATCTGCACGATCGACAACAGCGAATCCATTCCGTCGAGGTACTTCAGCGGAACTGGGACACCGATGACCGGCAACGGCGTGACGCTGGCCAACATGCCCGGCAAGTGAGCTGCTCCCCCAGCACCCGCAATGATGACTTCGATGCCACGACCATGCGCTTGACGGCCGTACGCGATCATCTCGTCGGGCATGCGGTGAGCCGACACGACATCGGCCTCGTACTCGATACCAAACTCAGCCAGCGCAGTCGCTGCCGCTTCCATGGTGGGCCAATCAGAGTCTGACCCCATGACAATCCCAACGCGCACGCTCATGTGATCACTCGCTGACGCTCGCTCATGCCCCCATGCTATCGACGCCCAACCGGCGCAGCGCTGACTGCGCCGCATTCCAACCGCACATGCCGTGCGCTCCGGCACCAGGCGCAGTTGCTGCCGAACACAGATAGACGCCCGGAACACCGGTTGTGTAGGGGTCGAGCGCGATGCGCGGGCGGAACACCAACTGGCGGGGAGTGTTGGCGCCAGTCACGATGTCGCCGCCCACGTAGTTGGCGTTATCGCGAACGATCGCCTCAGTGGAGCGCACTGACATCGCCACGATGCGATCGCGCGTTCCGGGAGCCAGCACTTCGATCTGGCGCAGGATCGCTTCAGTCGCATCGCCGGTGAAACCCGATGGAACGTGGGCGTAGGCGTCGATGGGGTGCAGATCGCCAGCGCGTCGACTCGGATCGGCCAGCGATTGTTGACCCACCAACACGAATGGCTGCTCCGGCATGCGGCCAGACCAGACGTCACGTTCGGCTGCCGCGATTTGGGCCATGGTTCCACCCAGATGCACTGTTCCAGCACGTCGCGATGGTTCATGTAGCCAAGGAATGCCGCCGTCAACAGCGAGCGCCACCTGGAACGCGCCGGGCCCGTGCTGGAACCGCTGATAAGCCCGCCGCACACGCCGCGGCAGCGCATCGCCCAAGATGTTGACTGCTGCCGACGGCGACGTGTCAAACATGACGATGTCGGCGCCCGCTAATGCCGACCGCTCGGTGACGGTGACTCCGGTGCGCACAGTTCCACCGAGCCGTTCAAGCCGGCGAAGCATGGCGGTGCTGATGGCTCCCGAGCCGCCCTGGGCAACCGGCCAACCGTAGGTATGTGCCGCCGTGCCAAGTGCAACGCCGATGGCAGATGACAACGGCGCGCTGAGCGGCCGGAACGCATGTGCCGCGACACCAGCGAATAGGGCCTGGGCTGTGTCATCTCGCCAACGCCGAGCTAGCCAGGTGGCCGGCAGCAGGCTGTAGGCGCCGAACCTAGCCATTGCGAGCGGGGCGCGTGGAAGGTGGACCATCGGCTGGAGGAACTCTGTGGCGATCCGATCGAACCGCTGGTCAAGGGGGCCGAACATCCGCCGGTAGGCCGGGCCGGCAGCACCAAGTTGATCGGCCGTCCGATTGACGTCACGCCACACCGCCGCTCCACGACCGCTTTCGAGGGGGTGCGAGTACTGAACCTCTGGCCACATCCACGTCAATCCGTCTTCACGCAGGTCGAAGGCACGGCTGAAGGCAGTGTCGACTGCAAGCGGATGGAATCCGGAACATTCGTCGTGCAGCACACCGTCGGCCGTCGCGTGCGTCGATCTCGTGCCGCCGCCGATCGTGTCGGCAGCTTCGAGTACTTCGACGTCAACACCTGCGCTGGCCAGCGTGATAGCGGCAGCGAGCCCGTTGGGGCCACTGCCAACAACCACTGCCCGCGCCATGGTCAGCCGCCGGTCAACTCAGCGGCCGCGGCCCGTGCGCGCGACAGCACGACATCCAAATCCTCACCGGTGACGGTTACGTGCCCGACCTTGCGTCCTGGCTTCACGTCCTTGCCGTACAGATGGACGTGCACACCGCCGTCCGCGGCCAGTGCCGCATCGCGTCCCTCGGCAAGATTGCTGCGAGCGCCACCCAACACGTTGACCATCACGGTCCACGGCTGGCGCGGCTCAGTGGGGCCAAGCGGGAGATCCAAAACGCCCCGCAGATGGTTCTCGAACTGGCTAGTCAACGCTCCATCGATCGACCAGTGACCAGTGTTGTGAGGTCGCATCGCCAGTTCATTGACCAGAATGCGACCGTCGGCCGTCTCGAACAGTTCGACCGCGAGGATGCCCGTGACATCGAGTTCGGTGGCGACGCGTTCGGCGATAGCACGCGCTTCGGCCTCCAGCTTCGGATCCAGATCTGGTGCCGGAGCGATCACTTCGGCACACACACCGTCAACCTGAGTGGACTGGACCACCGGATAACTGCGGACCTCACCCGAAGGGCTCCGTGCCACCAAAGCTGACAGTTCTCGACGGAAGTCGACCAGTTCTTCGGCGATCAGTTCGCGGCCGCTGGCCAACGGTTCGGCGAGATCATCAGGTGAACGCACGATCCAGACGCCCTTGCCGTCGTAGCCGCCGCGGGTGGTTTTGACGACGGCCGGATAGCCGAACTCATGCATTGCGTCCGCCAGATCGTCGACGGTGTCGCCCGGTTCGACGTCGAGCACCTCAAAAAGTGGGCACGGGATCCCCAGCAAGCTCAAGCGGATTCGCATTTCGCCCTTGTCCTGCGCGAACAGCAACGCCTCGGGACCGGGGCGACAGGCGTGGCCCTCCGCGGCGAGCGTACGCAGATGGTCTGGCGGAACATGCTCGTGATCAAACGTGACAACCGGAGCATCAGCGACCGCCGCCCGCAAATCGTCAATATTCGTGTGATCACCGATGATGTGGTCACCGATGACCTGCGCTGCCGATACGTCTGGTCCCTCGGCCAACAGCCGCAGTCGAAGGCCCAACGCGATGGCGGGCTGCTGCATCATGCGGGCGAGCTGTCCACCGCCGATAACGGCAAGATCGGGAGACGAAGTCACCTGACCAGCGTAGTCAGGACGTCCGGAATGCCCGGCGCTGGCTGACCGTGATCGGCGAAACCAAACCGAATCCACGCAACGCCCGCGGCGGCAGAGTGCGCTTCTCGAACTCTTCACCCAGCTGCGCTGCGGTGGTCTCATCGACCAGCAAACGATTGCTGCGCGCCACTGTCGTCAGGCGGGCGGCCAGATTGACCGGCGGCCCAAAGACGTCACCCATCCGGCTCAACACCGACCCGGTGGCCAAGCCGACCTTCACATTGGGCAGATCGGGTCGAGCTGCGATGTGGGCGATCACTGAGAAGGCGATCCGCGCCCCTTTGCCGGGGTCGTCTGCGATGAACAACACCGCGTCGCCCATCGTTTTAATGACCCGCCCACCACCGTCGGTGATGACGTCGGTGCAGTCGTCTTCAAAGTCTTCGACCAAGTGCCCCAAGGCGTCGTCGTCAAGGTCGTTGCTGAGCGAGGTGAATCGGCTCAGGTCAACGAAGCCGACCGTCATGATCGATGACAAGACATCGTCGTCAGCCGCAACGAAGGCCTCCAGGCGTGCCGCAGCAGCCGCCAGATGCCTTCGCCAGGCGTACACCACCAGCTGTTCGAGATGTGGGGTCGCCTGCTCGGCTAGTTCAGCGGCACGTTCCCGCCGACCCGTCGCGGTACCAGTGGCAATGTCGCGCTCAATCTGCTCCACCAAGGCTTCGACTTCCCAGTCAGCGAGTCGCGACATCGTGCGTCCAAGGGCGCGAGCGATGCGGTGAATACTCGCCTCATCAAGCAGCGACTTTCCGGCCAACTGCCCCACGGCTCGCAACGCCTCGACATCGGACGCACCAAAAACTGCGTCGCCCGTGACGTCGGGGAAACCTAATGCACGCCAAAGCCGCTTGGCTTCCTCGAACTCGAATTTGCCTTTCGCCGAAATTTCTTCGCCGGTCAGCGTCGTCTCGTGGCCGAGGATCAGTTCGACCAGCCGCTCACGCAGGTCGGGTGCAGCAGCAGTCTCCGCGGCTTTGCGCTCAGACCGCTTCATCTCGGGGGTCCGCGCCATGGGCAGTCATCACCAAGTTGCTGACGGTGCGGTGAAAGTCTTCGATCTTGGGAATGTCATTGAGCCGCAGACCGGCCTGCTCGCTGGCGTCGTGAATGACCAACGTGCCACAGCCAAGAATGCGGTCGTTGAGGTTCTTCTCAAAGGCCACGTCGTTGATGCGGCTCAGCGGAATCACGCGACCCGTGCGAGTCAGAATGCCCTTCTGCTCCACGATCCGGCGGTTAGTCAGCGTGTAACTCCAGGTGATCCAGCGCAGCCACGGCAACACCGAGCCGGCAATGATCAACACCACGCCGATCGCCAGCACGACCCACTTCAGATTGCCGCCCAACGCATCTCCGCTGACCTTCATCAAGAATCCAGTCGCGCCGGCGACAACCAGCAGGATCAGGAACGGAAGGATCAGCACCTTCAGATGCGTCCGGGTCGTGGCGATCGTCTGTTCGCCTTCGATCATCAACTTACGCGGCAAGCTCATGCGCTGAGTCTGGCACGACTCCCGCCCCCTCGACACCATTCCCATGAACACCATGGCCTCATGGTGTTCTGTCACTCCTCATGGCATGCATTCCATGAGGAGTGACAGAAAGCCATGAGGAGCAGCACTGTCGTCATGCCAACCGGACGTGAGTGACATCCCCGGCACTGATGGGTTGACCCGCCACTACAAGTCGCCCGTGCTCGTCGATGCCATCGGCGAGCCCCACGAGATCGTCGCCGTTAGGCAGGAGAACCCGTACCGTCCGACCGACCGTTGAGCAACGAGCCACGTACGAATCGCGAAGTCCCGCAGCCGGGTCTCCACCGGCAGCGACCCATTCGACATACCGACGCTCAAGGTGCGACAACAAGATGGCGATGACCTGAGTTCGGTCAACCTCGACAGCACCTTCGATCAGAAGCGAGGTCGCCGTCGGAACTGGAAGTTCATGCGTCTGCAGCGTGACATTCAGGCCGACGCCGATAACAGCCGCTGCGCCCACTGGCGTCTCGACTCGTTCCAACAGAATGCCAGCCAACTTACGATCGCCTACCAGCACATCATTGGGCCATTTCAGCGAACTGGCGACGCCAAGTTCCTGGGCTGCATCGTCAATCGCCAAGCCCGTCAGGATCGGCAGCCATACCCAAAACGCAGGAGGAACGTCCGCCGGACGCAAAACCATCGACACTGCGATAGCTGCACCCGGCACCGTCTCCCAGCTCCGGTCCAAACGGCCACGTCCAGATACCTGCTCTTCAGCGGTCAGGACGAAACCTTCGGCCACTCCATCTCGCGCAGCCTGAGCAGCATCGGCGTTCGTGCTGCCGGTGGAGTCAACGGCTCGCACCTGCGTCCAAAGTCGGCCTGGGCCAGTCACCAGTGCAGTGAGCGCGGCTGCATCGACAGGAGTGCGCTCGGGCAAGGGAGCAGTCATGCGTCCAGCCTCACATATCGCCGCAGAAGCGCGGTCGATACAGTGACCTGCGTGACCGAAGCCGAAAAGATCGTCGAACACCCCGAGCTGCATACCACTGCTGGAAAGCTCGCTGACTTCCTGAGCCGCCGCGAGACCGCCGAGGTCGAAATGGCTGCCCGCGCGCATGAAAAGCAGAGCGCCCGTGGCCGCCAGAGCGCCCGCGACCGGGTCAACCAGTTGCTCGACGAGGGCTCGTTCGTCGAGCTCGACGCACTCGCGCGGCACCGCGCCACCGACTTTGGCTTGGAGAAGAACCGGCCGCTCGGCGACGGCGTCATCACCGGCTACGGCACGATCGACGGCCGCCAGGTGTGCGTCTTCAGCCAGGACTTCAGCGTCTTCGGCGGATCGCTCGGCCAGGTCTACGGCGAGAAGATCACCAAGGTCATGGATCTGGCGATTAAGTCCGGCTGCCCCATCATCGGCATCAACGAGGGCTCCGGCGCTCGCATCCAGGAGGGCGTCGTTTCGCTCGGCCTGTACGGCGAAATCTTCAAGCGCAATGTGCACGC
>JBEBVW010000106.1:0-8826 GCA_040392565.1 Aeromicrobium sp. | reverse complement strand
TGTCTCCCACGCCAAACATGTTCGTCTGAATCTGCCGAACCGTCTCTCGCGCTATCCAAACCCCGCGGAGTGACACGATTTTGCGGGTTTGGCACCCCAACACCCGCAAAAACGTGTCACTCAGCGGGGATGGAAGAATGGGCTGCATGGTCAACGTGTGGCGGCAGTCCGACAAGCTGAGGGATGTTTTGTACGACATCCGTGGCCCGGTTGCGTCACGAGCGGCCAAGCTGGAGGCCGAGGGCCATCACATTCTGAAGTTGAACATCGGTAATCCTCAGCCGTTCGGATTCGATGCGCCTGCCGAGATCTTGCAGGACATGATCGCGGGCCTACCTGCGTCGGCCGGATACTCCGATTCGCGCGGAATCCAGTCGGCCCGTCGGGCCGTGGTGCACCACTACCAACTGCAAGACGGATTCCCGTCCATCGACATTGATGATGTCTGGATTGGCAACGGCGTTTCTGAACTCATTCAGATCGCCCTTCAAGCGTTGTTGGACAACGGCGACGAAGTGCTGATCCCGGTCCCGGACTACCCGCTGTGGACGGCCGTCACGAATCTGGCCGGCGGAGTGCCGGTGCACTACCGCTGCGATGAGCAGAACGAGTGGAATCCCGATCTCGCCGATCTGGAGTCCAAGATCACCGACCGCACCAAGGTCATCGTGGTGATCAACCCGAACAACCCGACCGGCGCGGTCTACTCGCGCGAAACGCTGACGGCAATCGCCGAGCTAGCGCGCAAGCACGATCTGGTGCTGATGGCCGACGAGATCTACGACAAGATCCTGTACGAAGACGCCGTCCATATTCCGATGGCAAGTATCGCGCCGGATGTTCTGACGCTGACGTTCAACGGCCTGTCGAAGGCCTATCGCGTGTGTGGTTACCGAGCGGCCTGGTTGGTCGTCACGGGGCCGCAGGAGCGGGCGTCGGACTATCTCGAGGGCATCACGCTGTTGTGTTCGATGCGGTTGTGCCCCAATGTGCCAGCCCAGAACGCGATTCAAGTGGCGCTCGGCGGCTACCAATCCATCAAGGAACTGGTGTTGCCCGGCGGCCGACTGCTGGAGCAACGCGACACGGCAGTCAATGAGTTGCGCAAGATTCCTGGCGTCTCGGTCGTCACGCCGCGCGGTGCGTTGTACGCCTTCCCGCGGCTGGATCCTGAGGTCTATCCCATCAAGGACGACCAGCAGTTTGCGCTTGATCTGTTGGAATCAGAAAAGATCTTGATCACCCAGGGCACCGGCTTTAACTGGCCAGATCCCGACCACTTGCGCATCGTTACGCTGCCGTGGTCGCGTGATCTTGCAGAAGCTATTCAACGAATGGGTCACTTCCTCAGCACCTACAAACAACCCTGACATTCGCAATTTGTCGGACCCGTCCGTCACCATGTCTGAATGACTGACATGATCCGCGTCGAAGGTCTCGTCAAACGGTATGGCTCGGTCGAGGCGTTGAAGGGGCTCGACCTCACAGTGCCCGAAGGCACCGTGCTTGGGCTGTTGGGCCCCAATGGTGCTGGCAAGACCACCGCTGTCCGCGTCATCACTACTTTGCTGGCGCCCGATGCCGGCCGTATTGAAGTCGCCGGTGTAGATGTGCAGGCCGATCCCGATGGCGTGCGCCGCAGAATCGGGCTTTCCGGGCAGTACGCGGCAGTCGATGAGCATCTGACCGGATTTGAGAACCTCGACATGGTGGGTCGGCTCTATGGCCTGGGCCGCAAGAAGTCGGCCGCACGAGCGCGCGAACTGCTCGAACGCTTCGACCTTGCCGATGCCGGCGACCGCCCATCGAAGACCTACTCCGGAGGCATGCGGCGCCGACTCGACCTCGCGGGAGCGCTGGTAGCTGCACCGCCGGTGTTGGTGCTTGATGAACCCACCACGGGTCTTGACCCGCGAAGCCGCCAAGAGATGTGGCAGGTCATCCGAGAATTGGTCACCGGCGGAGCAACATTGCTGCTCACCACCCAGTACCTGGAAGAGGCAGACCTCTTGGCCGATCAGATCGTGGTGATTGACCACGGTGTGGCTATCGCTCGCGGTACGGCCGATTCGTTGAAGGCGCAGACAGGCGGTGAGCGGGTAGAGGTTGTCCTCGCTGACGCCGCCGATCGCGACGCCGCCATTGCAGTGCTGCGCACGGTTGCACTGGGTGAAATCCAGACGGCCGCCAATCCGCGTGAGTTGGTTGCCGCAGTCGACCACGGAGCGCGCAGTCTGCGACAGGTGCTCGACGGGCTGGAGCAGTCCAACATCGAGGTGCTCGATATCGGATTGCGACGCCCCACACTTGACGACGTTTTCTTGACATTGACCGGACGCACGGCCGAGGGATCAACCGACGCCGACAACGAGGAGGGGGCAGCATGAGTGCTTCGCTGACAAAGGCTGCCGTCGACGGTTGGGTCGTCGCCAAGCGCAACGTCATCAAGATCATCCGAGTGCCAGAGATCCTGGTGTTCGTCCTGATCTCGCCCATTATGTTCGTGCTGCTCTTCGCCTACGTCTTCGGTGGCGCCATCGATCCTGGGGGAGGAGTGGACTACAAAGAGTTCCTCGTTGCGGGCATCTTTGCGCAGACCGTGGTCTTTGGCGCCACATTCACCGGCGCTGGTCTTGCTGAAGACATGCAGAAGGGCATCATTGATCGATTCAAGTCGCTGCCAATGGCGCGATCAGCAGTACTGGTTGGCCGCACGACGTCAGACATCATCTACAACATCCTGTCGCTCGCCATCATGGCGCTGACCGGCCTCTTGGTCGGTTGGCGCATTCGTGAAGGCTTCGGCAAAGCGCTGATCGCCTTCGCGTTGCTGCTGTTATTTGCCTATGCAGTCAGCTGGGTGATGGGCTATGTCGGATTGCTGGTCCCTAGCGTTGATGTCATCAACAACGCATCGTTCATTGTCATCATGCCCATGACATTCGTATCGAATGCCTTTGTGCCGACCGAATCGTTCCCGTCGGTGCTGCAGAGGTTCGTCGAGTGGAATCCGGTATCTACGCTGACTCAGGCGTGTCGAGAACTGTTCGGCAATACCAATCAGGCGGTGCCAGTACCCGATGCATGGTCACTGCAGAATCCGGTGCTCTACACGGTCCTGTGCAGCGCGGTGATCGTCGCCATCTTTGCGCCGCTGTCGGTGCGTCAGTACAGGCTGTCGTCAGCGAAGTAGCCAATGGTCGCTAGTGTGCTGTTCGATCGCTAGCGAATTTCCGGGGGATTTGATGACGACGATCGATCGACGCACCTTATTGGTTGGGTCTGCAGGTCTGCTGGTGTCCGCGTGTGGTGGGTCCGGTGGTGGTCCTGAGCAGACCAAGGGTCCGAACATTGTTCGCCCTAAGACCGGCACCATCGTCACGGCCGATGACACAGCTGGGCTACGCGACAAACTGAACGCGGCTACTCAGGCGCGCGATGTCGAGCAGTTGATCAAGGTCATTGATCCCGACGACTATGCGCTTGATGAAGTTCGCAAGCGCTGGACGCGCCGGTTCGACAATTTCAGCCGCGTTCCGGTGAAGGGTGAGTGGTACGTCGGTTTGCCGAGTGGTCGCACTCGCAATTCCGCCGGCGGCAAGGTCGAGTACAGCGGCGATCTAGTGTTCGCCCACCAAATCCGTGGCTGCGACGGGCAGCAGGTTGTTGAGACCTATTCGGCGAACTTTCGAAAGCAAGATGCCGATGCCGCCCTCGAGTTGATGCATCTGGGTAATCCAGAGGAGCACTACGACCCATCGTTGTGGGACGTCGCGAAAATCGATGTCATCGAGACGCCGCACGCCTATGTAGCCTTCCGCACCGCGGACGCCAAAGTTGCTAAGGCGTACAAGGACCGCATTGAGGCAGGCGCCAAACGTGCCTTCGCGGTGATGCCTGATCCCAAGGGTGTCAACAAGATTTTCTACGCAATGACCTGGCCCGCAGTCGACGGAAAGTTGTACGGCGGCGTCGCCGTCGGCGATGCCGATGCGCACGCCTATTACCACCCGTTTGTCGACCCCAAGAAACTCGCGAACGGTCAGAAAGAAGCGCCATCGGGCGCGAGTGGTCTGCCCACCGCGACAGGTCGCGTTGGCCTCCACCAGTCGTCGCTGCGACGTTCGGACTTCGTTGGCGTAGCCGCTCACGAAGGCGTCCACGTGCTGGCCGATCAGTGGTACGTCGGGGGATCTACCCCGACGTGGGCGGTTGAAGGTCTAGCGATGTGGGGTGAAGCGGGCGGCCGTGGACTGATGGCGCGCGACGGCGGTGTGATCCGTTCGTACTTCTCGCAGTTCCAGCCCCGGGCGTTGAAGGATTACAAGGAGTTTCACGGCGGCGGCCGCGAGTACGAGATGTACGCCTGCTCGGCGGCGATCTATGCCTACCTAGAGTCGACTGGCGGTAGAGATGCGGTGTACGAGGTAGCTGAGGCGTTCTACAGCGCGGACAATCGCGCAAGCGGGGCGAAAGCATTGGGCCGCTCCGAAAAAGATCTATTCGCAGCGACGCGAGAGTGGCTCGGCGCATGAGGGCCATTGTCATGGCCACGGTGCTGGCTGTCGGGTTCAGCCTTGCGGCGTGCACCGGCGACGACGAGCCCGCCAGCAGCCTGCCATTGCCAGACAAGCCACCCAGCGCCCGCGGCCCGGCCACCGGGCCCGATCTGGAACCCAAGGTGTTGCTTGCCGCTACCGACGACCTGGAATCCACCATTGGTGCGGTCGACACGGCGCAAGTGGCTCGGCACACCGGCGCCTTGGTGTCTGGTCAGACTGTCGTCGGCTACTCAGTCGACGATATTTCCGGTTACAACGTGAAGTCTGGTGAAAAACTCTGGACGGCCAAGCTGGATCTTGAGGGTGGCACAGTGTGCTTTGCCTCGCAGCCCGATCGTGCAGTCACTGAGTTCGTTGTGGTCTACGGCGAATCAGATCACTGCTCCCAGATGGCTACCATTCGGGTGGATGATGGCAAGGTCCTGGCTAAGAAGGACTTTGGTCAACTCGAAGTTGAAGTCGCAGGCGAATCGCTCTCATTGACCTCAATTGAGCGACTGTTCACCGTCAAGGGCCGCGATTACCTGCTGACCTTCGCCGGCGATGTATTGGCTATTGGACCCAAGGTCGGCAAGGTGGAGCGCATTGCCACGTTGGAAGCGCGGCACTACTTCAAACTGGACGTGACTCCTGACGGCAAGCAGCTCATCGGGTCGCGCCTAGGTGGCGAATGCCAAGTCGATGCCTACTCTCTCCCGTCGTTCAAGCACATATGGACCAAGACGAACGCCGAACTATTTCCCGACGTCACTGAGGACTGCGCCATTAGCGCAGCCGAGCGGAATCCAAGTTGGCTCACACAGGAGGACAGCGACACCCACTACATCGTCCAGGTTGACCCCAAGACTGGCGACATCGTGGGACGCGCCCAAGGTGAAGAGTCCGACAAAGCGCCGAAGGGCGAGCTTGATGTCTCTGCGGCTGCGCTGTATTTCGACACCAGCGTGGGTACGTCCGATGGCGACATGATCTTCGCCCAACCCGGTGGAATCAGCCGGTATTCGATGGTCGACAAGAAGTTTGACTGGGAGTTGGACCTCTCGCAGTTTGAGTTGGACTCCGACTACGAGTTCCCCACCAACACCGTTTTGCCGCAAGCCATCACGAAGGACGGCTATCTGGTGGTGACCGTTAGCAACATCACCGACGTTGATGTTGCGGCCGTTGACGTCGCGACTGGCAAGTTGGTGGGCCGCTGGCCGTTGCCAGATGAATATCGCAACGGTTTCCAAGTCAATCCTGGTGCCGAATTATTCGATGGCGGCATCGTGCTTCGACGCAACTTCCGCGCTTATGAGTACGAGTACAAATACGAAGAGCAGGGCGAGCCCAAGGGCGACAAGTTCGATCTCGGGGTGTTTGCTTTCCCCGAACCGAATGCCAAGAAGTCGTCGGCCGCAGTTCCCACTGCCGGGCCGGTCGAAACTGAGGCGTCCTGGATCGGCGGAGTTAAGCACGTAGTCGTCGACCCAGACGCCAGCTCGGCTGATTCCTATATCGATATTGACCGATCGGGAACCAGACTCATCAGCCGACAGGGCCGGAAAGTTCGAGCGCTCAACACATCGTCGGGCAAGACGTCGTGGACCGCTGAACTGCCGCCCGGCGCTGATGTGTGTGCAGCATCGGATCTCGATGGCCGGTCCAGGGTGCTGACCTTGATTTATCGGGCCAGCGATAAGCAACCGTGCAGTTCCCTTGTGCGCTTGGGCTTGAAGAAAGGCACCAAGGGCGCGACGGTCAAAGCGACTGGTGATGCCGAGTTCGCCAACATCATTTCCTATCGGGGCCGCGACTTCGTGATCGAGAAGTCTGGCGCCGTCGGTGAGGTCAAGGGCAACTCTCTCGCGCCGGTGGGAGCCACTCTGAGGAAGCGCTACACCGAGTGGGGTCGTACCCCTGAGGATCCGTCGTTGTTGATTGCGTCGGTGAAGTCAGCCAAGGGCAAGGACATCGACATTGATGCTTACCGGCTGCCCACCTTCGAGCCAGTCTGGTCGACAACAGCGTCCACGGCGCTCGGTCGACTCGATGCGAAGAACCCGGCGTTCACGTGGCCCATCAATGCGCTGTACGTCACCACGACGTTCGGAGATGAGAACGACCCAGACGCCAAGATCGACAATGCTCTGGCCCACCTTGACCCGAAGACTGGCAAGGTTTCCAGCACTACTGGCAAAGTGCGACGTGACTTCAGCGACGGTGACGATAAGAAGTTCTCTCTCACCCACGTCAGCACGTCATATTTCTTTGGCGCCGGGTTCAGCGATGGCAGCGTGCTTGTTGAACAAGACAAGTCGATCATGCGGTACAACCTCGACGGCGATGACGTTATGTGGGCCACGAACATCGCCTCGATCCGCAATTCGATGGAGCGCGACCGAGCAGATCAGTACACCGTTGAGGACTACGAGCTGATTGACGGCGGGAAATCGGTGCTCGTCGCGTTCAGCAACGATGTGAGCGTTGAGTTCATGACGATGAAGGCATCTGACGGCACGATCACTGGACGTTGGAAGGCACCCAAGAAATACCGCAACGGACTGCAGACCTATCCGGCAGTGACCGCGATCAAGGGCGGTGTCGCTATGGCCCACTCGGCCTACAGCTGGAACTCTGCCTACGGGCCTCAATCAGGCCAAAAGCCGCCGGCGGGACAGTTGTATGACATTGGGTTGTTCGGGTTGAAGAAGGGCCAAAAGTAGTGGCACCGGGCGCGCCTTCCCATCCTGTCGGTGGGCTCACGTAGGCTGAAGTTCTTCCCCTCGACAGGCCCGAATTTCGGGCGCCGAAACGCTACAAGGAGCGCCCCCAACCCCATGTCGAGCGACGCTAGTTTCGTTCACCTGCACGTGCACACCGAGTATTCGATGCTCGATGGTGCATCCCTGCTCAACGGCCTGTTTGAGCGCACCGCGAGCTTGGGCATGCCGGCCATTGCGATGACCGATCACGGCAATCTGCATGGGGCCTACGACTTCTACTCCAAAGCGGCCAAACACGGGGTCAAGCCGATTATCGGCATGGAGGGTTACATCACTCCCGGCACCCACCGCTCCGAACGCAAACGGGTCCGTTGGGGTCAAGGCGATATTGCCGAAGAGGGCGGCAATGACGTCGCGGGCGGCGGCGCCTACACGCATATGACGATGCTGGCCTCCACCACCGAGGGCATGCACAACCTGTTCCGGCTCTCGTCGATGTCCAGCCTTGAAGGCATGTACTACAAGCCCCGCGCCGACGAAGAAATTCTTGAGCGCTACTCCAAGGGCATGATCGTCACCACCGGATGTCCGTCCGGTGCGGTGCAGACCCGGTTGCGGTTGGGACAGTACGACGAAGCGCGTGCTGCAGCAGCGCGGCTGCAAGACATTTACGGGCGCGAGAACGTCTTCTTGGAGCTGATGGATCACGGCATCGACATCGAGAAGCGCGTGCGCGATGATCTGCTCCGCCTTGGCAAAGATCTGAACCTCCCACCGGTCGCCACCAATGATTCGCACTACAACAATCCCGAAGACGCTAATGCGCACGACGCGTTGATCTGTGTTGCTTCGGGCAAGCGCATCAACGACACCAACCGGCTGAAGTTCGATGGCGGTGGCTACTACATCAAGTCTGCCGCTGAGATGCGTGACTTGTGGGAGCACAACTACGGCATGAAGGAAGCGTGCGATAACACGCTGCTGATTGCCGAACGCTGCGATGTGGAGTTTGTCGAATCCAACGGCGGATATATGGCTAAGGCCGATATTCCGGAGGGGGAGACGGAAGAATCGTGGTTTACCTCTGAAGTCTGGCGCGGAATTGTGGCGCGCTACCCCGGTGACGCGCTGACCCAGGAAATCCGCGACCGGGTGCAGATGGAGATCGACGTCGTTGTCGCCAAAGGCTACCCGGGCTATTACCTCGTGGTTGCCGACTTCATTCAATGGGCCAAGAACAATGGCATCCGTGTCGGTCCAGGCCGAGGCTCAGGTGCGGGCTCTATTGCCGCGTACGCATTGCGCATCACCGATTTGTGCCCGATGAAGAACGGCCTGATCTTTGAGCGGTTCCTCAACCCCGAGCGCGAGTCGATGCCCGACTTCGATATCGACTTCGATGATCGTCGTCGTGCCGAAGTCATCCGGTATGTGTCGGACAAGTACGGCGACGACCGTGTCGCCATGATTGCGACCTTCGGTCGGTTGAAGTCCAAGGCGGCCATCAAGGACGCCACTCGCGTGCTCGACTTCTCATTTGCCACCGGCGAGAAGATGAC
>JBEBVW010000105.1:0-8856 GCA_040392565.1 Aeromicrobium sp. | reverse complement strand
GCTTGCTCAACGGTTCAGACAGGGCGTTGACGGCATTCGACAGCGCCTGCACCTGCTTGACCGACAGCTTGTCGTAGGTGACGAACCCGTCGCCATCGCGGTGCTCGTCGAGGAGCTTCTGCAGCGCGTCAAAGCGAGCGGTCAGCGCCTTGGCGAGCTCAGGATCCTTGGTCTCCAGCAGCGGCTGAACGCCCTCGAATCCCACGCGCGCGCCGTCGACATTGGCTTGGAAGTCCCACAGGTCGGTGTGCGACCAGATCTCTTCCTCACCCGTGACCTTGCCCTTGGCGACTTCCTCCAAGAGGCCACGCGAGCCGTTGGCGATGTCATCGATGCTGTAGGTCAATTTCTGAACTCGACCGTCAAGCGTGCGGGTGTTCTTCAGCAGGTCATCAGCGAACGTGGCCCGCTGCTTCGCGGTCAGCGCTGTGTAGCCCTTCGCCGGCGGCCACAGATCCTTTTCGATGCGGTGCCAGCCGGTCCAGTCCTGACCTTCTTCAAGATCTGCCTCACGCGCGTCCATCATCGGATCAAGATCGCCGAACGATTCAGCGACCGTCTCAATGCGTTCCCAGTGGGTGCGCGCGACAGGGTAGAGCGCGCGGGCTTCATCGTCCTTGCCCTGCTTGTACAGGTTGACGAACTTTTCGGTCTTGACCAGCAGTTGATCGGACTGATCGTTGACGTAGGCCGCGTAGTTCTTGACGGCCGCGTCGATCAGTTCCTGATCATCGGCGGTGACGGCGGCGTTGTCCTTCGAAGCTGTCACGGTGAAGTCAGCGCGGATTCCGTCGCCCTTCATGCCCGGCTTGCAGGCAGTGGTGTAGCTGCCTTCGGGAACGTTGACCACCAGTTCGCGCGAGAGATTGGGTCCGATGTTCTCGACTTCGCCGACGATGCGCAGGCCGTCGGAGCCCAGTAGGTAGAACTCGGTGACCTTGCTGCCGGCATTGGTGACGTCGAAGGTGACGACACCGGCCGGCACCTTGGTGCTCGAAACTTCACACGCGTCGTTGGTCGAACTGACCGACACGAGTCGCGGATCGTCTCCGCCCGAGGTTGAGTTGTCGGTACAGGCCACCAGCATGGGGGCCAGGGCGATACCGGCGATCATCAAACGGGTGTTCATCAGAGTGGTGCTCCAGGTCGTAGTGGGAGTTCAGGCCGCAACCGGCGATGCCGGGCGTGAGTTAGATGCCGACTTACGTCGTCGCACCGAGCGGAAGAAGAGTGTCATCACGGTGACGACATAGACAGTCCAGGCGATGGCTTCGAGGATCGTGGTCTGGGGCGAGAAGTTGAGGGTGCCCTTGAGCAGTGTGCCGATCCAGCTGCTGGGTTCGATCGTGTCGGAGACGTCCCAAGCCAGAGTGTGCAGACCCGGCAGGATGCCCGCCTCTTGGAGATCGTGGATGCCGTATGCCAAGACGCCGCCGGCAACGATGATCAGGAATGCGCCAGTCCAGGTAAAGAAGACCGTCAGGTTGATCGAGACGGCGCCGCGGTACAGCAGGTAACCGATCACCACGGCCGTCGCGATGCCGAGCCCGGCACCCGCAAGCGGTTCCCAGGTGGCGGCGCTATCGCGAGTGGCAGCCTCGGTGGTGGACCACAGGAACAGCGCGGTCTCAAGACCTTCGCGCCCCACAGCCAAGACGGCAACCATGACCAGTGCCCACCACTTGCCGTCAGCGGCTTCGTCAACTGCTCCCCTGAGTTCGCTGCTCAGGGTGCGAGCGGTGCGGGCCATCCAAAAGATCATCCAGGTGACCAGGCCGACGGCAATGATCGACAGTGTGCCGCCGATAGCTTCCTGCGCCTCAAACGTCAGTCCCTTCGGACCGAAGAAGAGGGCAAATCCGAATGCCAACGAAACACCGACGGCAATCGCCACACCAGTCCAAATGCGCACCAGCAAGTGACGCCGATTCGTCTTGACCAAGTAGGCGATCAGGATGCTGACGACCAAGGAGGCTTCCAGGCCTTCGCGCAGTCCGATCAGGTAGTTCGCGAGCACGAATCAAGCCTAACGCACATTTAGGCCAGGCTTACCTACGGTGTGAGATATCAGACATTCCCGGTCCCGAGATTTGCGCACTTTTGCACCATTTCCCCGTCAAAAAGCGTGCAAAAGTGCGCAAATCTGGGGAACCTTAAACCTGGACTCGGTCTGCGATGGCCTGGGTGATGCGGGCAAGGGCGTCGGCCAGGGCGACGCCGTTCTCCTGTTCACCATTGCGGTAGCGGAACGAGACGGCGCCAGCTTCGACATCGTTGTCGCCGACGATGAGCATGAACGGCACCTTCTGGGTCTGCGCTGTGCGGATCTTCTTTTGCATGCGCTCATCGGAATCGTCGATCTCGACGCGCACACCAGCCGCCTTCAACGACGCCTTGACCTCGTGCAGGTAGTCGACATGACGTTCAGCAACAGGGATTCCGACGACCTGAACCGGGGCGAGCCACGGAGGGAACGCGCCGGCGTAGTGCTCAACGAGCACGCCCATAAAACGCTCAATCGAGCCGAACTTGGCCGAGTGGATCATGACCGGCTTCTGCCGAGTGCCGTCGGCTGCCACGTACTCCAGATCAAACCGTTCGGCCGACGGCATATTGAAGTCGTACTGGATGGTCGACATCTGCCAGCTTCGGCCGATGGCGTCGCGCGCCTGCACCGACACCTTGGGGCCGTAGTACGCCGCTCCCCCAGGATCTGGGACGAGTTCGAGCCCACTCTCGATACACACGTCTTCGAGCACCTTGGTGGCTGTGGCCCATTCCTCGTCCGAACCAATGAACTTGTCCGGCTTGGAGTCATCGCGCGTGGACAACTCCAGATAGAAGTCATCGAGACCGAAGTCGCGCAACAAACTAAGCACGAAGTTCAGCAGATGGCGGATTTCGTCTGGGGCCTGCTCTGGCGTGACATAGGAGTGCGAGTCGTCCTGGGCGAATCCGCGGACCCGGGTCAACCCGTGAATCACGCCGGACTTCTCATTGCGGTAGACGTGGCCGAACTCAAACAGGCGCAACGGGAGTTCGCGGTACGAGCGCTGGCGCGAGCGGAAAATCAGGTTGTGCATCGGGCAGTTCATGGCCTTGACGCGGTAATCGCCACCGTCGACCTGTAGCGGAGGGAACATGCCTTCGCCGTAGTACGGCAGGTGACCTGAGGTGTAGAACAGGCCTTCCTTCGCGATGTGCGGCGTGCCGACGTATTCAAAGCCTTCTTCAATGTGGCGGCGCCGGACGTAGTCCTCCATCTCCCGCTTGATCACACCGCCCTTGGGGTGGAATACGGGCAGGCCCGAGCCGATTTCGTCCGGGAAGCTGTACAGATCGAGTTCCGTTCCCAGCCGGCGGTGATCGCGGCGCTGGGCTTCCTCGATGCGGTGCAGGTGCTCTTCGAGCGCCTCCTTGGTGGGCCACGCCGTGCCGTAGATGCGCTGCAGTTGCTTGTTCTTCTCATCGCCACGCCAGTAGGCAGCCGCCGAACGCATCAACTTGAACGCGGGGATGCGCTTGGTGGTGGGCAGGTGCGGTCCGCGGCACAAGTCCTTCCACGCCAGCGAACCATCGCGCTTGAGGTTGTCGTAGATCGACAGTCCGCCGTCGCCGACCTCGACGTTCGCGCCCTCGGCCGCGTCGCCAGCCGATGACTTCAGACCGATCAGTTCAAGCTTGTAGGGCTCGTCTGCCAACTCTTCGCGGGCTGCATCGTCGTCAATCTCGCGGCGAGAGAACTTCTGGCCCTCTTTGACGATCTTCTTCATCCGGGACTCGATCTTCTCGATGTCCTCCGGCTTGAACGGCTCGGGCACGTCGAAGTCGTAGTAGAACCCGTCGAGAATCGGCGGACCGATGCCGAGCTTGGCTTCGGGGAACAGCTCCTGCACCGCTTGTGCCATGACGTGGGCAGTCGAGTGACGCAAGATATCCAGCCCGTCGGCACTGGCCATGTCGATTGGCTCAACTTCGTCGCCATCGACCAAGTCGTAGGCGAGATCCTTCAGATCGCCATTGACGCGCGCCGCGATGACGTCTGGAGTTTCAGCGAACAGTTGCCAGGCTTTGGTCCCCTCCTCAACCGATCGCTTCTCACCGGAGACATGCACGTCGGGCACAGGGACCACCTCTGTTCGATTCGACCCGCCCTACGGATGGCGAGTGCTCTTGGTCCTGAGTCTAACGACGCCCGTTCAGCCCTCGCCGGTGCGTGCCGGTACAACCGGAATAGCCAGCAACGCCGCTGGAGCCGATGCAGGCACGGCGGGTGCATTAGGCGCGACCGCGTTGACCCGCTGGTAGCCCGCACCCATATCCGGTCGAGGATCCGCCTCGCCCTTGTTAGGCCACAGCGACATTGCACGCTCAGCCTGCGCCGCGATCGTCAGCGACGGGTTCACACCGAGATTGGCCGAAATCGCCGATCCATCCGCGATGTGCAGACCCTGATAGCCATGGACGCGCTGATAGGGGTCAATCACGCTATTGGCCGCGCTTGTGCCGATGACACAACCGCCGATGAAGTGGGCCGTCAACGGAACGCCCACAAGTTCGCCCGTAGAACTGCCCGGATAGCCGCCCGTGCGCGTGGCGATGTCCTTAGCCACTCGATCCGCTACCGGAATGTAGTCCGGATTCGGCTCTCCCGGGCCCTGTCGGCTCGACATCTTGACGCCGAATAGACCGCGCTTGAGATACGTCGTGATCGAGTTGTCCAGCGACTGCATGACGAGGACCACGATCGACTGCTCGGCCCAACGCCGTGGAGCGTGAATACGAATCGTGCCGCGCAGGCCTAGCTGCCGGTAGCCACGCAGCACTGCCCGCACTCGACCGCCCGGCCCCGGGCGATCGGGCAACGCCATATTGAGCAGGCTCAGCGCGCTCGATCCGCGGCCGTAGCGCACCGGCTCCACGTGCGTCTGAGCATCGGGGTGGAACGACGAAGTGATTGCGACGCCCGGCGTGTAGTCGGCTTTGGGGTCTGCTGATCGAGCCGTCAGCACCGCTTCGGAGTTAGTACGGCTCAGTTCGCCAACGCGCTCTGAGAGTTGCGGCAGGGACTTACGACGCAGGCGGTGCAGCAGGTTCTGAGTGTTCAGCGCATTGCCAGCAAAGACCACCTGCTGAGCAGTGAAACTGCGCCGCCGCGCAATGTTTCCCGTGCGATGTGTGCGGATTCGGTAACCATCCGCCGCCGGCACCACATCGATGACCTTGGTCAGCGGGTGCACCTCGGCGCCAGCTTGTTCGGCGAGATACAGATAGTTCTTCACCAGCGTGTTCTTGGCGTTGTGGCGGCAGCCAGTCATGCATGCGCCGCAGTCGATACAGGTGCGACGAGCAGGTCCAGCGCCACCGAAGAATGGATCTTCGACGTCCACACCGCCCTCGTCGCCGAACAACACCCCGACGTCGGTGGGATGGAACGTGTCGCCCACGCCGTAGTCCTTGGCGATGGCTTCGATCACGTCGTCGGCAGCGGTTCGACCCGGATAGGTCGTGACGCCGAGCATCTTCTTGGCCTGCGCGTAGTGCGGCGCAAGCTCGGACTTCCAGTCCGTGATGTCAGCCCACTGCGGATCGGAGTAGAACGCATCCAGGGGTTCATACAGCGTGTTGGCGTAGACCAGCGATCCGCCGCCGACTCCGGTGCCGCTGGCGATCAATACGTCCTTGAGAAGGGTGATGCGCATGATGCCGAAGCAACGGGCCCACGGCGCCCACAAATAGCGTCGAGCACGCCACGACGTCTGCGGCAATTGATCGTCAGTGAATCTGCGACCCATTTCCAGGACGCCGACCCGGTAGCCCTTTTCGGTGAGTCGCAGAGCCGTCACGCTGCCGCCGAATCCAGAGCCAATGACAATGACGTCGTAGTCGTGCTGGGTAGTCATGGCGGCAGCGTATCGGCTTATTGACAGTCTGCCAATAGCCTGCCAATCTCAGTTCGTGACCACCACCGAACCGCCCGCGACAGCGCGAACGCGTCTGTCCCCTGAGCAACGTCGCGAACAGATCATCGCCGCTGCTCAGCGCCTGTATGCGGTTCAGCCCTACAACCAGGTGTCGACATCGGCTCTGGCGCAAGAAGCGGGCGTCACTCGTGGATTGATCCACCATTATTTCGGCGACAAACGTGAGCTCTTTCTGGCCGCCATGCGCGAGTCGATCGTGATGCCAGAACCGGATCTTCCCTACTTCCCCGACCTACCCACCGAACAGCGAGTACGCCTGGTCGTTGAGTGGATCCTGGATGCGGCGTCGCACTACGGACAGGCGTGGCTCAATGCCAGTGGTGCAGCAAACCTGCACGGCGAATCCGATGTGCAGGCCATCATCGACGAAGCCGATGAACGTGCCGCTCGACTGACCCTCGACGCAATCGGGCTGCCAGATTCAGCCCACCTGCGCGTCCGCCTGCGCGCGTTGCCTCCCCTGTTCAAATCCGTTGGCCGCGAATGGCTCCAGAGACACACGATGACGCGCGAGGAAGCAGCGACACTGCTGACCTCGACCGTCCTGATCTTCGTAGAGGAAACCCGATGACACAGACCCGTCCGTTGAGCGTTGGAATCATCGGATCAGGCTTCGGCGCACTGTCAGTCGCAATCGAGTTGACACGCGCTGGCCATGACGACGTTCGACTTTGGGAGCGCGAGGAATCACTCGGCGGAGTGTGGCGCGACAACACCTATCCTGGCGCCGGCTGCGACGTGCCATCGCCGCTTTACTCGTTTTCTTACGCGCAGAGCACCAAGTGGGACCGTCGCTACGGGCTGCAGGGGCAGATCCTTGAGTACCTGGACGAGACCGCCTTGAAGTTCGGCATCACTCCCCGCATCCGCTTTAACCACGAAGTGACGTCAGCCGAATGGGATGACTCCACGCAGCAGTGGACCGTGACGTTCGCGAACGGACAGACCGACGCCGTCGACATCTTGGTCAGCGCCATCGGCCAACTCTCGCGCCCTGTGCTCCCACCGATCGCCGGTATCGACTCGTTCGACGGACCGTCGTTCCATTCGGCCGAATGGGATCACTCGGTTGATCTGACCGGAAAGAAGGTCGCCGTGGTTGGAACCGGCGCCAGCGCCATCCAGTTCGTGCCCCCGGTCGCGGACCAGGCAGCCGAGGTGACGTTGTTCCAGCGGTCGGCAAACTGGATCTTGCCCAAACTCGACGGACCCTTTGCGCGTTGGTACAAGCCGTTCATCCGTGCCGAACGACCACTGTTTTGGAGCATTGCCGAACAGTTCTCACGGGGCCTCGACGACAACTCCAGGGTGGGCACGTGGACGCATAAGTGGGCGCAGCGTCACCTCAAGAAGAACGTGGCAGACCCCGTATTGCGAGCGAAACTCACACCCGACTACCCCATGGGTTGCAAGCGGATCCTGTTCTCCAATAACTACTACCCCACGCTGGCCCAAGATCACGTCGACGTGGTCACCGATGCCATTACCGAAGTCAGGCCCACCGGCGTCGTCACCGCCGACGGCACTCACCACGACGCCGACGTCATCATCTACGGCACAGGTTTTGACTCCCAGGACTTCCTTTCCTCCATCGACGTCACCGGTCGCAACGGCATCAAACTCGCGGAGCAGTGGGTCGATGGAGCGCACGCCTACCTGGGCATCTACGCCCCCAACTTCCCCAATCTGCTGATCTCTTACGGTCCGAACACCAACCTCGGCGGCGGGTCGATCATCTACATGCTGGAAGCCCAAGCACGCCATATGCGGCAGGTCGTCGACCGTATGCGATCAGGCAACTTCCGCACGGTTGAAGTGACCGCAGCGGCCGAAGCCGACTACGACCAGGGCGTCCAAGCCGAGCTCTCCCATTCGGTGTGGGCGCATTGCGACAACTGGTACCGCCACCGTTCAGGGCGCATCACCTCGAACTGGCCGGCCGCAACACATCCCTACGCCCAGCGCGCGCGAACACTCGAACCGGAGGCATTCACATGGGCGTGAACGACTACCCCGCTGAGCCGTGGGACCTGCACGGTCACGCCTACGTAGGCGTGTGGCTCGTTCCGCGCCGTGCCGCTCCGCCGCCGCATCACCATGGGTCGAAGCAAATCCGACTCTTTGGCCGCACGATCGTCATGGCGGCGTTCTTCCGCTACGACGAGCCCAGTCCGCTGACGTACGACGAGATCATGGCCACCCAACTGGTGCGCGAGGGCCTGAAGCCACGTGTCTCGATCACCCACATCTGGGTCGACTCCCCCGCGTCTCGCGACGGCGGCCGTGAACTTTGGGCGATCCCGAAGGAACTGGCCGAGTTCGATCGGGTGACCGACCAGTCATACATCGCCAGAGACATCGGGCGCCTCCGCGTCATTGGCAAGCGAATGCTCCCGCTGCGCTGGCCAGTTGGCTTCCGGCTAGCCCAAGACCGCGATGGCGAGGCCATAGTGTCGCCGGTGACAGGCCGTGTTCGGATCGGAATCGTACGCGGCACTTGGACGTTCGACCGAAACGGCGAACTCGGGTTCCTCCACGGTCGCCGACCACTCCTGACCCTGACTATCCGCCCGTTCCACATCCTGTTCGGCCATCGCTAACCGCCTTCGCTGGCGTCCTACGATGGAACGATGCCTGACGAGATCATCCCGCCCCATTCGCCCGTGCCAGCCGGTTGGTACCCCGACTACGAAGGCACGATGCGCTGGTGGGACGGTCAGGCCTGGACCTCGCACACGGCGCCATCTGCCGGAATCAGCCCAACGGACACCGCGACTCCCCCAACCATCGGGCCTGTCGTCCAAGAGCAGACCTCAAACATCAGTGTCGGCAAACTCATCGGCGGCATCGCCCTGGTGCTGCTAAGCCTCAT
>JBEBVW010000104.1:0-8915 GCA_040392565.1 Aeromicrobium sp. | reverse complement strand
GCGCGAAGTCGCTAGTTGAGGACTCCTTGTGCGCGCAGTGCGCGTGCCAGGTCGTCACGGCCTTCGGAGACGTAGCGCTTTGCGGCCGGTGCCGCCTGCGTGGTGGCGAGCCAATCGTCGACTCGGTTGAGCGCCTCAACGGATGGGTTGGCGCTGGGGAACAGGTACATCAGCGCGACCTGGCCAATCCAGACGCCTTGGTCCTCGATGATGGTGTCAGCCATGTCGAGGTACGTCTGGACATATGGTGCGAGCACCTCGGTCTGACCCGTGATCTGGAAGGCCAGGGCAGTCTGCCGACGAGTTTCATTTGGTGTCGCGGTGTCGACGGCAACTGCCTGCCAGGCGGCTGCTTTAGCATCGGCATCCGGGCGGATGGCGCGGGCCGCAGCGGCACGTTCCTGGCCCGAAATGGTGTTGTCGCGGGCAAGCTCGGTGTCGATTCGGTCATCGCCTGCGACGCCGATGCGGGCCAGCGCCGTCAGCAGTGTCCAGCGCAGATCGGCATCAATGGTCAGGCCCGCCAATCGGCCATCCAGCATGCTTTCGAGGCGGTCTGGGGTGGATGCAGCGCTGGCCAATGCGCGAACCAGTGCGAGCTGGTGGTCGCTGCCGGGTTCTGCTGCATCGACAAGCGCCGAAAGGCCGGACTCCCACTGTTCGCGCACTGCGGACTGCTGTGCTGGCGGCGTGTAGTGGTTGACCGCGCTCTGGCCCTGGCGCAGCAGCGAGCCGACCGCAGTGAGATCCGATTCGGTACCGACGCCGGCCAGAACCAGTGACACAAAATCGCTGCTGGGCAGCTCCGCATCGCGGGTCATATCCCACGCAGCGCTCCAGCACAGCGCGCGCGGCAATGATTCGGCGAAGGCCGGAATATGCTTGACCAAGGTGTCGAACGACCGGTCGTCAAGGCGAATCTTGGCGTACGTGAGGTCGTCGTCGTTGAGCAGAATCAGATCTGGTCGAGCATGATCGATCAGTTCGCTGATCGACGTCGACTCGCCACGGATGTCAGTTTCAATGCGCTCGGTACGCACCAGCGAGCCGTCGACCAAGTCGTACAGGCCGATCGCAACGCGATGGCGTCGAAGCGTGGGGTACGCCTCGACGGCGGACTGCTCAACGCTGAATGACGTGAACCGTTCAACGCCGTCGACAGTCTGTGTCTCAAAATCAGCACGCAGCGTATTGACGCCGGATGTCTGCAGCCATTCGGCGGCCCACGACCCGAGTTCGCGACCGCTGGCGGCCTCCAGTTCACTCAGCAGATCAGACAGTTCAGTGTTGCCGAAGGCGTGCTTGGCGAAGTAGCTGCGCAGGCCCGCGAAGAAGTCCTTCTCGCCGACCCAGGCAACTAGTTGCTTGAGCGAGGAGGCGCCCTTGGCATACGTGATGCCGTCGAAGTTTGCCTCTACCGCGTGCAGGTCGTAGTTGTCAGCCGCGATCGGGTGCGTCGACGGCAACTGGTCCTGGCGGTACGCCCAGTTCTTGCGCTGGTTGGCAAACGTGGTCCACGCGTCGGTGAAACGCGTGGCGTTGGCGCTGGCATGGGAAGCCGCAAACTCGGCGAACGACTCGTTGAGCCACAGATCGTCCCACCACTTCATGGTGACCAGATCGCCGAACCACATGTGAGCCATTTCGTGCAGGATCGTGTTGGCGCGAGATTCATAGGCCGCGACCGTCTGGCGGCTGCGGAAGATCATTTCGTCGCGGAACGTGACGCAGCCGGCGTTCTCCATGGCGCCCATGTTGTATTCGGGCACGAACAGTTGGTCGTACTTGCCGAACGGGTAGCCCATCTCGAAGGCGCCCTCGAAGAACTCAAATCCCTGCTTGGTAATCAGGAAGATGTCGTCGGCGTCGAGGTGCTCGATGAGCGACTGGCGGCAGTAGATGCCTAGTGGAATCTCGCCGTAGTTGCCGGAGTAGGTGTCGTGCACCGAGACGTAATGGCCCGCCACGAGTGCAGTGATGTACGTCGACATGATTTCGGTGGGAGCAAAGTGCCAGGTGGCCACTCCGTCACCGGCCGGAACGGGCTCGGGCGTGGCGGTGTTGGAGATGACTGCCCAATCAGCCGGTGCCGTGACGTGGAATTCGAAAGTCGCCTTCAGATCGGGTTGCTCAAAGGTGGTGAACACGCGGCGTGCATCGGGGACCTCAAACTGGGTGTAGAGGTAGACCTTGCCGTCAGCGGGGTCGACGAACCGATGTAACCCCTCGCCGGAATGCGAGTACAGGCACGTCGCTTCAACGCGCAATTCGTTGTGCTCAGCCAAACCGGTGAGGGCAATACGGCTATCGACATACGCCGACACGTCGACTGCTTCGCCATTGAGTGTGATCGATGCGATCTCGCCATCGACCAGATCGGCAAACGTGGACGCCCCCGGGGTGGCCGAGAAACGAATCGTGGTGACTGAACCGAAGCGCTCCGTAGAGTCGAGCGTCAGATCAAGTTCGACGTCGTAGGACTCAGTTGAAATAACGGCTGCGCGTGCGCTGGCTTCTTCACGGGTGAGATTAGTTCCGGGCATGTGGCCATGTTGCCACGCTGCCCAGACAGGCCGGACGGACGTCCCAACCGATTCAGGCGCGGGTTCCCGAGAAGTAGGTGATGGCGCCCGAGGGGTTGAGAACCACGTCGGTCATGCCTGCGTCATCGAGCCATTGCAGCAGTTCCTCGCGCGTGCATCCCGGTCCCAGGACCCCAACAAGACCCCCGCCGATCCAGCCCGAGCGGTGTCGCAGGGGTCCGCCACGCAGCATCGTGCTGCCGCACAGCCGGCCACCGGGACGGACGACGCGCGACAGTTCGTGCACGGCCTTCTGGGGATCGGGGAAGCAATGCAAGCTGGTGAACGCGAAAACCAGATCGAACTCGCCGTCGGCGAACTGCAGATGGTGCACGTCGGCCTCGGCAGTTTCGATGTCGACGCCGACCTTGCGCGCCTCATCAGCAGTGCGCTCGAGCATTGCGGGGGAGATATCGGCCGCGACGTAGCGGACGTTGAGGTCTGCCGGGACGTCGCGAAGAACTACTCCGCCGCCACACGGCAAATCAAGGACGGCGTTGCCGTCGACGAGGCGGCCGAGTTCGGCGGCCGCCGAACGGTGCAACAGCGACAAATCAGACGACATCCCGATGCGCCACAACAGCCCACCGATCAGGCTGTTATCGGTGATCGCGTCGTAGACCTTGGCCCACGGGTGGTCGCCCTTCCAGGCTGTACTGGAATTGCGGTTCGGCGGGGTACTGGAGTCGCGTCCCATGGGATGAACGTAAAGCATGTCGGCCTGTCTGGATGCGACGATTGGCATATGGAGATCCCGTTCGCAACCTCGCAGCGGTCCACCATCGGTATCGAGTGGGAACTGGCCCTGGTCGACGCCGATTCTGGGGACCTGCGCCAGGTTGCCGATCATGTCATCGCCGAAGTCGCTCCGGCATACGGCGAACAGCATCCACACATCCGTCAAGAACTCCTGCTGAATACGGTTGAAGTGGTCTCCGGTGTTGCTGACACGGTGGGTGCGGCGGGCGCAGATCTGCAGCGCAACATTGACCTCCTGCGTCCGATTCTCGACCCGCTGCGAGTCGATCTGATGTGTGCGGGCACGCACCCGTTCAGCCGGTGGGATCACCAGAAGGTCACAGATAAAGAGCGCTACGCGACGTTGATCGACCGTACGCAATGGTGGGGCCGGCAGATGTTGATCTACGGCGTGCACGTGCATGTGGGAATTGAGGACCGCGACAAGGTCATGCCCATCAGCGCGGCCATGCTGTCGTACTACGGGCATCTCCAGGCGTTGAGCGCTTCCTCGCCATTCTGGGGTGGAAAAGACACCGGCTACGCCTCGAATCGTGCGCTGATGTTCCAGCAGTTGCCCACCGCTGGGCTGCCGTTTCACTTCCAGCAATGGGCCGAACTTGAGCACTACGTCGACGACCTGACCAAAACAGGCGTGATCGATGTATTTGAAGAGATCCGCTGGGATCTTCGGCCGTCACCCAAATTCGGCACGCTGGAAGTGCGGGTATGCGATGGCGTTCCGACGATGGCCGAATTGATGAGCACATCGGCGCTGACTCAGTGCTTGGTCGAGCATTTCTCCAGCGAACTGGACGCCGGACGAACTCTGCCCAATATCCCGCCGTGGTTCGCTCAGGAGAATAAATGGCGCTCTGCCCGGTACGGGATGGACGCCATCTTGATCCTTGACGAACAGGGCGAAGAAGAACTCGTCACCACTGATCTTGGTGCACTCCTGCAGCGGCTTGAACCGGTAGCCGAGCGCCTGGGGTGTGCCGACGAACTCGGTGGAATCCACGACATAATCGCGAACGGAGCGTCCTATCAGCGCCAGCGTGCGGTTGCCGCAGCGAACGACGGGGAACTGAGCGCCGTGGTTGCGTCGCTGGTTGAGGAAATGCATTTGGGTCGTCCGGTGTTGCCACAGTCATGACCTCCTCTACTGAGACCGTTGACTTCTGGTTCGATCCGCTGTGCCCGTTCGCCTGGATCACTTCGCGTTGGATGCTCGAAGTTGAAAAGCACCTCGACGTGCATACAAACTTCCACGTCATGAGCCTGTCGGTTCTCAACGAGGACAAGGACGTGCCCGACCACTACCGCGAGATGATCACTCGTGGCTGGGGTCCGGTCCGGCTCGCAATCGCTATCGAACAGCAGCACGGCCAGCAGGCGCTGCGAGAGTTCTACACAGCCATCGGCACCAAGAAGCACAATGAGCAGCGAGAGTTCTCGCCCGAGATGTTTGCTGAGGTGCTGTCCGAGATTGGCCTGCCCGCAGAGTTGGCAGCATCGGCCGATGACACCTCGCTTGACGACGCCGTGCGCGCATCGCACGCTGACGGCATCGGCCGCGTGGGTGAAGAGGTCGGTACGCCGGTCATCTCGATCGGTGGCACCGCATTCTTTGGTCCCGTCCTCACCAGCATTCCGCGCGGGGATGACGCAGTGAAGGTATTCGAAGGAGCCAGGTTGCTCTCCTCGTTCCCGAACTTCTTTGAACTTAAGCGCACCCGCTCTGGCGATCTGGACTTCAGTTGATCCATCCGCAGGCGCGGGAGATGCTGGCCGAGTTATCGGCAGCTGCGTCCCCTGGCGGGATCGAAGAGATCCGAGCGGCGTCCCGGGCTGCGGCCTTGGCTGTTACCGACCGCATCGGATTGGACCTGGTGGAGGACCTCGACGCCAACGGCGTGCCGGTTCGGCTGTATCGGCCAAAGATCGGTGCACCGGTCGCGCTATATGTCCACGGCGGCGGGTGGGTGCTGCACGACCTTGAAACTCACGATGCGTTCTGTCGATACCTGTCCCATGTCACAGGCTGGGCGCTGCTCGCGGTGGACTACCGTCGTGCGCCCGAAGCGCCATTCCCTGCTCCGCTGGATGACGTCGAAAGCGTCGCGAACTGGATGCGGGGCGGTGGACTTGAGCCCTTGCGCGTTGATGCATCCTTCCTGGCTGCCATCGGCGATTCGTCAGGAGCAAATCTGATCGCAGGACTCAGCGTCCGGTCGCCAGGCATGCTTGACCTGCAGGTCTTGATGTATCCGCCAGTTGATCGGTCTGCGTCCCTGGATCCAGACAAGGACAACGCGGCGCTCAGTATCGAGGGAATGCAGTCGTTCTGGGAGATGTATGCCGCAGGCGTGCCGCTGGACCATCCTGAGGTCTCGCCGGCGCTAGCAGCCGATCTGCGTTCGATGCCCACCACGGTCTTGGTCACTGCCGAACACGACATTTTGGCCGACCAGGGACGGGCGTTTGCCGCTTCCTTGGCCGACGTCGGTGTTGAAGTCACGGCCTGGCAGGTCGACGGAATGGTCCACTCGTTCTGGCGTCAGCCCGAGCGCTTCGACGCAGCGCGCACGCTGGTTCCCGCAGTGGGTGCGCTGCTCGCTCGATACCGAGATGAGGCAGGTCGGGGCGACTAACTGCCTGACGGTAAATTCAGGTGCAGCCCGGCACGCCGGTCCGGGCACATCTGAGGGAGTACCGATGCGCGTCCACATCGCCGCCGACCACGCTGGCTATGAGCTGAAAACCCACTTGATTGGGTGGCTCGCAGACAACGGCTATGAGCCGGTGGACCACGGCGCCTTCGAGTACGACGCCGACGACGATTACCCGCCGTTCTGTGTTGACGCCGCGGCCGCAGCTGTCGCCGAACCCGGTTCGCTTGGCATTGTGATCGGCGGCTCCGGCAATGGTGAGCAGATCGCCGCGAACAAGGTGAAAGGCGCCCGCGCGGCACTCGCATGGAGCACCGAAACGGCCGGCCTCGCGCGTGAGCACAACAACGCCCAGATCATGGCGATCGGTGCACGCATGCACACCCTCGATGAAGCGACCGCCATCGTGCAGACCTTCCTCACGACCCCGTGGAGCGAGGCTGCGCGCCATCAGCGCCGTATCGACATGCTGCTCGGCTACGAGGAAACCGGCGGATTTGCCTGAGGGGCACACTCTCCACCGGCTCGCACTCGACCTGACGGCCGCATTCGGTGGCAGGGTCACTAGGTCAGGGAGTCCGCAGGGACGATTTGCGGCCGAAGCGGCCCGCCTCGACGGGAGAGTTCTCACCGGCGCCGACGCGGCGGGCAAACACCTGTTTGTTGAATTCGCCGATCTGCCCGATGTCGTGCACATTCATCTCGGGCTGTACGGATCCTTCGGCATCGCTGACGAGATTGATCGGGAAGTCGTTGGACAGGTGCGGTGGCGTCTCGAGACCGGTGATGGGGGAGTACCTCGGTCGGCCGATCTTCGGGGGCCGAATACCTGCGAACTTCTGAACCCGCCTGAGGTCGATGCGTTGCTCGCTCGGCTGGGTCCGGACCCGCTGCGGGCTGACGCCGATCCGGATCGAGCCTGGACACGCATTCACCGTTCGTCGGTTCCTATCGCCACGCTGCTGATGGACCAGGCGGTGCTCGCCGGTGTCGGGAATGTGTACCGAGCCGAAGTGCTGTTCCGGCACAACGTCGCACCGATGACAGTTGGACGTCGGATTCCGCGGGTTCGCTGGCAAGCGATGTGGGATGACCTCGTTGATCTCATGGCCGTCGGCGTCGAGCGAAATCGGATTGACACCGTGCGACCCGAACACGAGCCAGAAGCGATGGGACGCGATCCACGCCAGGACGACCACGGCGGCGAGGTCTACGTGTATCGACGTGACGGCCAGCCCTGCCACGTGTGCCACACGCCGATTCGAAAGAAGCAGTTAGCAGGTAGGAACCTCTTCTGGTGTCCGTCTTGTCAGTCGGGCCGCTGAACGAGAAGGCCTGTCTCCGACTACGCTCAGGGGATGCTCAGCGGAATCGGACGTATCGCGCGGCGCGTGCCAGCGTGGGTTGATGTCCGACTACTGCGCTGGCGTACCGGAACCCCAGAGGGGCAGCGCGCCGTTTTTGCAGCTCTGCTGATCATGGCTGGCGTTCTGTTCGTCATCTCGTGGGTGGACTATCCGTCAGTTCCTGCAGTGTGGTTCTTGCTGCCGGTGCTCGGCGCATCAGTGATGCTGCGGCACCGATATCTACTCGGCGTGGTTGGTGTCGTTGTCCTGTTATTGACGGCCAGCGTGGCGCGCGAATCGATCGAAAGCGGGATGACCGGGGCACGTATCAGCACGCTGGTCGCGATGGCATTGGCCGTGGTGACTGTGTTGTTTGAGTCATCGCGGAATCGCAGCGGACTCCCGTCGGCCCTCAGCGAAGCGATGCTTGCCGACCTTCGCGACCGTCTTCAGGCGCAAGGCAAAGTGCCGCCTCTCCCAGTTGGCTGGCAATCTCAGTCGGCCGTGGCTTCGGCCGGTGGCGGACGATATGCAGGTGACTTCCTCGTTGCGAATCTGTCCGACGATGAAACCCACCTCGAGATGATCTTGGTCGATGTCTGCGGCAAGGGGGTTGCAGCCGGCACCCAGTCATTGCAGTTCGCTGGCGCGTTGGGCGGTCTGATCGGGGCATTGCCACCGGTCGGGCTGTTCGTCGCCGCCAATGATTTCCTCCTGCGTCAGCGATGGGATGAGGGCTTTGCCACTGCTGTGCACGTCGTCGTCGAACTATCGACAGGTCGGTACTCCATCATCAGCGCAGGCCATCCGCCGGCGATGATTTGGTCGGCGACCGATCGCCGCTGGGAGGTCGATGAAGCGCGTGGTATCGCGCTGGGTATCACCGAGAAGCCGGACTTCCACTGCACGCACGGCGTCCTCGGCCCCGGTGACGCGTTGATGTTCTATACCGACGGAGTCGTTGAGTCCAAGGCGCGTGACGTGACCTCGGGCGTTGCTTGGTTGCAGGAAACAGCGCGCGACGCCGTCCGGCTTGGCTTTGGTGGCGCTCCACGGCGCATCTTGTCCAAGGTCGCTGCTGGCGACGACGACCGAGCCATTCTGATTCTGTGTCGTGAACTAATCGGGACAATCACTGGGGGCGGGGGAACGTCGACCGCATCGCCAGATCCCACAACCGGTCCGGCATCACCCGACGGCCCGCGAGAGCCAGTTTCGCCGACGGCGTGACGGTGTAGCGGATCCGCGGCCGCCGGACTCGCAATGATTTGGCCACCACTTTGGCGACAGCGTCAGGTCCGCCACCCAGTCTGCTCATGGGGCCGGAATACACATCGCTCATCGCCTTGGCAACTGACGTGTTGAAGTGATCGTAGGTGCCGTCGCCGCGGCTCAATCCGTCCATCGAGGCAAGAGCTGCGTTCTCGAAGTTGGTGACGATTAAGCCAGGTTCAACTATGACGACCTCGATGCCGAATCCCGCCACTTCAAAGCGCATGGCATCTGAGATTGCCTCCACTGCGTACTTCGTCGCGTGATACACCGCGCCGCCTGGGAAGACGAGTTTGCCGCCCATC
>JBEBVW010000103.1:0-8961 GCA_040392565.1 Aeromicrobium sp. | reverse complement strand
GAGGCGAACTACTACCGCAACGGCGGCATCATGCCGTACGTGCTGCGTTCACTCCTCTGATCAATTCCCCGCTGAGTGACACGTTTTTACCGTTATTGGGCCTCCATAACGGTAAAAACGTGACGCTCAGCGGGGTCTTCAGTTTTAGGGTGGGCGCGTGACGATTCATTCGGAGCATCCGTTTGTGCCGCCGGAGGGGGAGCGGGATCCGTTGCGCCGACTGCGTGGGCGGATCGCTGCGCCGGTGACGGTGTGGGCAGCTGGCAGGGGAGCGGGACGTCGCGGACTGACCGTGTCGTCGGTGTTGCTCGCCGAGGGAGATCCGGCGCGTCTGGTTGGTCTGGTCGACGTCGATTCGGACCTGTGGACTCCTCCTCCTGGTCTCTTGGTCGTCAACGTGCTGGCGGCTCAGCATCGATTCCTTGCCGACGCATTTGCCGGCACAGCGCCCGCACCGGGCGGCCCATTTCGCCTCGCTGAGTGGAGCGACACCGACTGGGGCCCGGCGTTGGCTGACGCTGCGGGCTGGGTCGGGGTGCGGCTTGAACCCCATGCGCGCACTGTGGGGTGGCGGGTTCTGGTTGAAGGAATTATTGAGCACGTGCAGGTAGGTACTGACGATCCGCTAGTTCACCTGCGCGGACGTTATCTGGATCCTGGCAGCGAATAGGGGCGGGCCTCAGCGACAGATCAGGAAGCGTCGTTAGACTGCCGGTATGGCCGGAACTGCTGATCAGCACCCCCGCGACGTCTTGGCGACGATCGCCGGACCGGCCGATGTTAAAGCCCTTGACGCGGCCGATCTGGATCGTTTGGCTGATCAGATCCGCGAGGCGCTTATTGCTGCCGTGGCAGCCAAGGGTGGACACCTCGGACCCAACTTGGGCGTCGTCGAACTCGGCATCGCCCTGCACCGTGTGTTCAATTCGCCAGCCGATCGCATCGTGTGGGACACCGGCCATCAGGCATACGTCCACAAAATGCTCACGGGCCGTGCCGCACAGTTCAGCGAGTTGCGCACCGAGGGCGGACTGTCGGGGTACCCCAGCCAGGCCGAATCTGAGCACGACTGGGTCGAAAACTCGCACGCCTCCACCAGTCTCTCCTACGCCGACGGCATGGCGAAGGCCAATCAGCTACTCGGGAACGACGACCACGTCGTTGCCGTCATCGGCGACGGCGCCATGACTGGCGGCATGGCATGGGAAGCGCTCAACAACATCGCTGGCGACCATGACCGTCGGCTTGTCGTGATCGTGAACGACAACGGTCGTTCATACACGCCAACGGTCGGCGGTCTGGCCAATCGCCTCACCGAGATCCGCACCAATCCGCGCTACGAGCCGGCGCTGAACGCCATCAAGGAACGTCTAAACCGAGGTGGTCGCGTCGGGCCAGCCACCTACGACGCGCTGCATGCCATCAAGAAGGGCCTCAAGGACGTCTTCGCGCCACAAGGCATGTTTGAAGATTTGGGTCTGAAGTACATCGGACCGGTCGATGGCCATGACCGCGAAACCCTTGAGCATGCGCTCATGCAGGCCAAGAAGTTCAATGGCCCGGTGCTGGTGCATGTGCTCACCACCAAGGGCCAGGGCTACGACATTGCAGTTGAGAACCAGAACGACCAAATGCACCAGTCGTCACCGTTTGACCCTGAAACAGGCGATGCGCTCAGTGCCGCACCAGCCGGGTGGACATCGGTGTTCCGCGACGAAATCGTGCGCATTGCCGATGAGCGTCCTGAGGTCGTCGGTATCACCGCCGCGATGCTCTATCCCGTCGGTTTGGACGCGTTTGCCGATAAGTTCCCCGACCGAGTCTTCGATGTCGGCATTGCCGAGCAGCATGCCGTCACCAGCGCTGCGGGCATGGCCATGGCAGGCCTCCATCCCGTCGTTGCGGTCTACGCCACCTTCTTAAACCGGGCATTTGATCAGGTCCTGCTTGATGTTGCTCTGCACAAGTGCGGAGTCACCTTTGTTCTCGACCGGGCAGGCGTCACGGGCGATGACGGCGCCAGCCACAACGGCATGTGGGACCTGTCGCTGCTGCAACTGGTCCCGGGCATTCATTTGGCAGCCCCGCGTGACGGATCACAGTTGCGCGAGCTGCTGCGTGAAGCAGTCGACATCGCCGATGCGCCGTCAGTGGTGCGTTTCGCCAAGGGCGGCGTGTGCCCAGATCTTCCGGCCATCGAGCGGATGGGGACCACCGACGTCCTGTCGCGCGATGCAGTTCAGGACGTGTTGATCGTCGCTGTCGGAGCCTTCGGTCATCTGGGTGCCCACGCCGCAGACCTGCTGCGCGAATCGGGCCTCGGGGTCACTGTGGTTGACCCCCGTTGGGTTAAGCCCATCGATCCGGCTCTGGTCGATTTGGCCTCGCAATACCGGCTTGTGGTGACGGTTGAGGACAACGGTGTGCAGGGTGGCGTGGGCTCGGCCTTCACCGCGGCTGTGCGCGCCGCTGGCCACGGTGTTCCAATTCTGGTGCGTGGCGTCGAGCAGGAGTTCCTTGATCACGCCAAGCGCGATGTCATTCTCGAACGACTGGGCCTCACCCCGCGCTCCGTTGCCGACGCCGCACTGTCAGCGTTGCCGAAGGAATAGGCAACGGTCATGACTGGTTGGAATAGGCGATGATCTGGCCCAAGCGCGATTCTCGCGATTCCCGAACTCCGGCTGAGCAGCCGGTGCTGATCCATGCCCTGGACGGTTTCCTGGGCGCCGGTTCGGCGGCTCGCCTGGCTGCCGAGCACCTGAGTACCGGTGGCGACATCGTGCACGAGTACGACATCGACTCGATGTTCGACTACCGAGCGCGTCGGCCCCCAGTGCGTTTCCACGAGAACCGTTACCAGGACTACGACGCACCGCGGCTGGTCATTCGTCGCGAACACGACCTCAACGACACCGAATTCTTCGTCCTGTCCGGTCCTGAGCCGGATTTCCGTTGGGAACAGTTCGTCATTGAGACCAAAGAGCAGGTCGACCAGTTGGGCATCGGTTTGACGCTCGGCCTGGGCGCGGTGCCGATGGGAGTTCCGCATACCCGCCCGCCGATGATCACGGCGCACGGCACCAAGCCCGAACTCGTCGATCGGCAGAATATTTGGTCCGCCGAAGTCACCGTCCCGTCGTCCGCGCAGTCGATGCTTGAACTTCGCCTGGGTGAACTCGGTTACGACGCCGCAGGCTATGTGGTCCACGTACCGCACTACTTGGCCCAGATCGACTTCCCGGACGCAGCGTTGGCGCTGCTTGATGCCGTGGCTGATCGCACCGGTCTGCTGCTGGATACTTCTGGGCTATTGATTCGCCAAGAGGCCACACGCGCCGAGATCGAACAGCAGATTGTCGATCAAGGTGGAAGCGACCTTCTTCACGGACTGGAGGAGCAGTACGACGCGTTCGCGCGCGGTGCTGCACAGTCGTTGTTGGCCCATGATGAGGAGTTGCCGAGCGGTGATGAGCTCGCCGATCAGTTCGAGCAATTCCTGGCGCGCCAACGCAAGGACGACCAGGGCTAAGCCATCGCTAGGCTGTAGCTGTGCCCGCATCCCTTGAAGAAGTCGTCGGCCTGCTTGAGTTGGAGAAGCTCGAGGAGAACCTGTTCCGAGGCCATCAGCCCAAGAACTCCGAAGTGCCGCGAGTGTTCGGTGGTCAGGTCGCCGCGCAGGCCTTGATGGCGGCACAGCAGACGGTGCCTGACGATCGGTTCGTGCACTCGCTGCACGTCTACTTCATCCTCGGCGGTGACCCCAGCATCCCGATCGTTTACGACGTGGAGAAGATCCGCGACGGTCGCTCGTTTACGACGCGCCGGGTGGCTGCTCGTCAGCACGGCGAAATCATCTTCTACATGACCGCGTCATTCCAGGTCGACGAGGACGGCTGGGACCACCAGGACGCGATGCCCGATGTTCCGTCGCCAGAATCCTGCCCGTCGTTGGCTGACGTCCTCGAAACTCGTGGGCCAGAGTATGCCGATCATTTCCGGCGTGAATGGGCTTCATTCGATCTGCGGTATGTCGGGGACAACCGCTCTGCTGACGACCCAGAACGCATTTCTCAGCCCGCCATTCAGCGGCTGTGGTTCCGCGGCAATGGCACCCTGCCACCGTCGCGGCGCATCCATAATGCGGCGTTCACCTACATCAGTGATTTGAGCCTGCTGGGCACCAGTTTGGTGCCCCACGGCTCGTTCATCGGCGCACCGAATGTGCTTCCAGCGTCGCTAGACCACACGATTTGGTTCCACCGGCCAATCCAGGCCGATCAGTGGCTGCTGTACGACCAAACGTCGCCATCGGCCTCGGGCGCCCGTGGTCTGAGCCGCGCTGGCGTGTTCACCGAGGACGGCGTCCTGGTGGCCAGCGTGGCCCAGGAGGGCATGATCCGTCGCATCTAGACCCGCGACCCTTGAGCGGTACCTGTGTTACCCATCGCGGTCGAGCGGTGTCAATGTGACCCAATAAGGTCGCGGCAATGTCACCGAGATACCGCTCAGCGGGGTCAGGTAACACAGGTACCGCCCAGGGGGCTTGGGTCAGGGGGTGCCGAAGGAGACCGAGGACGGAGTGGCGGGGCCGGTGTGAACCGTCAGTGGTGCCAGCGTTCCGGGCAGATCGCTCAAGATCGGCAGCAGGTGCGGGATGTCGAATGCCTGCACCGAAACCCGCAGCTTGTGACCCTTCTTGATGCGGGCGCGCGTCGGGAAGATCTCCACGTCAACCGGTTCGATCTTGCCCGACGCCAGGTTTGACCGCGATGCCTTCGTGAAGGGGTGGTACGGCTGCACCAGCGTCTTGCCGATGTAGCGCGACTTCGACGTGTCGAGCGCACGGGCCGAAACGATCTGCCATCCGCCAGTCAGCCGCGAAACCGATCCGTCGGGGGCAACATCGGACAGCGAGACCGAATACATGCCGTTTCCGGCCGGAGTCGATGTGTACAGACGGACATTCGCAGGACCGTGGATCACGAGGTCTTTGGTGGCTGCCGCAGTCTCGAACACTGGGCCGAGTTTGTCGTTGTAGCTGTTATTCGTGAAGCACGGGTTATCCGGCAACGCCACATTGACCAGCCCAGCAGTCCACTGATTCGCCGATCGGGTGCACAGGCCTTGCACCGGGATCGGGGCAACTGTCGTCTTTCCAGCCACGGGTGTGCCAGTGGTCAGAGCACCACTTGCTCCAGCGGTTGCTGCGGTGCCGCTGAGCTTGAAGGTCGTGGCTTTGAGCGTCTTGGGCATCCACGCTGTCCCGCGAGTAAATGTGTTGCTGCCCTGTTCGTAGTAGGACAGGCCGGCAATCTTGTCGATCTGCTGCCCCGGAAGCCCCTTGACGTAATGGTCAAACCAGCGAAGTTGCAACTCACTGAGGGTGCCGTAGCCGGCCTTCTCCAGACCGGTGCCGGCTGAGCCCTGCAGGTGGTCCCACGGACCGATGATCATCTTGGTGGGAACCCCACGCTTTTGCAGATTCTCGTAGACCAACGGCGTTCCGCGCTGGAACAGGTCGTATTCGCCGCCCACGAGGAATGTCGGAACTTTGATCTTCGAAATGACATTGATGGGCGAGCGCTGGGAGTAGAAATCGCCGTCATACGACGGTTCGCCGCCGCCAAGTGCAGAGGCCAGCAGGTTGACGCTGAACAGTCCGTTACCGAGCAGGTGAGTGACCAGCGTGCCCAACCCGCCAGCCGGGTCGGTGGCGGTGAAGGCGGGAGGGATGATGGCTGTGCCGTTGACCAGACCGATCCACAGCGGGATGAAGCCGACGTCCAGTGCGCCACCTGAGGCGACAACGTCCCGATAGACGTCAGCCGCTGGTACCTGCGGGAAGATCGCCTTGAGGCCCTTGGGTCGTGCTGACGCGGCGAACAGCTGCGCAATGCCCATGTAGGAGGGCCCGCTCATTGCGGTGTTGCCATCGGTCCACGGCTGCTTATTGGCCCACGTCATGACTTCGCCGAAGTCTTTGTTTTCACGGGCGCAGAAGGCGCACCAGGTGCCGCCAGAACTACCTGTGCCTCGTGCATCGACAGTCAGTTGCAGGTAGCCGCGCTTGACCAAGTAGGAGGTGTCGCCGCCAGCCAGGCCGGTCGAGCCCTGGGCTGTTTTGTTGTACGCGGTGATCGTGACGACCACGGGAAGTTTCTTCGTGACCGTCTTGCCCTTGGCGTCGACAGGTCGCACGAGATCGCCGCGCAGCACCGTGCCATCGGACATCGGGATCTTGAGATCCTTCTCGACAACGGTCGCTGGGTACTGCTCGGCGCGTGGCTTCCACGGCTTGCTGGCCGCAACTGCGCTCGAGGGGAGCGAAAGGCCGGTGAACGTGAGGGCAGCAACTGCTGCGGATGCGATGAGTCGACGCATAAAACGAATCTCCCTCCAGAGTTCTGCATCGATAACGATGTAGAACCCCGGAGGGTTACTCGTGAGTTACTTCTGTATCAGTTGGCTGCTAGAGCGCTGTGACGCGTCCAACGAGGTGCGTTGACGGTTTGCGTGCGCCAACGACGCCAAACGTGATGGTGTCGCCGGTGATTTCGGTGCCGAAGACCACTGAACCGGGGAGCAGGATTGGCTTGCGGAATTCCACATCCACGGTGAATGCGTCCGGCAACTTGTTCTGCAACGCCGCCAGGCAGCGGGCCTTGGTCCACATGCCGTGAGCGATATTGCTGGGGAATCCAAACGCCTTGGCCGTAATCGGGTACAGGTGAATGGGATTGCGATCACCAGAGATAGCGCCATACCGACGACCCAGCCCGCCATCGAGCTTCCAATGCACGACGCCCTTCGGGGCATCCACGCCCTCGAGCGGCGCGGCGGTCTCCTCAGCGGCACCGCCCTTGCCGCGCGAGAACAGCGTCATGGTTTCGGTCCAGACCACGTCGCCATCGGCCTTCACCTCAGTGAGGATGTCGATCAGGCGACCCTTGGGGTGCGGACGCAGATCGGCCGCATGGACCTTGACGTCAAGCGCCTCATCGGCACTGATCGGACGATGCTGCGTGATGGAGTTGCGCAGATGTACAAGCCCCATGGGAGCGAACGGGAAGGCCGTGTCGGTCATCAACGACATGTGTAGGCCGAACGCCGCCATGTGGGGATAGGTGACTGGAACTGCATCCGTACGCGGGAAGCCGCAGTTGTCGCGGTACGCCTCGAGGTGTTCGGGATCGGTGACGACCCCATCTCGAGTCAGCACCAGATCGGGTGCACCGCCGCGCTGATGCTTGACGCCCGGCAGGCTGCCGATGAGAGGCAGCGCGGGTAGCGCCGCCTTGACCATCAGCGGCAGCGTCGCCGGAGCCTTCTCGAATGAACGAGTCTCAGTCATCAGCTGGCACCGAGCAACATCTGGCCGTTGACACCGATCACGTTGCCGGACACCGATGCCGAACCGGGGCTGGCGAGCCACGCGATGGCCTCGGCCACGTCGACCGGCTGGCCGCCTTGTGACATCGAGTTCATACGGCGTCCGGCCTCGCGAATGCCCAGCGGAATGGTCTTGACCATTTCGGTTTCCATGAAGCCCGGTGCAATCACGTTGGCGCGGATGCCCTTGGCGGCGCCACGGTCGGCCAGCGACTGGATCCAGCCGATCACGCCGGCCTTAGCCGAGGCGTAGTTGGTCTGACCGTTATTGCCAGCGATGCCGGCGATCGAGGCGATGCCCACGATCAGGCCGCCGTCGTTGATCAGGCCCTTGTCCATCAAGTAGTCGGTGATGCGCTGAGGCGCGCCGACCGAGATGTCGACGACCAGGTTCCAGTTGTCGGCCTTCATGTTGCGCAGGCGCTTATCGCGGGTGATGCCTGCGTTGTGGACGACGATGTCGACGCCGCCGTAGTTCTTCTTGATGTAGTCGGCGATCTCCTTGGGCGCATCAGCGGAGGTGATGTCGCCGACGACGTAGCCGCCGCCGAGCTCCTCAGCCAGTGCCTTCAGATCGTCTGCCAACGGCGGGACGTCCAAGCCGATGACCGTGGCGCCGTCGCGAGCCAGGGTGCGCATATCAGCTTCACCAAGGCCGCGCGATGCGCCGGTCACCAGGGCGACCTTGCCGGCGAGCGGCTTGGTGACGTCCTTGACTGCGGGTGCAGCCTTGATGCCGGTTGCGCCAGCGCGGACGACCTGGGCCGACACGTAGGCGGACTTGGGGGAGAGGAAGAAGCCCAAGGTCGAGGCCAAGGTCGACTCGGCGCCCTTCGACACGTAGACCAAGTTGACGGTCGAGCCGCCACCGACTTCCTTGCCCAGCGAACGGGTGAAACCTTCGAGGGCGCGCTGACCGATCTTGGCGCTCTCGTCCTTGCCTTCGTTGACGGCGCTGCCGATTACGACGACGCGGCCACACGAGGCGAGCTGACGCAGTACCGGGGTGAAGAACTCCTGCAACTCCACCAGATCGGCGGCGCTGGAGATTCCGGTCGCGTCGAAGACCAGGCCCTTGTACTTCTTATTGGGAGCAACGACCGAGGTCGAGTCGATGCCCGACGCCTTGAGTGCTTCGCTGACGTTCTTGCCTAGCGTGCTGCCCTTGGCTGCTCCGATGAGCACGGTGCCCTTGACCAAGGGGTCGCCCGCCGAATAACGCTCCAAGTACGGAGGGTTGGGCAGTCCCAGGTTCTTGACCAGGAACTTGCCAATCGGGTTGTGGGCGAAGGACTGGTAGTTGTCCGACACGGTGTGTCCTAACTCTCGCATACCATCGGTATCTGAAATCTGATCTTGACTGTAGCCTCGTTATGAGGGTCCGGTCCACCGGACAACAACGAGGCGTACATCACGTCTAGTTCCCGCAGTTCCAACAGTTCCCCAACTCAGTGGGCTGAGCAACAGCCACGAATCAGTAGGAGCACATTTCATGGCCGAAGAGACTATGCCTGGCGCGACGGTGCCCGCCAAGAAGGCACCGGCGAAAAAGGCCCCCGCCAAGAAGGC
>JBEBVW010000102.1:0-8997 GCA_040392565.1 Aeromicrobium sp. | reverse complement strand
GCACATCGGCCATGCCCACGCGCGATAGTTCGCGCCGTCGGATGCGACGCACGGCCTTGGTAGCAACCGCCGGATCGCGTTGGCGGTCAACGGCGAGGTCGACTTCGGTAAACAACCGTTCGCGCTCGCGCGGCACCAGTTCGTCATCATCGCCCAAGAGCGCGACCGAATCGGGCGCCCGCATGATCAGATCCGCGACATACTTGCTGGTGGAAAGCACGTGCGCCAACTGTTCGGCACTTTCGCCCTCATCACGCAGTTTGCGCAAATACCAGTGCGAATCGCCCAGTTCGTCGGAGATCTTGCGGAACGCCAACAGCCCGGCATCGGGATCGTGCGATTCGGCGAACCATTCCAACATCGCCGGCAGCAGCGATTTCTGGATGGCAGCGCGCCGCGACACCCCGGCTGTGAGTGCCTGGATGTGCGCCAGCGCTCCGATGGGATCGCGGAAGCCGAGGGCCGTCATGCGTTGTTCTGCCGCGAGCGGCGTCAGGCGCAGGCCTTCGCTCGGGAGCGACGACACCGCTTCGAGCAGCGGTCGGAAGAAGAGTTTCTCGTGCAGCCGGCGCACGATCCGGCGATGTGCCTGCCAATCTTTGGTGAGCATTTCGGCCGAATTGCTGCGATAGCCCATGCTGCGGCCGATGCGCCGCAGATCTTCTTGGTCATCAGGAACGATGTGGCTGCGCTTGAGCCGGTACAGCTGAATGCGGTGTTCCAGCGTGCGCAAGAATTCGTACGCGTCCTCAAGAGCCGCGCCGTCACGTCGACCGACGTAGCCGCCCGATGTCAGCGCCTCGAGTGCGGTGAGGGTCGTCGGACTGCGCAGTGACTCATCAGCGCGGCCGTGGACCAGCTGCAGCAACTGCACGGCAAACTCCACGTCACGCAGTCCCCCGGCGCCCAGTTTCAGCTGGCGGTCGCGGTGTGCCGGGGCGATGTTGTCGATAACGCGCTGGCGCATCGAGCGGACGTCGGGGACGAAGTTCTCTCGAGTGCTCGCGAACCAGACTTTCGGATGCAGCGCTGCCAGATACTGCTCCGCCAACTCCTGGTCACCGGCGGCGTAGCGAGCCTTGAGCAGCGCTTGAAACTCCCAGGTGCTCGCCCACTTTTCGTAGTACGCGATGTGGCTGTTCAGCGAGCGCACCAGCGGGCCGTGCTTGCCTTCGGGACGCAAATTGGCGTCGACTTCCCAAATGCTTCCTTCGCCGGTGTGCTCGCCGCAGATCTTGATGACGGCTGCCGCCAGCCGAGTGGCAACCTGCAACGCCGTGTTGTCGTCTCCGCCATCGGGAGTCTCGTGCACGAAGATCACGTCGACGTCAGAGATGTAGTTCAGCTCGTGTCCGCCGGTCTTACCCATCGCCATGATGGTGAACCGGCACGCGTCCGGATCGGATTCGGCGGCCTTGGCGATTTGCAGTGCAGCGTCCAGCGTGGCGACCGCAAGATCAGAAAGCTCAGCCGACGACTGCGAGAACGTGGTGTACGCGTTCAGATCTCGCGCAGCGATGTGCAGCAGCTTGCGGTAGTAGGCATTGCGCAGCTCATCAGGAGTAGTGGCCTTGAGGATCTGCGAACGGAACTTCTCGACGTCCAACGGCTGTACTGAAAGCTGCTCCCGCGAGAGGTCCTGCACATACTCAGGGTGACGAGCCAAGAACTCGCCGAGGGCACGGCTGGTGCCCAAGACGACCAACAGCCGTTCACGCAGATCACGTTCGGTCAGCAGTTTCAGCAGCTCGTCAGCACCGAGCGAATCGGCGATCTCCGCCAGCGACTGCAGCGCAATGTCGGGATCGGCAACAGTCGCGATGTGCTCGATCAGTTCAGCGGGCGCATTGCCCAAGCGCTGCACCATCGCCTTCGCGGTGGAGGCATCGCGGAATCCCTTAGGAACCACGATCAGACCATCGGCATCAAGCGGTCGATCTCGAACTGCGTCACTTGAGATCGGTACTCCTGCCATTCGGCACGCTTATTGCGAAGGAAGAAATCGAAGACGTGCTCGCCGAGCGTTTCGGCGGCCAGTTCGCTGCTCTCCATCGTGCGGATGGCTTCGTCGAGGTTGCGCGGAAGCGGCGCCAAGCCCATGGCGCGACGCTCGTTTTCGGTCAACGACCACACGTTGTCTTCGGCTTCGGGCGGCAGTTCGTAGCCCTGCTCGATGCCCTTGAGCCCGGCCGCGAGCACCAGTGCGTACGTCAGGTAGGGATTGCAGCCAGCGTCGAGTCCGCGGTGTTCGATGCGTGCCGACTGGCTCTTGTTGGGCTTGTACATCGGCACCCGGATCAGCGCTGAGCGGTTGTTGCGCCCCCAGCACAAGTAGTTGGGCGCCTCGTCGCCAGCCGCCAACCGCTTATAGGAGTTAACCCATTGGTTGGTGACTGCCGTGATCTCCGGGGCGTGCTCCAGCAGGCCGGCGATGAACGACCGACCGGTCTTGGACAGTTGGTATTCGGCGCCGGCTTCATAGAACGCGTTGTCGTCACCCTCGAACAGCGACACGTGTGTGTGCATGCCCGAACCGGGGTGTGCGGTCATCGGCTTGGGCATGAAAGAAGCCCATTTGCCCTGGCTGAGCGCCACTTCACGCACGATGGTGCGGAACGTCATGATGTTGTCGGCCGTTGAGAGCGCATCGGCGTAACGCAGGTCGATCTCCTGCTGGCCGGGGCCGCCCTCGTGATGGCTGAACTCGACCGAAATGCCCATGCTTTCGAGCATCGTGATGACTTCGCGGCGGAAGTCTTGGGAGCCGCCCTGAGCGGTGTGGTCGAAATAGCCGCTGTCGTCGACCGGAACCGGGCGTTCGCCAACCGCCGGCTTGCCTTTGAACAGGTAAAACTCGATTTCCGGGTGCGTGTAGAAGGTGAACCCGGCGTCGGCGGCCTTACTCAATGCGCGTTTCAGAACGTGCCGCGGATCGGCGTAGGACGGCGCGCCGTCCGGCATCTGGATATCGCAGAACATGCGGGCCGTCGACGGCTCCGCGCCACGCCATGGCAAGACTTGAAAGGTCGAGGCGTCCGGCTTGGCCAGCATGTCCGATTCGTGCACGCGCGCGAAGCCTTCAATCGCCGAACCATCAAATCCGATGCCTTCGGCGAATGCGCCCTCCAGTTCAGCTGGCGCAATCGCCACTGACTTCAGCGAGCCCAACACATCGGTAAACCACAGACGGATAAAGCGCACATCGCGCTCCTCGATCGCCCGCAGCACAAAGTCTTCCTGCTTACCCATACAGCCAGTCTGGCACGCCCGCTGTTACAGGTGTGTTTCCTCCTCGCCATGGTTTCGAGGCCCTCGTCCCTCGGCCACCTCAGCCACCGGTGATGGTTTCGAGGCCCTCGTCCCTCGGGCACCTCAACCACCGGGGTCCGTTGATCGAGGTGCGAGCTTGCGAGCCTCGAGATCAAGGGTTCTAACCTGTAGCCATGCCTCAACTGCGACTGGCACTTGCTCAGGTCAATCCACGAGTCGGCGATTTGGCCGGCAACAGCGAATTGGTCATGGAGTCGGCGAGGGAAGCTGCAGCGGCCGGCGCGCACCTGTTGGTCATGCCAGAGATGGTGATTAATGGATATCCCATCGAAGATTTGGCGTACCGCAAGTCATTCATTGAGGCTTCGCAGGCTGCCGTTCGGGAGTTGGCCGCGAAGTTGAATGCCGAGGGTCTCGGCGATCTCGTGGTTGTTGTCGGCCACCTGGACTCGGCCAAGCCCGCAGAGCTTGAGGCTCTCCCCGATCGACTGGGTATCCCCAAGAACCAGCCCACGAACTCCGCTTCGGTGCTGGTCGGCGGACAAGTCGTCGCCCGTTACGACAAGCACCACCTGCCGAACTACGGCGTGTTTGACGAATTCCGACACTTCGTTCCTGGCGATGAAACCCAGGTCATTCAAGTTCGCGGTGTCGACGTCGCAATCGCCATCTGCGAAGACATTTGGCAGGACGGACCTTCGGCCGCGGCAGATGCAGCCGAAGCCGGTCTGCTCGTGGTGCTCAACGGTTCGCCCTATGAAGCAGCCAAGGACGACGTCCGCCTCGACTTGTGTACTCGCCGCGCCCGTGAAGGCCAGTGCGCGTTGGCATACGTCAATCTCGTCGGTGGTCAGGACGAGCTGGTGTTTGATGGCGATTCGATCGTCGTGGACGCCAACGGCGAATTGATCGCCCGAACGGCGCAGTTCGAATCCGAGCTGTTGGTCGTCGACTTGGAGCTTCCGGCCGCAACTGCGCCGATGCCCGATCCTGACACCCGTTTTCACGGACTGCGCGTCGAACGCACCATTATTTCTGCCGAGCCAGTTGAACCCTATGAAGCGCAGGTGCCGTCGGTCGCGGTGCGAGATGACGACCTCGGCGAGCGATATCACGCAATTGTGCTGGGCCTGCGCGACTATGTGGCCAAGAACGGATTCAGCAGCGTGCTGTTCGGCATGTCCGGGGGAATCGACTCGACGTTGGTCGCCGCCATCGCCGTCGATGCTCTTGGCCCAGACAAGGTCTTTGGCGTCAGCAACCCCTCGGCATGGTCAAGTGAACATTCCAAATCCGATGCGGCCGAACAGGCACGTCGCACCGGACTCACTCTGACGACGGTGCCGATCGCGCCGATCTTCGATCAGTACCAAGAAGCACTGAAATTGGAGGGGCTCGCCGAAGAGAACCTGCAGGCTCGTATCCGTGCAGTTATCTGGATGGGTCTGTCCAATCAGCACGGCCACTTGGTGCTCGCGTGCGGCAATAAGTCGGAGTTGGCCACCGGTTACTCCACGATCTACGGCGATGCTGTCGGCGGCTACGCACCCATCAAGGACCTCCCGAAAACGCTGGTGTGGGAGCTCGCCAAGTGGCGCAACGCCCAAGCTGAGGCACGCGGCGAGACTCCCCCGATCCCCGAGGCAACCATCAGCAAACCGCCGTCGGCCGAACTGCGACCAGGGCAATTGGACACCGATTCGCTGCCGCCCTATGAACTGTTGGACGCCATCCTCGACGCCTACGTCGAACGCGATCTAGGGTCGGCCGAAGTGATCGCCCAAGGCTTCGATCCAGCCATCGTTGAGCGCGTCATTACCTTGGTGGACCGAGCCGAGTACAAGCGCCGGCAATATCCACCGGGCCCAAAGATCAGCCGTCGCAACTTCGGTCGCGATCGCCGCGTCCCCATCACCAACGCCTGGCGCGAGCACCTCTGATCACTTGAACACCATGGCCTCATGGTGTTCAAGCACTCCTCATGGCATGCAAGCCATGAGGAGTGTCAGATAACCGTGAGGAGTCGCACGGGTCGCCACGTGACCACCATCACGGTTCGGTGAGCGCAGAGTTGTGACAATCTGGTCATGTCCGTGGACTCCATCAGGGAGCTGCGAGATTCAAGGGAGTCAGACGATGTCTGAAGAAGTTGCGCCGTACGGGAACGCTCCAGTGGTGAAGAAAGTCCGTACCCACCACCTGCAGCAGTGGAAGGCCGAAGGTCGCAAGTGGGTCATGTTGACCACCTATGACCAATACTCAGCCGCCACATTCGACGAGGCCGGCATCCCGGTGCTCTTCATCGGTGATTCGGCTGCCAACAACGTCTTCGGCTACAAGACCTCGCTGCCCATCACAGTCGACGAGATGTTGCCGCTGGTCAAAGCCGTTACTCGGGTCACCGAACGCGCCTTGGTCGTGGCTGACCTGCCCTTCGGCTCCTATCAGCGCTCTCCCGAACAGGCCTACGACACGGCTGTCCGCTTCATGAAGGAAGGCCTCGCCGAGGTCGTCAAGCTCGAAGGCGGCGCCGAGATGGCACCACAGATCGAACTGCTGACCAAAGGCGCCATCCCGGTGATGGCACATATTGGCTTCACTCCGCAGTCCGAGCACAGCCTCGGCGGCTATCGAGTGCAAGGCCGTGGCGACGCGGCCAAGAAGCTGATGGAAGACGCCCTCGCGGTCCAAGAGGCCGGTGCCATGTCAGTCGTCATGGAAATGGTGCCGGCGCCCATCGCCAAGGAAATCACCGAGACGCTACACATCCCCACCATCGGCATTGGCGCCGGCGCCGATTGCGACGCCCAGGTGCTGGTCTGGCAGGACATGATGGGTCTGCGCACCGGCAAGGCGCCGCGATTCGTCAAGCGCTACGCCGATCTGCACGGCACCATGCTGAATGCCGCCAAGCAGTTCGCAGATGAGGTCGAGGGCGGAGTTTTCCCCGGCCCCGAACACACCTTTGCCGACTAGGTCGACCAGCCCCACCACTGGGCACCGACGTAGACCGTGATGGCCCACACCACCGCGCCTGCGACGGGGATCCAGATGGTGTCGGCAGGGCGTTGCGGAATCCAGCGTTTGACCATCGCGGTCTGCGGCACGAGGTAGGACAGCAGCAGCACCATGCCCCACCACGGGGCGTACAGCACGCTCGAAATGGTGAGCCACAGGTTCACCAGCAGCCCAACGACGGCAATCCAGGGGCCGGACCGATGCAGATTCAGCCCGCGCTTGCGAGCCTTCTGGCGCCGTTCTTTAGCGGTACTCACTCGGCGGACGGAGCGTCGTCATTCCAGTCGGGATCTTCGTCCCAAGCCTTGGTGCGCTCGGCTGCGATCTGCAGAGCCCGAGCAGCCTCCTCTTGCGAGGCATAAGGGCCCAGGCGGTCGGCTGCGCGGCAGCCTTCCTCGCCCTCAACGGCCTGGTGCTTGGTGCAGTAGTACCACTGCTTGTCGTCGTGACTCATTCAGCAACCTCCTCATCGAATCGCTCGGGTGCGGGTCGGCCGACCAAGTAGGAGATCAAAATGCCGACCGCCACCCCGACGGCTGCGCCGTTCTTGAACCCGGCCTCCAGCCACACTGCGACAAATCCGGCAATGAGCAGACCAGCGACCATAAAGGTGCCGTACCGCAGAATCGGATCGACGATGTCCGGCTGCTCAATCTGATCGCTCACGTCATCACCCTAACCGGATACCGGACTACGACTTGGGGATCCAGTTGAACGTTTCCGGATCCGGGCCAACCCGGCCATCTCGCTCCAGTCCCGTAATCCGGTCGATCTGCGACTGGTCGAGTTCGAAGTCGAACAGCCCGAAGTTCTCCACCATGCGCTCGCGCGACATGGACTTGGGGAACACAATGTCTCCGCGCTGCACATGCCAGCGCAACACCACCTGGGCTGCGGTCCGGCCCACCTCATCGGCCACAGCGAGCACCACGGCGTCATCGAGGATCTGGCCCTGCGCAATGGGCGACCATGCCTCGACTGCGATTCCGAGTTCGGCCGACGTCGCGCGAACGTCCTGCTGCTGCAGATAGGGATGGATTTCGATCTGATTGGCGGCCGGAACGATGTCGGTCTCGTCATCAAGGCGACGCAAATGGTGGCTCAGAAAGTTCGAGACGCCAATCGCGCGAGCTTTGCCTGCGACATAGATCTCTTCCATCGCCTTCCACGTCTCGACGTAGTCAATGTCAATGCCAGGCATGGGCCAATGGATCAAGAACAGATCAACCTGGTCGACACCAAGCCGCTCTAACGTGCCATCGATCTCGCGCAGAGCATCGTCGTGCGCGTGGAACGTGTTGTTGAGCTTGCTCGTGATGAAGACATCGTCGCGCGCCAAACCCGATTCAGCGAACGCCTGCCCGACGCCGGCTTCGTTGCCGTACATCTGCGCGGTATCGATATGCCGATAGCCCACCTCGAAAGCACTCAGCACGGTTTCTTTGGTGTCCTCTGGCGGCACGAGATACACCCCGAATCCCAACTGAGGGATCTCGACGCCGTTGTTCAAGGTGATGTTCGGTACCGAAGTCATGTATTGAACGTAGCGCGTCGATGGTGTGCGCCCTAGAGAACCTAGAGTCGCTTGCATGACACACGTCGACGAACGGGAGATCACCGCACCGGTGTCACTGACCCTCCCCGATGGCCGCCTCAATCGTGACGCGGTGGGCTGGACTCGCACTCCGTTGATTACCACCGATGGCATCGGCCAGGGACGCGTCGGCAAGTGGCGCAACAAGCGCTGGGAGTACTGGGCGGTGACCACACCAACGCACATCGTTGCGCTAGTCGCCTCCGACATCGACTACGCCGGCGTGCACGGGGTCTACTGCTACGACCGGGTCAATGACGTCGCGATCGCTCACGACGTGCTTGATCCATTCGCTCGCGCCACCACGATGCCCGGCACACTCGGCACTGGACCGGTTCGAGTGATCACGAAGAATCTGACAATTGAGATCGACGAGGTCGACAGCGGAACCCACTTGCGAGCTCGCGGACCGCGCGTCGACGTCGATGTCGTGGCACACCTGCCTGACGGGCACGAGCGCCTCGGTGTCGTTGTGCCGTGGAGCGACACGCGCTTCCAATACACCGTCAAGGACGTCGCGCGCCCGGCAACTGGAACCCTCACAGTCGATGGCATTGCGCACGCCGTCACCGACGGATGGGCCACGCTCGACCACGGACGCGGGAGGTGGCCGTACTCAATGCACTGGAACTGGGGCGCCGGATCTGGACGCGTAGGTGATCGCGTCATCGGGATCCAAGTCGGTGGGAAGTGGACCGACGGCACCGGATCGACAGAGAACTCACTGGTGGTGGACGGGCACCTGACGAAGATCAGCGAAGAACTGACCTGGACCTATGACCTGAAAGCGCCGATGGATCAGTGGCGGGTCTCCGGCGATGGCGTCGATCTCGGCTTCACACCGTTTCACCTGCGCAAAGCCAACACCCAAGCGGTCATCTTGTCCTCACACACCTACCAAGTCTTCGGCACCTGGACCGGCACCGTCCACAACGATGCCGGTGAGACCATCCCCATTGACGGCCTCACCGGCTGGGCCGAAGACGTCCGCCAGCGCTGGTAACCACCCCGCTGACGAGTCACTCCGTACCCGCTGAGGAGTCACTGCGTTCCGAAATTATGGAACTAAGTGACTCGCGAAGAGGAACTAAGTGACTCCTCAGCGGGCAACGGGC
>JBEBVW010000101.1:0-9016 GCA_040392565.1 Aeromicrobium sp. | reverse complement strand
CTGTCCAGCAGATTGCCGCCGGACTCGGCGATCCAACGGGTGACGGCATACACCAGGCCTGGGCGGTCGGGGCAGGTCAGCGTCAGAACATTGGTCACGACCCGAGTCTAGGATTGCGGTTCTTTCTGTGCCGCGCGGCCTTCGTGGGACGGGGCTGCGAAGAACATCACGAGCAGGACGCCCAACGCAAACGCACCCACCGGGAGCCAGTAGGCCTCGGACATCGCTCGTGAGAACGGTTCGGCAATCTGTGCTGGCATCGCTGCCGCGGACGCCTGCTGGAAGGACTCGGCATCGCCTTGCAATCCGTTGGCCGACAGCCGAGCGCCGATGAGTGCAGCCACCGCTGCACTGCCCAACGCGGCGGCAACTTGGCGGGTGGCGTTGTAGATGCCGGCGCCTGCTCCTGCCGAAGTCAACGGCAGGTTGCGGGTCGCAGTGGTGGCCAGTGGGGCCCACAGGCACGCATTGGCCACACCGAATAGCGCGAACGGCACGAGCAGTTGCCACGCAGGAGTGTCGTAGTCGACGAGCATTGCGGTGAGCGACATAGAAATAGCCGCAATGCCAAAGCCAACCATCGAGATATTGCGCGGATGGACGCGGTCGACCAGTTTTCCGACCACGGGGGACAGCGCCATCACCACGACGGCCATGGGCAAGAAGAACAACGCCGATTGAGTCGGTGACCATCCGCGGGCCGCCTGGGCGAAGAACATGAACGGCAGGCTCATCGCGGTGACGGCCAGCGACACCAACGCGATGCCGATATTGCTGATCGCGAAGTTGCGGTCGCTGAACAGGCTCAACGGCACCAGCGGTTCAGTGCGGGTGCGGCTCTGCCAGAACACGAAGATCGCGAACACCGCAATGCCGCCGCCGATCAGCGCCCAGATGCGGGCGTCCCAGTCGTACCTTTCACCTTCCTGAATGCCAAAGACCAGCAGGAACATGCCAGCGGCGCTCAGGACGACGCCCAACCAGTCGAAGGAGTGATGGTGAGTTTCTAAGGTGGGCACCAGGCGCCAGGCCAGGACGAAGCCGATCACGCCGACCGGCACGTTGATGAAGAAGATCCACTCCCAGCCGGCTGAATCGACCAGGATGCCGCCTAGCAGAGGACCGACCAGCATGGCGACACCGGCTGTGGCGCCCCACAGCGCCATCGCGCTGCCGCGGTTTGCTGGCGGGAACGTGCGCGTGATGACCGCCATTGTCTGTGGAGTCATCATTGCCGCACCAAAACCCTGGATGGCGCGCGCGGTGATGAGGGCCTCAATTGACCCGGTCAAGCCGCACCACAGCGAGGCGAGCGTGAAGACGGCCAGACCGATCAGGTAGAGGTTCTTGGGGCCGAAGCGGTCGCCGAGTCGACCGGTGATCAGCAGCGGCACGGCATACGCCAGCAAGTAGGCGCTGGTGACCCAGATTCCGCTGTTGTAGTCGGTGTGCAGCTCAGTGATGATGTCTGGCGTTGCGACCGACACGATGGTGTTGTCGACCAAGATCATGAAGAAGCCGATGACCATGGCCCATAGAGCAGGCCAAGGACTGCGCTCTGCGGAAGTCGTGGTGCCGGGAGAAGTCTGCGTCGCCATAGGAAGAATCGTCGCAGTATGCAACGACATTGTCAGTACGCAACGGCCTTGTGCGGCCCCCAATTCATGAGACTTTTGCGACACTGGCTGCGATGGACCAACACAACCTGCAGGGCCCAACGCACATTCTGGCCGCGCGAGACCTAGTCAAGGTGTTTGGCGAGCGGCGGGTTCTGGACGGGATCTCGTGCGAATTTGCCGCGTTTTTGCTGGGGTGGCCGCAACGGGCATCGCGCTGGTAGTGCTCGGTTCGATCTAGCGGATCTCGTGGTCGCGCAACAGTTCGTACTCGTTCAGATGGGTGATTGACCCATCGCCGAGACGTTCGCTCTGGTGCTGGGTTCCGACGAGCTGGAACTGATTGGCGACGGCAATCGCATTGCTGGCGGCGTTGTCGACCGCGGCGTACAGGGCGAGGCGCCGGCGGTCGAGACCGTCGGGCGAGAACGCATAGTCGGTCACCAGCCTGACGGCCTCGCGAATCACGCCACGGCCGCGTGCATCGGGGTGCGCCCAGTAGCCGACTTCGCCGTTCTCCGGCGCCAAGCCCAGCATGTCCATGACTGCGACGTTGCCCAGCAGTTCGTCGGTAGTTCGGTCCGCAATGGCCCAGGTGGCTTTGCTGCCGAGCGCGGCCTGCCAAATGCAATCGCCCAGGTAGTACGCGCGTGCATCTTGTGGTGTGTAGGGGCGCGGCATGCCGTTGAGCCAGTGGTGCGTTTGCTGGTCACTGCACGCCTCAACGATCCGGGGCACGTCCGATTCTCTGAACGGCCGTAGGCGGATGTGCTCGCCTTCCATCACCACGGCCTCAGCCCATCGTGTGCGAGGCACTGGCGCATCGCCGAACCGAATCGACGCGGTCCAGGCGTCGACGATTCGGCCTTTTTCTTCCAGCGCTCCTGGGATGGGTGCGTGCAAGGTGAAGCCCGCGCTGTGGGCAACCCGAAGTGAGGCCTCATTCCCGACGTGTGCTTTCCAGTGGACGATTTCGGCGCCACCCTCGGACAACGCCCAGTCCACAGCGAGGCGCAGGGCGCGCACCATCAGGCCGTGGCCGCGAGCCCAGGGGTGAAGCGCGAATCCGACGTCGGCCATTAGTCCGCCGCGGATCGCTATGTTGCCTGCGAACCGCGCTTGGCCCGTTTCGTCGGTTGCTTCAATCGCCCAGGTCCGTGCGGACTCGTCGTTCCAGCCGTTGGGGATGACGGTCAGCGCATAGTGCTCGGTTTGCTCGGGCGTCTGCGGCTGGACGACGGAGGTCCATCGGCCCATCTCCGGGTCGTTGGCCATGACGAGGTGGTCATCGAGATCGGCTGGAGTGTGAGCTCGCAGCGTCACGATGCCGTCGGACAGCACCGGAACGTTGAGTGGCCACGACAGCGGGAACAGATCCATCGGGATCGTCAGGTGCGGTCGCGACTGGCGTCGGCCGGGTACACGCCGAGCACCTTGATCTCAGTGGTGAAGAACGTCAGTTCTTCCAGCGCCCGAGCCAGCGGCACGTCGTCGGGATGTCCGTCGACTTCGGCCAAGAACTGGGTGGCAGCGAACTCGCCGCCCACCATGTAGCTCTCCAACTTCGTCATGTTGACGCCGTTGGTCGCGAAGCCACCTAGTGCTTTGTAGAGAGCGGCTGGCAAGTTGCGCACATTGAAGACAAAAGTCGTGACCGTCGGCGAGCCGGCGGGCGGGATCTGCGGTTCGCGCGCCAGCACCACGAAGCGGGTCGTGTTGTGGTCCTCGTCCTCGATGTCGCTGGCCAGAACATCCAGACCGTAAATCTCGGCCGCGAGTGGCGGTGAGATCGCGGCCTGTGATGGATCGGCGGCATCGGCCACTTCGCGAGCAGCACCAGCTGTGTCGCCAGAGATGATCGGCGTCAGGTGGTGTTCACGGATGAAGTTGCGGCATTGGCCCAGCGCGTGAACGTGGCTGTGCACCGTCTTGATCGAATCGAGCGTGGTGCCAGGAACGGCCAGCAGGCTGAACTGGATGCGCAAGAAATGCTCGGCGACGATGTGCAGGCCCGAGGTGGGGAGGAAATGGTGAATGTCGGCAACGCGCCCAGCGATCGTGTTGTCGATCGGGATCATGGCGAGTTCAGTGTCGCCGGACGTCACCGCAGCAAACGCATCTTCGAAGGATGCGCAGGCGACCGCCTCAGCCTCCGGGTAGTGCTGGCGGATGACGATGTGGGAGTTGGCTCCCGGCTCGCCTTGGTACGCGATGCGCAGCTTGCTCACTGTTCCAGTGTGGCACCCGCGGCTGGCTTGGTCGTAAATAGCGTCGGAGATTGCCAATCGCGGCCAGCGAATGCGGTGACGACCTTTTCGCGTAGCCCGAGCAACTGATCAGTGGGCGCGAGGGCGATGACGCTGCCGCCAAATCCAGCGCCAGTCATGCGGGCCCCTAGTGCGCCGCCTTCGAGCGCAGCCTCGACGGCGACATCAAGTTCGCCACAACTGACCTGAAAGTCGTCGCGCAGAGATTCGTGTGAGGAGTTCAAGATCGTGCCGAACTGGTTCCAGTCGCTAGCGGTGATGGCCCGCACCGCCCCGCGGACGCGCGTCGTTTCTGTCACGACGTGTCTGACGCGTTTCTTCAGAACGTCGTCGTCGCTGAACTTGTAGATGGAATCCAAGCCCGCGTCGCTGAGGTGTTCCAGTTCCAACTGCTTGGCTGCGCTGCGACATTCGGCGTGCCGTGCGGCGTATTCGCCGGCCGCAACAGAGTGCGTGACGCCGGTATTGATCACCACCAGCGACAGTCCGTCCCACGAAATTGGTACGGGGGTCATTTCCAGCGAGCGAGTGTCGATCAAGTTCGCGCCGTCGTGCAGCACAGCAAGCTGATCCATGATGCCAACCGGTGCGCCCAGGAAGTCGGTCTCGGCGCGACGAGCGAGCGACGCCACTTCGGTGCGAGGGAGATCGATGCCGATCAGATCGGCCAGTGCCAGTACCGTGCCGCAGGCTGCGGCCGCTGAGGAAGACAGCCCCGCTCCGACGGGGATATCGGACTCGATCACCAGGTCTGCTCCGGGAATCGTGTGCCCGGATGCGCCCAGCACCCAGACCGCCCCAGCCACGGTTCCGGCCCACCCTGCCGAATCGCCGACTGCGATATCGGTGCTGAACTGCACCTTCGATCCGAGCCCCGACCACACGTTGACCAGACCGTCGTCGCGGAGGCGCGCTTTGACCGTGAGGTGCTTGTCGATCGCCATCGGCAGTACAGGTCCGCCGTTGTAGTCGAGGTGCTCGCCGATCAAATTGACCCGGCCAGGCACTGTCCACGTGCGTACGTCATCCACGTCCGTGAGCCTACGGGCGAACGTCGAAGTCGTGACTGGCAGAATCCACAGCATGGCTGATCGGCGACCTCGCGCACTCTCTGGAGCTCAGCCCACGGCGGATTCGTACCACCTGGGCAACTACGTGGGCGCGTTCAAACAGTGGGTTGCGCTGCAGGACGACTTCGAGGCGTTCTACTTCATTCCGGACCTGCACGCGATCACGGTCGATTACGAGCCCGCGAAACTGCGCGAGCGCACCTACATCGCCGCAGCCCAGATGCTGGCCGCTGGTGTCGATCCCGAACGCAGCGCGCTGTTCGTGCAGAGCCAGGTCCCTGAACACGCGCAACTGGCCTGGGTGCTCAACGGCATCACGGGCTTCGGCGAAGCCAGCCGGATGACTCAGTTCAAGGACAAGAGCTCGAAGGGTGGCCAAGATAAGGCGAGTGTCGGGCTGTTCACCTATCCAATCCTGATGGCTGCCGACATCTTGATTTACCAGGCTGACAAGGTGCCGGTGGGTGAAGATCAGCGCCAGCACGTCGAGTTGGCCCGCAATCTGGCGCAGCGCTTCAACCACCGCTTCGGCGAGACCTTCACGGTGCCAGAAGCGCACATCGTGAAGGCGACCGCAAAAATCTATGACCTGCAAGAGCCGACGGCCAAGATGAGTGGCTCGAATCAGACGCATGCTGGCGTGATTGATCTGACCGACACCCCCAAGCAGGTGGCCAAGAAGGTGCGATCGGCGGTCACCGACTCCGGCACTGACATCCGATTCGACCCGGCCGAAAAGCCGGGTATCTCGAATCTGCTGACGATCTATTCGGCCGTCACCGGTCGCACTGTCGACGACATTGTCGCCGAGTACGAAGGTCAGCAGTACGGCCACCTCAAGGTGGCGCTCGGTGATCTGTTGGCCGACTTCGTTGGCGAGTTCGGTCAACGCACTCGCGAGTTGCTTGACGACCGGGCCGAGATCGACCGCATCCTGGCGGCCGGTGCTGCTCGGGCTCGCGAAGTGGCCACGCCCACTTTGGAATTGGTCTACGAACGTTCGGGCTTCGTTGCTCCTGGTGGAGTTTCCTGACGTGGCGCTTGTCGGCGTTTCTATCCCGATTCCCGAACCATTCGGCTCTCAACTGCAGCGGGCAAGGGCGTCGTTCGGCGACCCGCTCGCCGCGACGGTGCCAAGCCACATCACGCTGATTCCGCCTACGTCGGTCAATGACGACGAGGTGGATTGCTTCGCCGGCAGGCTGGCCGACGCGGCGCAGCCGGTAGCCCCCTACGAAATCCACCTGCGCGGCACCGGAACATTCCGCCCTGTTTCGTCGGTGGTGTTCGTCGCGGTGAGCGAAGGGATCTCAGAAACCGAACTTCTGGCGCAGGCAGTTCGATCAGCGTTGGGGTCGACCATTGCTGAACCTGAGTACCCGTTCCATCCGCACGTCACGGTGGCCCAAGACGTTGACGAGGCTGGTTTAGACCGGGCCTACGCCGAACTCAACGATTTCGAATGCCGTTTCGCTGTTGAGTCGTTCGCGCTCTACGTGCACGACGAAGCCGCGGGTTGGCAGACGCGCCGCGAATTTGTGCTCGCTAACTCCTGATCAGACCTGCTCCTGATCAGACCTGGCGCAGGTCTGGCGAACCGGTGCTGCGCAAATGATCAGTGAGTTCCTCGACGAATGACTGAACTGCGAGCGGAAGTGTTTCCTGGCTGCGGTGCACGATCGCGATCGTCCGCTCGAGCGGTGGTTCGCCCTGGGTGCCGCCCAGCGTTGACGCTTTGAGTGCAGGGCGCGACGGGATCACCATCGCGGGCACCACGGCGCTGCCAAGACCGGCTTCGACAAAGCGCAGCACGCCGCCCATTTCGCCACCTTCGATCGCAACGGTGGGGGAGAAGCCGTGGTCGCTGCAGGCCCGGCGAGTGACATCGCGCAGGTCATAGCCCTCACGGAACATCACGAGAGGTCGTCCCTGCAGATCGGCGATCCGCAATTGGTCGGGAACGTCTGCGTCGGCCGGGCTGGCCAGGACGAGCCGCTCGCGCAGTACCGGGGTCGACACCAGATCGGGTGCGGCCACACGAAGCGGAGCGATGAGGAGTGCGACATCGAGGCGCCCTTCGCTCAGATCGCGGGTCAGCACCCCCGAGCTGCCTTCGCTGACTTCGAGTTCGATGCCGGGATGCTGGCCATGGAAAGCGGTGAGAGCGGCGGGCAGCAAGCCTTCGCAGATGGATGGCGTGGCGCCGACACGCACTCGGCCCCGCCGCAGGCTCGTCACCTCGTGGACCGACCGCTCGGCAGTGGCAACTTCAATCAAGATGCGCTCGGCGTGGGGGAGCAGCGCTTCGCCGGCGCTGGTCAGTTCGACACCGCTGGGTCCACGCACGAAGAGTTGAGTGCCGAGCGCATTTTCCAGTGAGCGGATCTGTTTGGACAGATTCGGCTGGGTCGTTCCGGTCTCCTCAGCCGCACGGGTGAAATGTCGGGCCCGGGCGACGGCAACGAAGTAGCCAAGTTGATGAAACTGCACGTCAGCATCATTCCATAACTACTGGTTATGAAGGTCGGCCTCATCATGACTTAGCGCGAATCGCCGATCAGTCGTAGGTTGACCTCGTGGCCACAACGAAAACTGCGAACCGGCCGTCGAGTGCAGTTACCTCGACCGTCGGCAAAAAGTACGCGATGGCGGTGTCCGGGCTCATCATGGTGGGCTATCTGGTGCTGCACATGTACGGAAATCTGAAGGCGTTCGATAGCGGCGAAGCGTTCAACGAATACGCCCATCACCTGCGTACCTTCGGCGAGCCGATGCTCCCGCACGAGGGTCTGCTGTGGATTGTGCGTGTCGTGCTGCTCGCCGCCGTCCTGATCCACGCGTACTGCGCCATCACTTTGTGGATGCGTAACCGCAAGGCATCGGGTGCCGTCGGCGCCAAGCGCTACCAGACGAAGCAGAACCCGCGCGGCAATCAGCGCAGCTACGCCTCGTTCACGATGCGCTGGGGCGGCGTGACGATTGCCCTGTTCATCGTCTTCCACATCTTGAACCTGACGACCAACGACATCCACCCCGGTGGTGCGTCGGACGTCCCGTTCGTCAAGCTGCACAACAGCTTCGATGACCAGCCGCTGGTGCTGCTCGCCTACACGGTCGCCATGATCGCCGTCGGCTTCCACCTGTGGCACGGCTTCTGGAGCGCGCTGACCACGCTGGGTCAAAACCGTTCGGCCAAGCGAGTTGAGTCCTGGGCCAACACCACGGCCATTGGCTTGGCGGTTGTCATCACGGTCGGCTTCCTCGCGGTGCCGTTCGCCATCTTCTTCTTCAACTACGGAGGCTGACACGTGAGCGACGTGGCATTGCAGTACTACGGCCTCGGCGACGACATCGCCGACACCAAGGCCCCCAAAGGTTTGCCGATCGAGAAGGTCTGGGACCAGCACAAGTTCGATATGAAGTTGGTCAACCCGGCGAACCGCCGCAAGATCAAGGTCATCATCGTCGGCACCGGCTTGGCTGGCGCATCGGCGGCTGCGACCTTGGGCGAGGCCGGCTATCACGTCCAGAGCTTCTGCTACCAGGACAGCCCGCGCCGGGCGCACTCGATCGCCGCCCAGGGCGGCATCAATGCGGCGAAGAACTACCGCAACGACGGCGACTCGATCTACCGACTCTTCTACGACACGGTCAAGGGCGGCGACTACCGCTCGCGCGAGTCCAACTCCTACCGCTTGGCCCAGGTTTCGGTGAACATCATCGACCAGGCCGTCGCGCAGGGCGTTCCATTCGCACGCGAATACGGCGGCCTGCTCGACAACCGCTCCTTCGGCGGGGTGCAGGTTTCCCGCACTTTCTACGCCCGTGGTCAGACCGGTCAGCAGTTGCTGATTGGTGCCTATCAGGCGCTGGAGCGTCAGGTTGCCGCAGGCACGGTCGAGGTGCACACGCGCCACGAGATGCTCGAACTGATCATGGTCGACGGCAAGGCGCGCGGCGTCGTCGTTCGCGACATGGTCACCGGCGAGATCGAGACGCACACCGCCGACGCAGTCGTGTTGGCCACCGGCGGCTACGGCAACGTCTACTTCCTGTCGACCAA
>JBEBVW010000100.1:0-9060 GCA_040392565.1 Aeromicrobium sp. | reverse complement strand
GCGGCTCTCTAAGAACACGCTGAGAGGGGAATCCTTCGGGTGTCATCGACGTTGAAATGGGTACAACAACCTGCAGGAGGCGATGTCGGTGAGTACCAGCAAGAGCACCATGACTGAAGGCAAGGACAGCGTCGGAATGTATCTGGCGGAGATCGCCAGGACACCCCTGCTGGACGCCGCCCGTGAAGTCGAGCTCAGCAAGACCATCGAGGCCGGCATGATGGCGCGCCACCTGCTGGACACGGGTCGTATCGCCAGGGCCAAGGGCGGCGCACCGAAGCGAGCTTCGCGTGAAGAACTTGAGTGGATCGCAGACGAAGGCGATCGCGCGCTACAGGAGTTCATCACCGCGAATCTGCGGCTCGTCGTTTCGATCGCCCGCAAGTACGGCCGTTCGGCGATGCCGATGCTGGATCTGGTCCAAGAAGGAAATACTGGCCTGGTTCGCGCCGTCGAGAAGTTCGACTACGCCAAGGGCTTCAAGTTCTCGACCTACGCCACCTGGTGGGTCCGTCAGGCCATTACTCGCGGCATTGCTCAGCAGGCACGCGTCGTGCGTCTTCCGGTTCATGTTGTCGAAGAGCTCAACCAGGTCACGTCGGCACGGCGCAATCTGGAACGCCAGCTCGGCTACGACCCTGAACCGGCGGAGATTGCTCTCGAACTCGATATGCAGGTCGATCGTGTCATCGACCTGCTGTCCTGGGGCCGCGATCACGTCAGCCTCGACACCCCCATCGATGACGACGGCGACACCTCGCTGGGCGATCTCATCGCTCGCGAGACCGAACCTGGCCCCGACAACCAGGTGATCAACCTTGAGGCTCGCAATCTGATTGCCGAGTTGGTTGACCATCTCGGGCCGCGCGAGGCCGATATCGTCCGAGCCCGCTATGGACTGCTTGACGGACGCCAGCAGAAGTTGGCCGACATCGGTAAGCGCCACGGCATCTCGGCCGAACGTGTCCGTCAGCTCGAACGCGAAGCACTCGCCCAGCTGCGACGGATCGCCGATCCGGACCTAGCGGCGTAGTTGCCTAGCGAGGAAGAAGGCCGACGAGCTCGTTGTTCCACACGTCCCCAACGATGGTGACGAGTTCGTCCTGCGGGCCGGTGTTGTCGACGATGATGTCGGCGACGCCGGCCCTTTCTTCGCGAGAGGCCTGCGTTGCGATGCGAGCACGCGCATCGGATTCGGTCATCCCCCGCAGACGAACTAGGCGATCGATCTGCACTTCTTCTGGCACGTCGACCACAATCACGACGTCCATGTGACTGACGGCGCCCATTTCGACGAGCAATGGATTGTCGTGCACAACAATCTGGTCGTCGCGAACAGAAGACTCAATCTCAACAGCCCGAGCCTTGATGGCGCCATGGGTGATGCCTTCAAGGTCGCGCAAAGCCTGAGGATCGGCGAACACAATGGCACCAAGCGCCGGTCGGTTCAACGTGCCGTCTTCAGCAATGACGCCCGCACCGAAGCGTTCGGCAATCTCGGCCAACGCCGGAGTACCTGGCTCGACAACTTCGCGAGCAAGCAGGTCGTAATCAATAACGACCGCGCCATGCGAAGCCAGCAAAGCGCTGACGGTGCTCTTGCCGGAGCCAATACCGCCGGTCAGACCAACTCTCAACATCGACTAGCGGGTGGCCGAATTGCCGTAAGTGGTGACGTGCACGTGATCCATGTGATTGGCCGTCGCGCTGCCACGGCTCTTCATATGGCGCCAGCTGCCTGAAGTAGCCGGGCGCCAGATGCGCTGACGCCAAATCAGGTACTCGACGCCCAGCTCGGCGCGGTGTTCCTGGAGGAACGCAGCGATCGCGGTGCCGGTGTCTGACGAAATCATGATGTCCAACGAATGGCCGGTGGCGTGCTCGCCGCGACCAGCGATGCCGCCGTAACGCACGACTTCGGGGAACTTGGCGCACACCGCGCGATAGACCTTGATGGTGTCCGGCTGCATTCCGCGTTCGACACCCGATCCGAGGCGGCACGGTGCTGTGCCGAGAGGCTCTTCCTTGGTCAGCCCGTCGGTCGTCACCCAGCGCGGAGCGCCGTTATGCATGATCTGCGTCCAGTCGCCCTTGGTCTTGCCGGTGACTTCGACTTCGTCGCCTGCTGCAAGCAGAGCGAGTTCTGGTGACTTCGAGTTGCTATCGGCGTACACAGACAACTTGTGCTTGGCGTAAAGGATGCCCTTGACCTTGGCATCAATGTCCGCAGCGTTCGGTACGGGCGGACGCTCGGAGTTACGGCTCACCGTCTTCGGCGTGGTCGCTGCGGACAGCACCGTGGTGGCAGCGGCCTTCTGATCGGGAATCTCGCTACCTGAGTCGGCCACTGCCGCGAACGCAGCGCCGAGCATGGCAACGAGTCCGATTCCGGGGACCACGGTTTGCGCAAGGGCCCGACGGCTGCGTCGACGTGTTGCGACGCGCCGTCCGTTGGCTCGTGCCACGGGGGAACCACCTTCGGTCGACGACGGCCGGATGCGGCACAAGGACGTACCGCACGGGGGGAAGACCGTTTCAGTGAAGCATACTGGTCCAGCAGGTCTCACATCCGTGGACGCCATTTACGCGGGGCGGTGTGATGAACATCTCGGATTTGAGGGGATTGCAGCGTGCATTCAGCTGCTGACAGCGAACTGGCGCAGCGTCGCGTCGCTGCAGCCCTGCAATCGCAGGGATTCGTCCCCGGCGACCGCCTCGTTCTAGCTGTCCCTGGCTCAGCCACCTACGTCAACGTTGTGCTCGCGGCGAGCCGTTGCGGGGTGGTTCCGGTTCCGCTTGACCCTCGGCTGACGCCCTACGAGCGCGACACGATCATCACCGACGTTGAGCCGCGACTCATCATCGACTCAACTGACTTACTGGCGAACCTGGCATCTGGCCTTGATGAAAGCGAACCAACGAGCCGCTGGCCTCAATGTCGTCCGATGCACTTCACCTCTGGCACGACAGGGCGACCGAAGGGTGTCTGGTCTGGGCTGCTGTCCACTGATGAGGCCGAAGAACTGCAACGCGAAGAACGAGAGTTGTGGGGCTTTCGTGCTGACGACATCAACTTGGTCGTTTCCCCCGTCTACCACTCCGCTCCCCTGCGATTTGCGATGGGAACGCTGCTCGCTGGCGGTTCTATCCACGTGCTGCCCAGATTTGATGCACCCGAATTCGCTCAAGCGATCCATGAGACCAGGCCCACGACCGCCTTCGTCGTACCGGCACATCTCCAGCGGCTCTTCGCCCATCTCGACGAGACGGGTACTTCTCTGGACTCGTCGAGTTTTCGTCTACTCGCCCATGCTGGCGCGCCTTGCCCTGAGCCGGTGCGACGGCGCGCGCACCAGCAGTTCGGCTTGGACGTCGTGTGGGAGTTTTACGGTGCCACTGAGGGCCAGTTCACGGCTTGTTCGGCCGCAGAGTGGGTCGCGCATCCTGGAACAGTCGGGCGCGCCCGACCGGGACGGACGATCACCGTCGATGCGGACGATCAGATTTGGTGCGCCGTGCCCCCATGGGGCCGGTTCGAGTATTGGCGGGATCCGGAGCGAACCGCACGGGCGTGGAAACCCACCTCCGACGGTCCTGCATTTTCGGTCCGTGACCTCGGCCGCATGGATGAGGACGGCTTCGTCTATCTCGATGCCCGGCGCGAAGACCTGATCATCAGTGGGGGCGTCAATGTCTACCCGGCCGAAGTGGAAGCCGCTCTCGAAGAGCTGCCGGGCGTAGTGGAGATCGCTGTGTTTGGACGCTCAGACGAGGAGTGGGGGCAGCGGGTGTGTGCTGCATATGTCGGCGACGTCGACGAAGCAGACCTACGCGCCCTCGCAGTCGAGCGACTCGCACCTCCCAAGCGTCCCAAGACTTATCAAAAAGTCTCGGTTCTCCCGCGCACCCCCACCGGGAAAGTCCGCCGTCGCGAAATTGCCGGCGAATGAATCGTTGATTTCGAGGCTCGTTCCTCGCACCTCAATCAACGGTTGTAGCTTCCCTCAATCAGCGAGCACCTTGATCAACGGGTGTAGCTCCCTTCGATCAGCGAGCACCGCTGGTTGAGGTGCGCGAGGAACGAGCGCCTCGAAACCAGCTCTAGCCAGTGAGTTCGGCCGGGCAGAAAGTCTTGCGGTACTGCTGCGGGGTGATGCCGCGCAGGCCACTGAAGTGGTGGCGCAGAGTTGCAGCGTTACCGAATCCGACGCGTTGTGAGATCTGTTCAACGCTGAGCGCGGAGTTCTCCAACATCTCTTCTGCCAAAGCGACCCGCTGGCTGGTGATCCACTGAAGTGGCGTTGTACCCGTTTCGTCTCTGAACCGCCGGGCGAAAGTCCGCTCTGACATATGCGCTTCACCGGCAAGCCTGCTGACGGGAAGCGACTCCTCCAGATGCGCCGTCGCCCATTCAAGGAGCGGAGCCAAGGTGTCGGCCTCCGTCTGTCCCATGGGGCTACGCACATACTGCGCCTGTCCCCCGTCGCGATGCGGCGGAACCACGATGCGCCGCGCCGCAGTGGCCGCGACTTTGCTGCCAAACCGCTGACGCATCAAATGCAACGAAGCGTCGATACCCGCAGCGGATCCTGCGCCGGTCAAAATATTGCCGTCTTGTACGTACAAGACGTCAGGTCGAACAATGGCTTCGGGAAAGCGGCGCTGCAGCAAATCGCCGTATCGCCAGTGCGTGGTGCACTCGCGGCCGTCCAACAACCCCGCGTCGCCCAAGGCGAATGACGCCGAACAGTGGGCGTAAACCACGGCGCCACGGTCGTGCGCCGCGATGATTGCCTCCAGCACGGCTGGTTCATGCTCAAGGAACTCATACTTAGGCGATACACACACCAAATCGGCATCCAGCGTGGCCTCGAGGCCGTGATCAACGTGGAGATCGAATCCAGCCCGCCCTCGCACCCGACCCGGTCGCGGCGTGCAGACTCTAAAGTCGAACACCGGATTGTCGTCTTCGGGGTGATACGGCTCAGCCCAGACTTCACACAACGAGCCGAGGCCGAATGGTTCGGCCCCGTCCTGGACGATGACAGCCACACTTTGCATCTCGCCATCGTGCCAGCAATATGGCAGTTATTCAATGCAGTATGGCATTCCTGCCACTGGTGGCAGGAACTCTCCGAGCAAAGAATTGCTGCCATGGTCACTTTCATCCTCATCGGGCTAGTCGTCGCCGTCATCGGCGGCACTGCAGTCGCCAGCTCGCGCATCATCCGCCACGACGGCTATGGCAGCCGCCCCACTCCCTGCAGCCACTACGACCCGTTCCCCACCTCACTCCCCCGCTGAGTGTCACGAATTTCCCACTTTTCAGGTCAAAAACCTGCATATTCGTGACACTCAGCGGGAGCCGGAACGACGAGACCCCCAGCCGATCGGCTGGGGGTCTCGTGCTGTGGTGTTCAGTTGGGGACGATCACTCGCCGCCGGTGAGCTTCTCGCGAAGCGCCTGGAGCGCCTCGTCTGAAGCAAGCGATCCCTCAGCGGCCGGGGCTTCGCCGGCATCCGAGGAGTAGTTGCTGGTCTCGCCGGCCTCGAGGTTGGCCTGCTCGGCATCCTCGATCTGCTTCTTGTGAGCTTCCCAACGGGCGTGCGCCTCGGCGTACTGCTTCTCCCAGGCAGCGCGGGCCTCTTCGAAGCCCTCCTGCCATTCGCCGGTCTCCGGATCGAAGCCGTCGGGGTAGATGTAGTTGCCGGCCTCGTCGTACGAGGAAGTCATGCCGTAGAGCGTCGGGTCGAAGTCGTCTCCGACAGCGGCCTCAGTCTCATTGGCCTGCTTCAGCGACAGCGAGATGCGGCGACGATCCAGATCGATGTCGATGATCTTGACCATGACCGAATCGCCGATCTGCACGACCTGCTCGGGGATCTCGACGTGGCGCTCGGCCAGCTCCGAGATGTGCACGAGGCCCTCGATGCCCTCTTCGACGCGCACAAACGCGCCGAACGGGACGAGCTTGGTGGCCTTGCCCGGAACGATCTGGCCGATCTGGTGGGTCCGGGCGAAGTGCTGCCACGGATCCTCCTGAGTCGCCTTCAGCGACAACGACACGCGCTCGCGGTCCATGTCGACATCGAGCACCTCGACGGTGACCTCGTCGCCGACCTGAACAACTTCGTTCGGGTGGTCGATGTGCTTCCAGGACAGCTCGGACACGTGGACCAAGCCGTCAACGCCGCCGAGATCGACGAACGCACCGAAGTTGACGATGGACGAGATGACGCCCTTGCGCACCTGGCCCTTCTGCAGTTCGGTGAGGAAGTTCTGGCGAACGGCCGACTGCGTCTGCTCCAGCCACGCACGGCGCGACAGAACGACGTTGTTGCGGTTCTTGTCGAGCTCGATGATCTTGGCTTCGAGCTTCTGACCGATGTACGGATCCAAATCGCGCACGCGACGCATCTCGACCAACGACGCCGGCAGGAAGCCGCGCAGACCGATGTCCATGATCAAGCCGCCCTTGACGACCTCGATCACGGTGCCCTCGACCACGCCGTCCTCGGCCTTGATCTTTTCGATGTCGCCCCAGGCGCGCTCGTACTGAGCACGCTTCTTGGACAGGATCAGACGGCCTTCCTTGTCCTCCTTCTGGAGAACCAGGGCCTCAACCGCGTCGCCCAGTGCGACGACGTCATTGGGGTCGACGTCGTGCTTGATGGACAGCTCGCGGGAGGGGATGACGCCTTCGGTCTTGTAGCCGATGTCGAGGAGAACCTCGTCACGATCGACCTTGACGATGACACCGTTGACCAGGTCGCCGTCGTTAAAGTTCTGAATGGTCTTTTCGATTTCGGCGAGGAGGTCTTCCTCGGAGCCGATGTCGTTGACCGCAACCTGCGGTGCCGCAGAGATGCTGCTTGTCATAAAGAATGTGCCTCGATGGATGGATGGAATCGTGCGAAACGCATGACAACCGTTGGATCGTGAAGGCCCAGGGAGAATTCCCCGTTTCGAGCACGAGCTCACACCTGCTCTGTCTGAAGCGCGAACAGGCCGTCAGCGCCTGTCAATCCTATGCGACAGCCCCGAACCTCCACCACCCGCCCCCACCCCCGCTGAGGAGTCACTCCGTACCCACTCGCGAGTCACTCAGTTCTTGGTGAGGAGTCAGTTCGTTCCTGACTCAGGACAGGAACGACGTGAGCGCCCTCACGTAGAGGTCGACATCGGACGCCGCCATCACTTCGCGTGCCGAATGCATCGCCAATTGAGGCGCCCCCACATCGACTGTCAGCATGCCGGTTCGAGCTGCGCTCAGGGGGCCGATGGTCGATCCGCACGGCAAATCGGCACGGTGCTCATATCGCTGCAGCGGCACTCCGGCGTCATCACAAGCACGCTGGAATTCGGCAGCACCGACCGCGTCAGTGGCGTACCGCAAATTGACGTTGACTTTCAGCACCGGTCCCCCACCCATCACGATTCGATGCAGCGGTTCGTGACGATCGGCGTAGTTAGGGTGCGTCGCGTGCGCCATATCTCCCGAAGCGCAAATCGACGATGCAATCGCCTGGTGATAGTCATCGCGAGTACCGCCGGCACCGATCACCACTCGCTCGAGAACAGTGGCCAACAGATCAGACTGTGCTCCGCGCTCTGACATGCTGCCGATTTCCTCATGATCAAACAGCGCAAGAACTGGGCGTACTCCCACCCGTGGGGACGCGCCGAGAATCGCGCGCAAGCCTGCAAAGCAGGTGGTTTGGTTGTCTAGCCGCGGAGCCGAAACCAGTTCACCCCCGGCTCCCGTCAGCACGGCGGCTGCGGTGTCGTGAGTCATGAGTTCGAAGCCCGCAATGTCGCCATGGGCAACGCCAGCTTGCTCTGCGACCCAGGAGAGAAATGGCCGCGGCGTAGTCGTCCAGACAGCGTTGAGATGTCGCTGGGCGTCGGGCGAGACGCCCTTGCGTTCATCGGAGAGGTGGATGGCTAGTTGCGGAACGCGCAGAGTCGGCTGGTTCACGTGCACGAGGTGAACCGAACCGTCGCGCAGTACCAACCGACCAGAAATGCCCAAGTCCCGATCGAGCCAGGAGTTCAGCCAAGCGCCGCCATACGGTTCGAGGGCGACAACGCCAAGTCCTTCGAAGGTCAGGTCGTGGTGCTGCTTCACACGCAGGTTGGGACTGTCGGTGTGTCCACCCACCACACGGAATGCATCAGTGGGGTTCGTCGAAGTTTCGGTGTTCCAGGCGACCAGTGAACCGCCACGGATGACGAAGTAGCGCCCCGAATCGGCCGGCCAAGACGCCGACTCTTCGAGCCGAACGTATCCGGCAGCCGACAATTCATCTGCCACCGATTCCACCGCATGAAACGGCGAAGGCGATCGATCGATGAACGAACACAGGTCGGCGGCAGTCATACGTCCCAGAGTAGAGGGACGACGACCACCGCCGACCTGTGGAGGCGGACCCGCGTGGGTCAGGACAACGTCAGCCGCTGTGGCGAGCTCCGTCGTCCGACTTACCGCGACGTGCGATCAACCCGAAGGCCAACAGCAGGACACCAGCGATCGCTCCGCCGAGGGGCAACGTCGTCTTGACGATGCTCAGCAGCTGCGCTTTGCCCTTGTACTCATTGACCGTGTCCTTGGTGTTTTCGGCCGTGTACTCCAGCGACGCCTTAGTCGTGGTGAGCACGCGTTCGCCGTTGAGTTCGAGGTAGCTGTCCTGGGACTCACCACCCACGACGATGACGCCGGTGACTGGTTCGACGCTGTACTTGCGCACACCCGAGTAGATGCGATCGGCGGTGACAGTGTCTTCGTCAGAGCCAACGAGATCGCCCGGGACATCGATCGTGCCGGTCTTGATCGGGTCAACCTTCTGTTCGAAGTTGTAGACCTTGAGGCCCTCGATCTTGCCTTCGCCGACGTACTTCACGTCGACAGGCTTCTGGAGAGTGCCTTCCCAGAACTTGTACGACTTCTTCTGGGTATCGAACGGGAACTTGAAGTACAGGCCCTTGAAGTGCGCCGGAGAGATGATCTCGCCGTCGGCTTCGGACTTGCTGCCCTTCCAGTCCACGGTCTCGCCGGTATG
>JBEBVW010000099.1:0-9160 GCA_040392565.1 Aeromicrobium sp. | reverse complement strand
GCCCTATATTCCGTTGGACGCGTGGGAGTCAGTTGCTCCCGAGGCGCGCGACTATGACCCAGCATTGGCGCTGTGGTCTGGCGACGACGGACTAGATGCGATGCGCGTGGTCGAACAGGTGGCTTGGCGACTATTGCGGGTCGGTGGTGTCGTCGGCGCCGAACACGCGGACGCCCAAGGCGATTCGGCCCCAGAGGTTTTTGCTCATCGGTGGTCGGTGGTCCGCGACAACCTCGATCTGGCCGGCCGACCCCGCTACGTCACCGCGCAGCGTCCTGAATCGATCGGATGAGGCACCTACTCCTCATGGCTTTCCCACACTCCTCATGGCGTGTATGCCATGAGGAGTGTGGGAACACCATGGCCTCATGGTGTTCATGGGAACCAATGCGTAGGTCGGCGGCGGGCGCACACTAGGGTCGGGTGTCATGGACTGGGGCGAGCTGATCACGCTTGTCGTGGCTGTCCTTGTTTCGATTGCAGTGGGCGTCGGCGCGGCGTTAGTGCCGATGTTCGTCAACGCCGAGGTCTACATCGTCGCGTTGGCCGCCAACGTCGACAGTCGGTCGATGTTGGCGTTCTTGATCGTCGTCCACGTTGCGGCGACGACTGTGGGCAAAGCGTTTGTCTTTCAGCTGGCCCGAGTGGGCACGCGGCGACTCAAAGTTGTCGAGCCGAAGACGCCTCGCTCAGCCTTTGGGCGTTGGTGGCAACGGGTCGCCGATCGGTACTCCGGCACGAGAATGGCCGGCGCGATCCGATCGGTGAGCAATCGACTGATCGCTCTGCTTGATCACCGCTACGGGGGCGGACTCACAGTGTTCCTGTCGTCGTTGCTGGGGATGCCGCCACTCGCGATCGTGACAATCCTCGCCGGAGCGTCAAAGCAACCGCGTCTGCTGTTTCTCGTGATGGTGTTTATCGGCCGCCTCTTGCAATTCCTGGCGATCGCCTTCATCTTGCATGGGTTGCCGTGGTTCGAGGACTTCCGTCACTGGCTTGCGGGTCTCTGGTAGTTCGCCACAGCGGCCGCGTCCTAGGATGGTCGGGTGCCGCTGTTCGATTGCCGAGATGACGATGCCCGCGACGACGGGATCATGACGGCCCACCAGGCGGTGCTTGAGGGGGATCTGATCGTCTTTCCTACCGACACGGTCTATGGGCTGGCAGCTGATGCCTTCAATGTCGACGCGGTACAGAAACTGCTCGACGCCAAAGGTCGCGGTCGCAATATGCCGCCGCCGGTTCTGATCGGTTCGCCGGCAACGCTCGACGCCCTTGCCATCGATGTGCAGCCGTGGTTGCGGGCCGTGGTCGATGAGTTTTGGCCCGGACCGCTGACCGTCATCTGTCGCCAGCAGCCTTCACTCACCTGGGATCTGGGGGAGACCCACCAAACTGTCGCAGTCCGGGTGCCAGACCACGCTGTTGCTCGCGAAGTTCTTGACCGCACCGGCCCACTCGCCGTGAGTAGCGCCAACACCACGGGTGCCCCCGCCGCGCAAACGATCGACGAAGCCCAGACGATGTTGGGCGATTCGGTCAAGGTCTATCTCGATGGTGGTCCGGTTGATTCGGGCGTTCCATCCACCATCCTTGACGCCACAGGCGCGACGCCCCGCATCGTGCGCGCTGGCAGCATCACGCTGGAACAGCTGCACGCCTTCAACAACACCATCGTCGGGGCCGACGACTAGTGCGCGAATACCTCGTCGTCGTCGGGGTGGCGCTGGGAGTCACCTATCTGCTGGCGTCCATCGCCCGGCAGGTGGCGCTCCGCTTCGGAGCAGTCGCTCGAGTTCGCGACCGTGACGTGCACGCGATTCCGACACCGTATTTCGGCGGTCCCGCGATGTTGGGTGGCCTCATCGCCGCCTACCTCACAGCAGAGAACCTGCCGTTCTTGTCATTGGCCGATGACTCAGTCTTTGATGCGGTGCGGGGTGTGTTGCTCGGCGGCGCGGTGATCTGCATCGTGGGCATTGTCGATGATCTGTATGAACTCGATGCGCTCAGCAAATTCGCCGGTCAGGTACTTGCCGGAGTGGTTGTCGTGACCCAAGGCGTTCAGTTCGTCTACCTACCGCTCTATGGCAATTATCTGGGTCTTGACCGCGCGCAGGCGACCATCTTCACCGTCTTCTTGATCGTCGCGTGTGCCAATGCAGTGAACTTCGTCGACGGACTTGATGGTCTGGCCGCAGGCATGGTCGGCATCGGCGCAATCGCGTTCTTCACCTACGCCTTTATTTTGGCCGTCGAGAATGGCGAGTCTCGGGCGATCGCCGCCGCGCTGCTCACCGCCGCACTCGCCGGCGCTTGCTTGGGCATCCTGCCGCACAACTTCTTCCCGGCTCGAATGTTCATCGGTGACTCCGGATCGATGCTGATCGGCTTCGTTCTCGCCTGCTCATCGATCAGCCTGACCGGTCAGTTCCCAGCCACCAGCATCACCGAAGGCATCGGGGGAGCATCAGCAAGTTTCTTGCCAGCGTTGCTCCCGTTGATCTTGCCGATCGCCATCTTGATGATCCCGTTCATCGATCTGGCGCTGGCTGTTGTTCGACGCACGCGTGCAGGGCGTTCGCCGTTCGCGCCCGACAAAATGCACATTCACCATCGACTGCTGGAGATCGGGCACTCGCACCGACGGGCAGTCCTGCTGATGTACATGTGTGCAGCGTTGGTCGCATTTGGCAGTGTTCTGATCAGCCTGTTTAGTGGTTGGCAGTCGATCGTTGCGTTCAGCGTTCTTGCGGTGCTCACGGCAGCCGCGATGTTCCTGCTGCCCCGCGTCGAGAAGAGGATCTGGAGTTCATGAGTATCGCAATTGGCGTGCTGTTGGGCGTCGTCATCGTGGTGCTTTTTCTCGGTTCGACGCCATTGCTGTTAGGCCGACTGATTGGCGCCAGCACGGCCGCGTCGCCACTGACAGCCCTCGTGTTTTTCTTCGTCAAAGCGTTGGCCGCTTTGGCCGTTCTCGTCTTACTGCTCGACGTCGGGGGACTGTCCGAACACGTCAATCTGACTGCATTCGGACTCGCTGCTGTAGCGACCTCCTTTTCGTGGACTAGTTGGCAGTTGCAACGGTTCCGCCATGACCGCACACCCACGTACGACCTGGGTGAAGACGACCACTGAGCTACTGGTAATCTCACCCGTGCGCGACGCCCTCGTTTTGGGTCGCCGCGTGATGACGTAGGCCGGTTCAACATCGGCCGACCTTGCAGAGATCCAGCGCCACAGAAATCAAGGTGAACGCGTGACACTGACGTCCACGGTCTTTTGGGCTTCGTCGGGCCCGCCCAATCCTGGCCCCGGTGACTTCAATTTGCCGGCGATCTTCTCGATCGGCGAATTCGAAGTCACGAAGCCGATGATCTTGATCGCTTTGTCGGCCGTGCTGGCGTCTGCGCTCTTCTACGCGATGGCTCGGCCCGCGGCTGTTGTTCCTGGTCGTCTGCAGTTTGCCGGCGAGATGGCGTACGACTTCGTCCGCAATTCGATCGCTCGTGAGTCGATCGGGTCGCACGACTTCATGAAGTTCGTGCCGTACCTGTTCACGCTGTTCCTGTTCGTGCTGGTCAACAACTTCTACGGTGTCATCCCGTTCCTGCAGTTCCCGTCGATGTCGCACATTGGGTTCCCCATCGCGCTCGCGCTGCTGACCTGGTTGATCTACAACGGCGTCGGTATCGCCCGTCACGGTTTCTTTGGATACCTCAAGCACGAGACTGTCCCCGGCGGCGTCAAGGGTGGCATCTTGATCATCCTGATCCCGCTGGAGTTCCTGTCCAACATCATCGTTCGCCCGTTCACGCTGGCGCTGCGTCTCTTTGCCACGATGTTCGCTGGCCACCTGCTGCTGATTCTGTTTGCGCTTGGTGGCGAGTACCTACTGTTGAACTACGGAAACCAGATCGTAGGTATCCCCGCGGGCATCGCATCGATCCTGCTGGGCATCGGCGTCAGCTTCCTCGACATGTTGATCATGGGTCTGCAGGCTTACGTCTTCACCCTGTTGTCGGCGATGTACATCGGCGAAGCGCTCGCTTCCGAGCACTGAGCATCGAGCACTGAGCACTAACCTCAAACTTCACCCCTAAACCTCCATCGACGCGAATGCGTCACTACGAAAGGAAAATGCCGTGGGAGGCACTCTCAACATGATCGGTCTCGGCCTGGCCGCGATCGGTCCTGCCATCGGCGTCGGCCTGATCTTCGCCGCGTACGTCACCGGCGTTGCCCGTCAGCCCGAGGCACAGAGCAAGCTGCAGGGCATTGCGATCTTCGGCTTCGTTTTGGCTGAGCAGTTCTTCATCATCTCGCTCGCCCTTGCGTTCGTTCTGAAGGCCTGACCACCACCGAGAGCGGAGTTCTCATGATTTCGACGCGCCTGGTCGCGGCAGCGGAAGAGGCAGAAGACCTCAACCCGCTGATCCCGCACACGGCAGAGATCATTCTTGGGCTGGTCGTATTCGCGATTCTGTTCGTGATGGTCTCCAAGAAGATCGTTCCGATGTTCGAAAAGGCGTACGCCGAACGTACGGCTGCGATCGAGGGCGGTATCGAGGACGCGCAGCGCACCCAAAAGGAAGCTGACGCAGCACTCGCGAAGTACAACGCTCAGCTGGCTGAAGCCAAGTCCGAGGCAGCTGCGATTCGCGAGGACGCCAAGGAGCAGGCTGTGGCCATCAAGGCTGAGGCTCGTGCTGAGGCTCAGGCCGAGGCCGAGCGCATCGTCGCCACTGCGCACGCACAGGTCGAGGCCGAGCGTTCGCAGGTCCTGGCGCAGCTCAAGGGCGAAGTCGGCTCGCTGGCCACTGATCTGGCCGGTCGCATTGTCGGCGAGTCCCTTGAGGACGACGACCGTCAAAAGCGCACGGTCGAGCGGTTCATCGCTGAGCTGGAGGGGTCGGCCAACTGATGCGTCAGCAGATGCGTGGTATGTCGGCCGAGTCCCTTCAGCAGGTGCTCGCCGTTGTCGATTCGGTGAAGGATGCGGGAGCAATTGCCCCTGAGATCTTCGCTGCCGTCGACGCCATTGACGGCACGCCGGCGTTGCGACGCATCCTGACCGACCCGTCCACTGACGCAGGCGCCAAGAAGGGCCTGGTCAAGGACGTGTTCGGCGGCAAGTTGGGCGCTGGCGCACTGTCGGTTCTCGACGCTGCTGTGTCGGGCCGCTGGGCTTCGGCTCGCGATCTGACCAACGGTCTGGAGACCGCGGGCGTTGCCGCCCAGGTCAGTGCTGCTGATGCTGCTGGCGATCTTGATGCACTGGAGTCCGAACTCTTTGAGATCGGTCGCCTGGTGCGCTCAGATGCAGAATTGCGCGGCGTTATTTCGGATCGGTCCGTTGCGGCAGATGCGAAGGCTTCGCTGCTGACGACCCTGCTGTCGGGCAAGGTCACCACGTCGGCACTGGCGCTTGCGGTTCAGGCCGCGGGCGCGCGCGCCGGCTCATTCGAGAAGACCCTCACCGGTTTCGGTGTGGTCGCTGCTGATCGTCGCAATCGCCTCGTCGCTGAGGTTCGCGTCGCACAGCCACTCGATGACGCTCAGGTCACTCGCCTGGCTGCTGCTCTTGGCGCCAAGTACGGCCGCGACGTCCACCTCAACATCGTCATCGATCCGTCGATCGTTGGAGGCATCGCTGTCTCCCTCGGCGACGACGTCGTCGACGGCACCATGTCCACCCGCCTCGAAACTGCCCGCCGGCAGCTCGCAGGCTGAAATACCCTTTACAGAAGGCAGGCACACACCATGGCCGATCTCGCGATCAGCCCGGACGAAATCCGCGGCGCGCTGCAGAAGTTCGTCTCCGAGTACAAGCCCGACGCTGCCAAGACCGAAGAGGTCGGCGCGGTGTCGGAGGCTGCTGACGGTATCGCTCGTGTTGAGGGTCTGCCGTCGGCAATGGCCAACGAGCTCCTCGAATTCGAGGACGGCACCCTTGGCCTCGCACTGAACCTTGACGTCCGCGAAATCGGCGTCGTTATCCTCGGCGACTTTGCGGGCATTGAAGAGGGCCAGAAGGTTCGCCGCACGGGCGAGGTTCTCTCGGTCGCAGTTGGCGACGGCTACCTCGGCCGCGTTGTTGACCCGCTGGGCAACCCGATCGACGGCTTGGGCGAAATCGCCACCGACGGTCGCCGCGCACTCGAACTGCAGGCGCCCACCGTGGTGCAGCGCAAGTCCGTGCACGAGCCGCTGGCTACCGGCATCAAGTCGATCGACTCCCTGACGCCGATCGGCCGCGGTCAGCGTCAGCTGATCATTGGCGACCGCCAGACCGGCAAGACCGCCATCGCGATCGACACGATCATCAACCAGAAGCAGGCGTGGGCTTCGGGCGATCCGTCGCAGCAGGTGCGCTGCATCTACGTCGGCATCGGCCAGAAGGGCTCGACCATCGCCTCGGTGCGTGGCGCGCTCGAAGAGGCTGGCGCTCTGGAGTACACCACCATCGTGGCCGCTCCGGCGTCTGATTCGGCTGGCTTCAAGTACCTCGCTCCGTACACCGGTTCGGCCATCGGCCAGCACTGGATGTACCAGGGCAAGCACGTTCTGATCATCTTTGACGATCTGTCCAAGCAGGCCGAGGCGTACCGCGCTGTGTCGCTGCTGCTGCGCCGCCCGCCGGGCCGCGAGGCATACCCGGGCGACGTCTTCTACTTGCACTCGCGGTTGCTGGAGCGTTGTGCCAAGCTCAGCGACGATCTGGGTGCAGGTTCGATGACCGGTCTGCCGATCATCGAGACCAAGGCCAACGACGTGTCGGCGTACATCCCGACCAACGTCATCTCGATCACCGACGGCCAGATCTTCTTGCAGTCGGACCTGTTCAACGCCAACCAGCGCCCCGCCGTCGACGTCGGCATCTCGGTGTCGCGAGTCGGTGGCTCGGCGATGACCAAGGCGATGAAGGCCGTCACCGGTTCGCTGAAGGTTGAACTCGCTCAGTACCGCGCCATGGAAGCGTTCGCGATGTTCGCTTCGGACCTCGACGCAGCGTCGAAGGCCCAGTTGGCTCGTGGTCAGCGCCTGATGGAACTGTTCAAGCAGGGCCAGTACGCGCCGTTCCCGATGGAGATGCAGGTTGTCTCGATCTGGGCCGCTACCACTGGCAAGCTCGATGCTGTTCCGGTCGAAGACATCAGCCGCTTTGAGACCGAGTTCCTCGATCACGTCAAGCGCACTGCTGCCTCGACTGTTGAAGCAATTCGTGACACCGGCAAGTTCGAGGACTCCAGCGAAGAGGCCCTCGAGAAGGCGTACACCGCGTTCCTGGAGCAGTTCCAGACCAGCGAGGGTCGCTCGATCAAGCCCGGTCACGAGGAGTTCGAGGCACTTGCCGACGAAGACGTCGAGCAGGAGCAGATCGTCAAGCAGAAGCGAGGCTGACGACACATGGCAGCATCCGTACGCGAGCTCCGCGCGAAGATCAGGTCGACTCAGGCGACCAAGAAGATCACGCGCGCCATGGAGCTGATCGCTGCGTCGCGCATCATCAAGGCGCAGCAGCACGCGGCGGCGGCAGCTCCGTACGCACGTGAGTTGACTCGCGCGGTGTCGGCGGTGGCGACGTTCTCGAACGTCGACCACCCGCTGACCACCGAGCGGGAGAACCCCACCAAGGCCGCTGTGTTGATTATCAGCAGCGACCGCGGTTTGGCCGGTTCATACTCATCGGCTGTGCTCAAAGAGGCTGAGCGCCTTGGCGAGAAGCTGCACGCCGAAGGCAAGCAGGTCGATTACTACCTGTCGGGCCGTAAGGCGGAGGCGTACTTCAACTTCCGTAACCGCGAGTTCGCCCAGTCTTGGACTGGCACCTCCGATAAGCCCGAATACAACACGGCCCGCGAAATCGGCAATGTGTTGGTGACGGCGTTCAACGCTGATGAGACGGCCGAAGAAGCCATCAATCCGGCGCTGGCGGTCGACGAACTGCACATCGTGTTCACCCGGTTCCGCTCGATGCTGATCCAGGAACCCGATGTCATCCGGCTGTTGCCGCTTGAGGTCGTCGAAGGCACTGAGGCTCCGGCTTCAGACGACGTGCTGCCTTTGTACGAGTTTGAGCCTTCAGCTCATGAGGTGCTTGACGCACTGTTGCCCAAGTACGTGCACAGCCGCATTTACTACTGCATGCTGCAGGCCGCTGCATCTGAGCTTGCCGCACGTCAGAAGGCCATGAAGTCCGCGACCGATAACGCCGAGGACCTCATCCAGAAGTACACCCGAATCGCCAACCAGGCCCGTCAGGCCGGCATCACACAGGAGATCAGCGAGATCGTCGGTGGCGCGAATGCGCTCGCCGACTCCGCTGAGGAGTGAGAGAGAACAATGACTGCAACTGTTGATGAGACCACCGCAAAGGCTGGCGGCACTACGGGCCGCGTGGCCCGCGTTATCGGCCCAGTGCTCGATATCGAGTTCCCCAGCGATCAGATGCCAGAGATCTACAACGCTCTCCTGGTCGACACTGAAGTCGCTGGTGTCACCGAGACGCTGACCCTTGAGGTCGCGCAGCACATCGGAAACGGCATGGTCCGTGCCATCAGCCTTCGTCCTACCGACGGCGTGGTTCGTGGCTCGACCGTGACCGACACCGGCAACCCGATTTCGGTTCCTGTCGGCGATGTCACGCTGGGCAAGGTGTTCAACACCACCGGCGCCGTGATGAACCTTGAAGAGGGCGAAACGCTCGACGTCAAGGAGCGTTGGGGCATCCACCGCAAGGCACCGGCGTTCGATCAGCTGGAGTCCAAGACCCAGATGTTCCAGACCGGCATCAAGGTCATCGACCTGCTGACGCCGTACGTGCAGGGCGGCAAGATCGGCCTGTTCGGTGGTGCTGGCGTCGGTAAGACCGTGCTGATCCAGGAAATGATCGCCCGTGTCGCCAAGGACCACGACGGTGTGTCGGTGTTCGCTGGCGTCGGCGAGCGTACGCGTGAGGGCAATGACCTCATGGCCGAAATGGAAGAGGCCGGCGTTCTGGACAAGGTCGCCCTGGTCTTCGGCCAGATGGATGAGCCCCCGGGAGCGCGTCTGCGCGTGGCCCTGTCGGCGCTGACCATGGCGGAGTACTTCCGCGATGTGCAGAAGCAGGACGTGCTGCTCTTCATCGACAACATCTTCCGCTTCACGCAGG
>JBEBVW010000098.1:0-9185 GCA_040392565.1 Aeromicrobium sp. | reverse complement strand
GGTCGTGCCGTCGGCGTGGTGGACCACGTGGGGGACTTCAGATTGCGGGACGTAGGCGGGGCGATAGATGCCGACCGGCGTTCCGGGGGCGGGCGGTCGGGTGACGGTGAAGCCGGGGTACGAGGCGAGGGCGACCTGAACGGCGGCGTCACTGAAGGACCGGCCAACCGGATCTGGCTGAGCGCTGCGCACATCGCAACGCAAGATCGACGTGGCTTGGGCCTGCGTGGCTGGGTCGAGCACATCGGTGCGGTCCAGCTGCCAGGTGATCGTCGCGTCGGGATGGATCGACGATTCCATCTGTGCCGTGATCCATGCTGCTTTGGCCGGAATGTCCAGGCCGGTCAACACGAACTCGACGGTATTGCGGAAGCCGCCCAGGGTGTTCAGACAGACCTTGGTCGTCGGAGGCGGCGCTTCGCCAGTAACACCGCTGATCAGGACGCGGTTGTCGTCGTCCTGGGTCACGGACATCGTGTCGAGGCGCACCGCTACGTCGGGGTTCAGATAGACCGGCCCCTGAACCTCGTACAAAAGTTGCGCCGTGACGGTGTCGACCGTAACCGTGCCGCCGGTGCCCTCGTGCTTGGTGATGACGGTCGAACCGTCGGCAGCGATCTCGGCGATCGGGAAGCCCAACGGCTGGCACAAGTCCATCGAGCGGAATCCGGAGAAGTTGCCGCCGGTAGCCTGTGTGCCGCACTCGATGACGTGCCCAGCAATCACGGCACCTGCGAGAGCGTCGAAGTCCGCTCGACCCCAACCGTGGTGCGCGATGGCCGGACCGACAACGACCGATGCGTCGGTCACGCGACCGGTCACCACAACATCGGCACCCGCCTGAAGCGCGGCAGCGATGCCAAATGCGCCCAGATAGGCGTTAGCGGTCAACACATTGCCGAATTCAAATTCCTCGGCGCGGGCTCGCAGATCGTCGCCGTCGACGTAGGCGATGGCGACGTCGAGGCCTTGCTCAGCAGCGACTTCACTCAGCTTGTCAGCAAGTCCGGCCGGGTTGAGGCCGCCCGCGTTCGCAACGATGCGCACGCCCTTGGCCTGTGCCAGCGCCATCGAATCGGCCATCTGCCGAACGAACGTCTTGGCGTAGCCCAGCGAGGCATCCTTCATCTGGTCGCGACCCAGAATCAGCATGGTCAACTCGGCCAGATAATCGCCGGTCAGGTAATCCATGTCGCCCTGTTCGAGCATGTCGTGCATCGCCGACAGACGATCGCCGTAGTAGCCCGAGCAGTTGCCGATGCGCACCGGTGGCTGGTTGTCGTTCATCGGTCCACCAATCGGATGGGGTCATTGCCGGGGAGCCCAGCGAAGGTCTGCACGATGTCGAGCCACCGGTCAGCGGCATCGCCTTCGGCATGAACGTCGGCATCGTCGCGATGGCGACGGCGCGTGCCCATCAGCGCGAAGTCCCAGGCGTCTCCCGTGACTCGGTTTTCGGCATCTTCGGGACCCCACGTCCACAACTCGCCGCTTGGCGAGGTCAGTTCAACGCGAACCTCGACGTCCGGGGCTTGCTCGCCGCGCACCATGTAGGCAAAACCACGGGTACGGACTCCGAGATGACACACATGCTTCACCCGATCATTGCGCGGCACCTCAATGCCCAGAGCCTCAGCGATGTCCTGGCCGTGCGCCCAGGTCTCCATCATGCGCGCGGTCGCCATGGACGTGGCGCTCATCGGCGGCCCGTACCAGGGGATCTTCTCGCCGGCAGGAACTGCGCGCAGCGAATCCGCGAGCGTGGCACGACCTTCTCGCCAGGCCAGCAATAGGTCCTGCGGGGGTACGAGTGCCAGTTCATCGGCGGCTCCGTCGACGAACCCGCTCGGGTCTTTGGCGGCCTCCTCCAAAGAAGCGGCGAAAGCTGCTTCATCAGTCATCGCGATGATGGACGCCTGATCGGTCCAGTGCAGGTGACCAATCTGATGCGCCACCGTCCAACCCTCGGGTGTGGTCACCGTGGCCCAGCCGGCAACGTCTAGAGCGGCGACCCATTGGTCGATTTGCTCGCTCTCGGCGGTCAGATCGTTCAGAACCTCATCCAGTTTGGTGCTCATCGCGTCAACTCCCTGTCGAGAACGGCGGCCCACGAGTCGAGGACCGCGGAGCGACGGCGTGCGTCATCGCTCAATGAATTTGCCAACCCCAATCCGCGCAGCAGATCCAGAGTTGCCTGGATCAGACGACGGTTATCGGCTGTCGCATCGTCGACTTCAAATAGTTCGACGGCGTAGGCGTGGGTTTCACGGCCGATGCGGCGTTCCAGCGGAGCAACGGCTTGACGCAGCTTCTCGTCGGTGCGCGCGGCAACCCACAGTTCAAGCGCAGCGAAGAAGACCGGCGAGGTGAACTGGGCACCGAGAATGTCCAAGATTGCACGGGTGCGACCCACGGCGGGTAGATCAAGGGCAGCGGTGCGCATGTCGATCCGGCGGCGCTCGGTCAAATGCTCAACTGCGGCGACAACCAGATCCTGCTTGCTAGGGAAGTGGTGCAGTTGAGCTCCCCGACTGACCCCTGCGCGCTGACTCACCACGGTTGTCGTGGTGCCGGACCAGCCCAGTTCGACCAGTGCGTCGACCGTCGCCTCCATCAGACGCTGGCGCATGGCCGCCGTCCGTTCGGCTTGGGGAACTCGGTCCCGCTGCTGCTGACTCACCACGCGGCCAGCATGAACGATTCAGAACAAACCGTCAAGCCTGTTTGTTTGTTGTTTTGACGTTTCCTATAGGTGCCAACCTGTCGCTTAGCACCATTCCGATAGATTTCATCGGACCATCGAACACGAGTCACCAAGGGGACGACCATGTCCGACAGCACTCCCACCAGCCCACCGCCACCGCCGGAGACGCCCGCCGTCGCCGAAGTTGACGCTAAAGGTGGCAAAAAGAAGATCATCGCCAGCGGTGCTGGCGTTGCTGTGCTTGCAGCCGTCGTTGGCGGCGGCGCATATGCCTACAACCAGCTTTCCGGCGGCGGAAGCCAGCCAGCCGACGTCATGCCCGCAACGATGCAGGTCTATGCGCGTCTCGACCTTGATCCGGGCGCAAGTCAGAAGATCGAGTTGTTCAAGCTCCTCAACAAAGTCCCCGAAGTCGGCGAAACGCTCGGCATCGAAGACGCCGACAAGTCCGATGTTCGCGAGTTGATCTTTGAACAGATCTCCGCCAACGCCTGCCCTGACTTGGACTATAAGAAGGACGTCGAGCCGTGGCTCGGCGACCGCGTTGGCGTCGGCGCAAATGTCGACGACGAGCAATTCATTATCGCCGTGCAGGTCAAGGACGAAAAGAAGTCCGAGGTCGGAATCAAGTCGCTGTTTGACTGCGCTGACGAGGACTACGGCATCGCCTACTACGAGGGCTACGCACTGCTCTCCGACAGCCAGAAGAGCGTGGACGACGCACTCGACGGCGCCAAGAAGAAGCCGTTGTCCGATAACGAAGAGTTCTCCAAGACGATGGATGCTCTGGGCGAAAAGGGCATCGCTTCAGCTTGGGTCGACGCCAGCTCGCTCGTTGAGACATTCAAGGATCTGCCGGAGTTCGGCGAACTGTCTGAGGATCAGCGCAAGCAGATCGAACAGGCCGGTTCGGCCGCAATGGCGCTGCGCGTTGACGGCTCTGCCATCGAATTGGCTGGCGTCTCTGGCGAGGTCAAGGAACTCGACGGGCCCACGTCACCGATCGCCAAATTGCCCAAGGACACGATCGGCGCTGTGTCGGTCTCCGGACTCGGCGATGCGGTGGATGAGCAGTGGGACATGTTCGTCGATCAACTCGACAGCACGTTCTCCAGCTTCGGTGCGTCACCCACGATGGATGACGACTTCTACGAAGACATGACCGACGAAGAGCGGGCCATGTTCGAGGACATCATGTCCGATTCGCAGGCTCCTTCGCCGACCGACTTCATCACTGGTTTCGAGGAAGAAACCGGCCTGAAGTTGCCCGACGATCTGTCGGCCCTGCTGGGTCAGACGTTCACGCTGTCGATCGGTGGCGCGAACCTGGAGAAGATCCCGACGCTGGCCGGTCCAGAAGACATCGAGTCGCTTGACATCGCGATCCGCACGACGGATGGCAAGTCCAGCGCGATCGACGTCATGACGAAGCTGGCCGACTACGCCTCGAAGAACGGCATCCCATTGGTCGCTGAGGAAACTGACGGCGGCGCAGTGCTGGCTACCAGCTCAAAGGCAGCCAAGAATGTGGCCGGCAACGGCGGTCTGGGCGACACCGACACGTTCAAGTCGGTCATGCCGTTCGGTGACAACACAACGCAGGCGCTGTTCGTCGACGTCAACGCGATCCTCGACAAGCTGATCAAGGCCGATCCGCCCGAAGAGCTCCGCAAGGAGTTCGAGGACGCCAAGTTTGTCGACGCGGTTGGCTTCTCGGCTGGCAATAGCGATGGTCACGCGCGGTTCAGTCTGCGTGTGAACTTCACCAAGTAGCCAGCCCCGCGCTGATCCCTCATTGGTCGGCGGTGTCGCGAACAGCGATGCCGCCGACCAATGTCGTTAAGGGGTCAGCGATCGGCCGTGGTGCTGAATCGCGCGTCGACAGCCACAGAAATCGTGATCGGTTCGGGAATGATCGCAATCGTTGGTCCCGACAGTCCATCGGCCGCCATCGCCATCATCCGCATCTCTGGACGCGCCCCTGTGGGATCGAGCATCCCAGGATCAGCGAACTCCACGGGCACGACTCGTCCGGCACGTACGGCGTTGGCGTAGCCCTGGGCTTTGTGCACGGCGTCATCAACGGCAGCGCGGCGCACGTCGGCCTCGTAGATCCGGCGGTTTTTGTCGGTCACATCCCACTGCGGTCCATGAATTTCGACGCCATCCTGACCGCTCCAATGATCGACGAATCCACTGAGCCGATCGAAGTCGACGAACTCTGCAGTCACGCTGAGCCGCGCGACGTGGACCAGCGCTTGCTGCTTGCCCTCGTGGTCGTACGGCCGGTGGCTGAAGACGTGGACGCGGTCGGCCGACCAGGTCGACACTGCGTCCAGTTCTTTCAACTGCTCAAGCTGCTCGATCAGCGGCGCTTGCACTTGAGCCGCACGAGCACCCACTTCTGCCTTGTCGGCACCTTCGACTGCAACGACGAGATCGAGCGTCGCCCGCTCCGCCGGATACTTGTCTTCAGCCGAACCTCGAACCGTGATCTGGAGCGTCATGGGCCCAGTATGCCGATCGAGTCCAGCCGTCACACCATCTTTCGAACGATGCTCAACGGCGCATGTTTCATGACCTGGCCGAGCGGGGCCCAGGGCCAGGCCGGAACGGCGGCATCTGTGACTTCACGCTCGATGGCCTTGACCAGCGCCTTGCAGCCGGTTTCGGTGTCGACCATCAGCCGCGCCTCTTGCTCGATTCCCTCGTTCATCTCCGAAGCGATGTAGCCGGGGTAGAGCGTCGTGACCTTGATATCTAGACCCTTGCGCCCGATCAGATCGGAGCGAATTCCTTCGGCGAGGTGCGCGATGCCGGCCTTGGTTGCGGCGTAGGTCGCCATCGATGATGGCATGCCGCGCATCGCTGACATCGAACTGATGACGACCAAATGTCCGGCCTCGCGCTCATAGAAGTGCGCCATGGCCGCTTCGCATTGGGCGAGGGCGGCGATGAAGTTGGTCTGCGCGGTCTGCTTGTTAGCATCGAACTTGCCGGTGCCGATGCGACCGCCCTTGCCCAAGCCGGCGTTGACGATGACCCGATCGAGGCCACCTAGGTCAGCGGCCGCCTGATCAAACACGGCGAACACTTGATCGTGATCGTTCACATCCAGCGCGTGCACGACGACGTTGAGGTCGGGGTGCGCGGCGAGCAGTTCATCGCGCAGCGCCTCAAGCCGTTCGACGCGGCGAGCGGTGAGAGCAAGTGAGTGGCCCTTGGCGGCCAGGATTCGAGCCATACCGGCACCCAAACCCGAGCTTGCGCCGGTGATCAGAACGTTGGATCGCATTCTCGAATACTAAAGGTATGCGAATTGAGCGATCTCGCAGACAGAACTCACCACGGACTTCTCTCACTCCTCATGGCATACAAGCCATGAGGGGTGTTGGAACACCATGACCTCATGGTGTTCATGGGACGGGCTGGGTCAGCGGAAGGTCTGCCAGTCCTTGGGGATGTGGGTGTGTTCGTTGAAGGCCAGGAGGCGGCGGCCGCCGCGGCCGACGATCACCGTGGTGACGCTGGCGTTGATGACGACGCGGTTCAGCGAGATGAACAGTGATGCATCACCGACCAGCAGATGCGAGACGACTAGGCCGATGGGGCCGCCGGAACTGAAGACCGCGACGTTTTGGCCGCTGCCGGCGTTCTCTGTTGCGGCGTCGAAGGCGGCAAGAACACGTCCTTGGAAATCGTCAAATGATTCACCGGCGCCGTCTGTGCCGGACGCTCCAGCGACCCAGCCCTCCAACGCCGCGTCCAGAATCGCCTGGAAGTCGCGCGCATCGGCAGGTCGATCGGCCGGATCGGTGGCATGTGTGAGTGCCAGGTGGTCGTATTCATTCCAGCCCTCGTCCACGTCATACAGATCGCCGTCGATGGCGTCGAGCGCGGGGATTGCGGTCTGGGCGTGGCGCTTGAGCGATCCGCACACCGACCACGTCGGCTGGAAGCCACCGGCCTCCCAGGATTGACCCAACGCAGCCGACTGCTTGGCGCCAAGTTCGGAGAGTTGGTCGTAGTCGTCGGCGCCCCAGGACGCTTGGCCGTGCCGAATTAGATGGATTGCTCCCACAGCCGTGACGCTATCTCAGCCGGCGGCGAGCTCTCGCGACACCCGTCGCCCGATGAGCACCAAAGCCATCACCGGAATCGTGATGGTGCCAGCGACAGCGGACAGCAGGCCGAACCCGGACCATGCCATCAGCACTCCAGCCAAAAGTCCGCCGCTCGCGCCGGCCAAGCTCATCGCCAAGTCGCTGACGCCCTGAACGGTGGGCCGATCGGCGGGGTCGAGACTGGCGGTCAACAACGCAGCCGCGGCAATCACCGAAGCTGACCAGCCAATGCCGAGCAGAATCAGCCCAATGGTGATTTGCACATCGGAATGACCTGCCGTTCCGGCGATCGCCACAGCGGCAATGAGCGTGACTTGTCCGCCAAGAATGACCGGACGCGCGCCCAGTCGATCGCTCAACCAACCAAAGAGCGGCGAGAGGGCGAACATGCCCGCGATGTGCAGACTGATGGTCAACCCGATGACCTTGAGCGCCGCGCCGTGATTCTCCATATGGACTGGCGTCAACGACATAACGCCCACCATGACGGCGTGCGATCCAGCCACCGTCACGACAGCGGTCAGCACCGGGCCGTGAAGATGTGGCAACGCAGCACGAATACCGGGACGTGCCTTGCCAGCGTCTGGTTCGCTCAGCTCGAGCGGTTCGGGTCGCAGACCAATCCAGGTAATGAGGCCAGCGAGCAGAAATCCGACCGTCGAGAACACCATGGGGCCGGCCAAGTCCGGGAGGCTGAGGCGGTCCGCAACCGCAGCGCCGACGTCGATCAGGTTCGGCCCGGCCACCGCTCCCACCGTTGTCGACCACATCACGATCGACAAAGATCGTCCGATTTGGTTCGGGGCAGCACGATCGACAGCAGCGAACCGCGACTGAAGATTGGCAGCGGTACTGCAGCCGAACATCAACAACCCGGCCATCACCATGACGGTCTGCTCAAACTCAGCGCCGGCGACGACCAGTCCCGCACCAAGGCCACCGAGCACCCAGCCCACGGTGAGCGCTGGGCGACGGCCAGCACGAACTGCAAGCCTCACCAACGGCATCGTCGCCAAGGCGGCACCAAGCGTGAGCATGACGGTGGCCGTGCCAGCAATCGCCTCAGATCCGCTGACGTCTTTGAGCAACAGCACACCCACGGCCAGACCTGCACCGTTACCGATGCCGCCGATGACTTGGACGATCGCCAGTAGCGTCAGCGTCCGCGTCTGCGGGAATGTCTGGCCGTTGGTCACGGACAGACGCTACCGGAGGTTGAGCGTCAGATGACGCCCGGAATCAACTCGCCGACGAATGGCAAAACCGTCGAACATTGCACCTTCTTGGCGTGCGCCGGATCCAAAGCGTTGAGGACCAACTGCGTGACGTTGCGGCTGGACACGATTTGGAAGTGTTCGGAGTAGTCATTGCTGCACACGTCTTGCAAGACGATGTTCTTGACGCCGGGCATCGTGCCGTTCGTGTACGGGATCACCAGCTGGTCGTATTTAGTGACAATGCTGGTGTAGTTCACACCCTTTTGCAGCATGCCGCCGTGATGCAGCTGCGTCATGAACGAGGAGTTCGGGGCGAACTGCAGGCAGGACTTGCAGCCAGTCGGCAGCATGCCGTCTGGCAGCAGCGGTGCCATCAGGTCGCTCAACGAAGCAATGCCCGTGCCCTTGTAAGCAGAAGCGATGCCGACGTAGTTCTGGACCTTGGACTTGCCGCCAAGGAACTTGATGTACCACTGCGGCATCAAGGTGCCTTCTGAGTGACCGACGAGGTCGACCTTCTTGGCTTTGGTCGATGCCAGCACCTGGTCGACGAACGCCTTGAGTTGGCCAGCGCTGACCCGCATGTCGTCAAGGCCACCCAGCAGGTTCGCCGGCGTGACGTTGTACTCAACGCCGTAGGTGAGAGAGAAGACGCAGTAGCCGTTGTTCTTGAGCAGTGGACCGTATGTCTGCCAATTCGTCGAGCGATTGCCCAGCAAGCCGTGGACGAGAACGACCGGGCGCGGGTGCGCCTTGGACGGCTTGCACGAAAAGTCATTGGTGCCCGGCGCGTTCGCATCGGGCATGCCACCCAAGGCAGCCTGCGGAAGGAATCCATACGGCACCGGCAACGGCGCAGGCGATGCGGCGACGGCAGGTGATGCGGTCAGCAGGCCGGCAATGAGACCCGCGGCGATGAGCAACGATCGGCTTTTCACACCAGATTCAACGACTCCCGTTGCCAGCGGTCACGATGGGCCGCCAACTCACGCTGGTTTCGAGGCTCGGCCGCGGGCGGCCTCACACCTCAACCACCGAGGCTGCCGAACCGCTGATTGAAGCGGGCTCAGATAATGCGGACTGAATCCTCGACAGCGACGCGACGGGACATGAACTGGGCGGACGGATGGTCGGGGTCGG
>JBEBVW010000097.1:0-9204 GCA_040392565.1 Aeromicrobium sp. | reverse complement strand
TTCGTCATGAAGGAAATGCGCGGTCAGGCCGACGCCGGTCGAGTCCGCGAACTCATCCTCGAGAAACTCAGCTAACCCGCTGAGGAGTCACTTAGTTCCCGCTGAGGAGTCACTCCGTACCCATTGGCGAGTCACTCAGTTCCGTTGTCGTGGAACTAAGTGACTCCCAAGTGGGTACTAAGTGACTCGCGAGTGGGTACTAAGTGACTCGCGAGTGGGAACTAAGTGACTCGTCAGCGGGCTAGGTGGCCTAGTTGACGTCGGCGAGTAGAAGTTTTAGTTCGTCGACGACGAGCTGGGGACGCTCGATCGGCACGAAGTGGGTGGCTTCGGCCAGCACGTAGCGTGAATGTGCGATGCGATCGGATGCCTGCTTCATATCGCGCGCTCCGGTCAGCAGATCCCAGCGTCCGGCGATCATCGTGACCGGGACGTTGATCTTTGACAGCGAGATGCGCGGGTGGTCGGCCACGGCGATCGCGAGCCTGGCGTACCACGCCGGGTGGGTTGTGCAGAACTCTTGAAGCAGGTCGCGAAGCTGATCGGGATCTGCGGCCGGGTTGATGAAGCGCGACTTCTGCACCATGCGAGCGGTCGCGCGCGTCCACGGCAGGTTTTGCGTGATCGGCGCCAGGGGGTAGCCGGCAACGGTGACCGCTCGGGTCAGCTCACGAGCGACTCGTCGAGCGATCGGGCGAGGAACCTTCAGCGGCGCCAACATCGTGGCAAAGGTGTTGCCCGGCACCCCGGCGATGCCCAGGATGCCCAAGACGCGATCGGGGTGGCGCTCGGCCATGGCGAATGACACCGCCACTCCGATTGACCAACTGGCGAAAACGGCTGACTCAATTCCGGCGTCGTCCATCACCGCGATGGCGTCGTCGATATAGGAATCCATGTCGATGCGGCCGCTGGCCGGGCGTTCGGTGCCACCGACTCCGCGGTGGTTCCAGCTGATGATCCGTACCCCACACGCCGGATCTAGAAGTGACGGCCATGAGTACGGATTGGTACCCAAGCCATTGGCGAGCACCACCGTCGGGCCGTCAACGTCGTTGGTCCAACAGCGCAGGCGAGTGCCGTCGGCGCTGGTCACATCGTAAAAGCGAAGTTGTGCGGGGGTGGTGGTCACGAGACCAAATTCTCGCACGCGTGCGGCTTTGACATGCGGTTTCGTATGGTGGGTCGCATGAGTGCCGACGCAGCGACCTCTGATCGGAAGGCCGACCTCGTCCTCGAAGGCGGCGGCGTCAAGGGCATTGCACTCGTCGGATCGGCGGTCGCGCTGGCCGAAGAGGGTTACCGTTTCGAGCGCATCGCTGGGTCATCGGCTGGCGCGTTAGTTGGTGCCATCATCGCCGCGATGCAGTTGCGCAATGAATCGATGTCTCGCGTCGACGATGTGATGCGCACCCTCGACTACAGCAAAATGCTTGATCGTCGCGGGGTCGCCAAGTGGGTGCACTGGTGGCCCTCAGCAGCCAACGCGCTGGGCATTTTGTTCAACCAAGGCATGTACCAAGGTCAGTACCTGCAGGATTGGACCAGAGGAGTGTTGGCCGATCTGGGCGTTCGCACATTCGGAGACTTGGCGTTCGATGACCCAGGGTCAGCGTTGGCCCCGGAGAAGTCGTTCCGCTTGGTCGTCACGGCCAGCGATCTGTCCCGTCAGCGGCTGATGTTCCTGCCGTGGGATCTGAATGCTTATGGTCTTAATGCGCGCCGTTTTCCGGTCGCTCGCGCGGTGCGAGCATCGGCGGCGATTCCGTTCATGTTCGAACCAGTGCGCATTAAGGGCAGGTATGGCGTTTCGACACTCGCCGATGGTTCATTGCTGCGCAGCTATCCGATTGAGATCTTCGATCGCAAGGACGGCCAACCCAGTCGATGGCCAACCATCGGGATCCGACTCAGTTCGCCGTCCAGTGAACAAGCGCTCGCCAAGCCGGTGACTGGCCCGATCTCGCTGATCCAGAACTTGATTTATACGACCGTTGATTCCACGCAAGTCCGGCACGTGAGTGATCCGGACAACGTCGAGCGCAGCATCTTTGCCAAGCCGCGCGGTGTGAGCTGGACTGATTTCGATTTGACGCCTGCACAGCAAGAGTCGCTGTACGAAGCGGGATATATCGCTGGCAAGAAGTGGATCAAGAGGAACCCGGACGGCCCGCCAGCACATCAACATGGCGAGCAGCCCGGCCAGATTGATGTCTAACCAGATTGATGTCTAGCCAGATTGACGTCTAGCTGCGCGAACGAGTCGATTCAATTGCGCGCACCAGATTGGCGGCACCTTCAGGGACGTGTTCGAAGAAGAAGTAGGGCTCGGTGAGTTCAAGTTCGATCACGATCGGTTCGCCGTCATCGGCAGTCACCAAATCGACGCGTGCATACAGCAGTCGATCGCCGATGATCGCCGTGGCCGCATCTAGCGCCTGGCGGGCGACCTGATGTTGACGCTCGGTGGGAATCCGCGCCCGGTTCTCACCCCGGCCATCGCGGTCGTCACGGACTCCTTCGCCCAGTTCCAAAAGCGGTCCCTTACGGACGGCATGTGAAAACTGACCGCCGAAGAACATCATCGCGGTTTCGCCCTCGTCGTCGACCGACGCGATATACGGCTGGGTCATGGAGACGCGGCCAGCGTCTTGGAGCGATTGACTGTGGTGGTAGACGTCAGCAGGGGAGTCCCAGCGAGCAGTGCCCTTGGAGCCGGCAGAAATCGTCGGTTTGACGACCCATTCGCCCGAGTCGACCAGCCGATCTCCAGCGGTCACGTTCCACAGCGTCGGAATGATGCGGACGCCCGCGGACTCCAACTCGCGCAGATAGACCTTATCGGTGTTCCAGCGCAGCGTGCGTGCGGTGTTCTGCAGGTTCGGGACGCTGTCGGCCCAAGCGAGAAACTCATCGCGTCGTCCGACGTAGTCCCAACAGGACCGCACCACCACTAGATCAAAGCGCGACCAATCGACCTTCGGGTCGTCCCAATGGACAACTTCCATGGTGATGTCGTGATCCTCAGCGACTTGCTGTACGAACAGGATGTCGGCGTCCAGATCGGATCCGCCGCCGACGGACGAGGTGTAGGCGAATCTCACGGGGCCAGCGTACGGTCGTGTCATGACCGCCCTCGCCGTGCTGCTCGCCACGATTGGAGCAGCTGATCTGGCGCCTCGCTGGAAACACGCCGTTGGACTCGTGGTTGCAACCGGTGGAGCCTTGGCCCTCGGCGCGCACTGGCACACCATGTGGATCGTCCTGATCTGCGCCATTGTGCTGGTCATCTGGCTTGATGCCGCCCAGCAAGACAGGCCAGCCGGTGTCATCACGCTCGGCGTTAGTGTGCTGGGACTGCTGATCGCATCTGCGGCTGACTTCACTGGCGATGCGCCGATCGCGGATTGGTATCACGATTTGCCGGTCGGTGGACTGGCGGGAGTTCGCCTTGACCAAGCTGCGTTGGCTCTCGGCATTCTGCTGTTTCTGGGCACCGCTGCCAATGTCGTCGTGCGTCAAGCATTGAGGGCAACGGGGCCGCAGGTGTTGGCCGAAGAAAACTCACTTAAAGGTGGTCGGCTACTGGGCCCGCTTGAGCGGTGGCTGGTGTTCGCCTTTGCGTTGAGTGGCAATCTCGGTGCCCTTGGCGCACTCGTCGCGGCCAAAGGAATCCTGCGATTCCCAGAGATTTCGCGTGATGAACCCGATGGGATGCGGGCTGAATACGTTCTGGTTGGCAGCTTTGTGAGCTGGGCGTTGGCGCTGCTGTTCGTGCCGCTGTTCTGACCTCTCACCGGGCGGCTCGCACCTCCGCCGTACCCTGAAGCCATGTCCAGCGACACCACCCCCGACAGCAAGATCGACATCAAGCCTCGCTCGCGCGACGTGACCGACGGCCTGGAAAAGACCGCAGCTCGCGGCATGTTGCGTGCGGTAGGTATGGGCGACGACGACTGGGAGAAGCCGCAGATCGGCGTCGCTTCCAGCTGGAACGAGATCACCCCGTGCAATCTTTCGCTCGATCGGTTGGCCAAGGCGGTCAAGACCGGTGTGCATGACGGTGGTGGATATCCGCTGGAGTTCGGAACCATCAGCGTCTCCGACGGCATCTCGATGGGTCACGAGGGCATGCACTTCTCGCTGGTCAGCCGCGAGATAATTGCCGACTCGGTTGAAACCGTCATGATGGCTGAGCGCCTCGACGGATCCGTGCTGTTGGCTGGCTGCGATAAGTCCCTGCCAGGCATGTTGATGGCCGCTGCGCGCCTGGATCTGTCCAGCGTCTTCCTCTACGCGGGGTCGATCATGCCGGGCAACGTCGACGGCAAGGACGTCACGATCATCGACGCGTTCGAAGCTGTCGGCGCCTGCATCAAGGGGCTCATCACTCGCGAAGAGGTCGACCGCATCGAGCGCGCCATCTGCCCCGGCGAGGGTGCCTGCGGCGGCATGTACACAGCGAACACCATGGCGTCGGCCGCTGAAGCACTCGGCATGAGCTTGCCGGGCTCGGCCGCCCCGCCAGCCCCGGATCGTCGCCGGGACGATTACGCCAAGAAGTCAGGCGAAGCTGTGGTCGAACTGTTGCGCCGCGGCATCACCGCGCGCGACATCATGACCATGGAAGCCTTCGAAAATGCCATCACCGTGGTCATGGCGCTGGGTGGTTCCACGAACGCGGTGCTGCACTTGCTGGCCATTGCGCGCGAGGCCGGCGTGCCGTTGACCTTGGCCGACTTCAACCGCGTTGGCGACAAGGTGCCTCACCTGGGCGATCTGAAGCCGTTCGGCCGCTACGTCATGAACGATGTCGACAAGGTCGGCGGCATCCCCGTCATCATGAAGGCGCTCCTTGACGCCGGCCTGATGCACGGCGATGTCATGACGGTCACCGGCAAGACGATGGCCGAGAATCTGGCTGACATTGAGTTGGGCCTTGACGGTGACATCATCCGCCCGCTCGATAAGCCGATTCACAAGACGGGCGGCCTCACGATCCTGCACGGATCGCTGGCTCCCGAGGGCGCCGTGGTCAAGAGCGCCGGATTCGATTCTGATGTTTTCCGCGGTACAGCGCGGGTCTTCGACGGCGAACGAGCAGCAATGGACGCCCTGGAGGACGGCACAATTGTGGCCGGCGACGTCGTGGTCATTCGTTACGAAGGTCCCAAGGGTGGGCCGGGCATGCGCGAAATGCTCGCCATCACCGGCGCCATCAAGGGCGCGGGCCTCGGCAAGGACGTCCTGCTGCTAACTGACGGTCGGTTCTCGGGCGGCACGACTGGCCTGTGCGTGGGTCACGTCGCCCCTGAAGCGGTCGATGGTGGGCCCATCGCGTTCGTCCGCGACGGTGATCCCATCACCCTCGACGTTGCCAACCGCACACTTGAGGTTGAGATCGACGAAGCCGATTTGGCGCAGCGCAAGGTTGGTTGGGAACCGAACCCGCCCAAGTACACCTCCGGCGTGCTGGCGAAGTACCGCAAGCTGGTGTCATCGGCCGCGCACGGCGCAGTCACGGGCTGACGTTCTGGCTACCGCTTGATAGCAGCCTTCGCGACTGCGTAGGGATTAACCAGCCCAGCGCCGTATTCGTTATCTCGTCCGCGTGGACCGAGATCAGTGGCGCTGGATTGGATATAACTCGCGGTTTTGCTTGCCGACCACTTTGGATTAGCGCGTGCGAGTGCAGCGGTAGCTGAGACGTACGGCGCGGCCATCGAGGTGCCGCTCATGGTGCAGTAGGTGCTGGTGCCGCAGTCGAGTCGGTTGATTCGCGGCACGGTAGACACAATTGCGCCTCCAGGAGCCGTCACGTCGACCCACGATCCGACGCTGGAGAACGATGACCTAGCGCCGGAAGCGTCGATTGACCCCACGCCGATGACTCCTGAGTAGGCGGCAGGGTACTGAATTGCAGGCCCGCAGTTCAAGATGAGCAATCCGCATCGCTGTTGCGTTCCGGCGTTACCGGCGGCTGCGACGACGACCGCGCCCTTCTGCTGGGCGTAGGCGATCGCCTTCTCCAGCGCTGGGTCCGACACGTCCGACGACAGCGACAGGTTGATGACCTTGGCGCCGCGACCGGCGGCCCAGGTCACTCCGCGTGCCACGTCGTCGGTGGCTCCGGATCCGCTACGGTCCAGCACACGCACTGGCATGACGGCAGCCTTCGGTGCCAGGCCTGCGACACCCCGCTTGTTGTTGGCTACAGCGGCGATGATGCCGGCGACGTGAGTTCCGTGCCCATTCTCGTCATAGGGCGCAGTGCCCGGATCGATCACGTCATAGCCGGACACCAGATTGCCCTTAAGGTCTGGATGATCGGTCGCAACGCCAGTGTCGATCACCGCCACGGTGACTCGTTTCGTTGTGACCTTCGTCCGAGTCTTTTTCGCCGATCCGCCCTGGGTGTACTTCCAGCTGCTGTCGGCGCGCAGGGTATCTAGAGCCCACTGCTTGGAGCGGTAGGTGTCGTTAGACCTAGCGGTGCTGACTGGCTGGGCCATCGAAACTGCTCGCCCGGCTCCTAGCGCGGTACGGACCAGCGATAGAGCCTGAGTTCTTGTGGAGGCGATCGTTGTGCGGAATTGCGGTGTGCCGTCGGAGGCGATCGTCGTGGTGACGACACGGAGCGGTGCTCCGGTTGCTACCGAGTTGACCAAAGTGAGAGCCCGCTGCGCGATGTCGTCGCGCGCTTGGGCTGGTTGTTGAGCGGCACCCACGAGGGCGGCACACGCCACCACGGCGACACTGATCCGCGGAAGTCTGAACGCAGCCACGAGAACTCCTGACACACGGGTAGTTGTTTATCAGCGGTTCAACGAGGTGACTGCGGGGGAAGTTATTGCGTCCGGTGAACGAAGGCGGGAACCCAGGACGGTCGAGGAGTCGACGATGGGGGAGAATCGAGTGATGCCCGACTTCACCCCCGACCAGTTGGAGACGGCGCTGCAGGTTCTTGGCGAGGCGCAGTACCTCGACGAAGACGATGAGGCGTACGTCGCGCTGCGTCGTGCATGCGGGAAGTTCTACAAAGACGTCAAGAAGCAACGCCGCAAGGCCAAGCGCGATGCGATCAACGCCGCAGACCGAGCCGTGGTCGAGGCGACAGCGACGGGTTCGGCCTCACGTATCGATGACGAAACTGCGGGCATCCCGCTGACCTCCACCACCAAAGGTGCTTCTGCGGGGACTTTGTTGGTCGCGCGGGGCTGCTACATCTGCAAGTCGAAATACACGGTGGTTGATGCGTTCTATCACCAACTGTGCCCTGAATGCGCGGCGTTCAACCACGCCAAGCGTGACGCCCGAACGGATCTGACGGGGCGACGAGCACTTCTGACCGGCGGCCGGGCGAAGATCGGCATGTACATTGCGCTGCGCCTGCTGCGCGATGGCGCCCACACCACCATCACCACCAGATTCCCCAACGATGCGGTGCGCCGCTTCCGCCAGATGCCCGATTCGCCGCAGTGGATTGACCGGCTCAAAGTCGTTGGCATCGATCTGCGCGATCCTGCCCAAGTGGTGGCTTTGGCCGACGATGTCGCCGCTGCCGGACCGTTGGACATCCTGATCAACAATGCGGCACAGACAGTCAAACGCACACCGGGCGCGTATTCGGCAATCGCTGAGGCAGAAACTGTTCCACTCGAGGCCGGGCCGATGCCGGAGCTCGTGACCTTCGGTCACACCAGCGATTTGCACCCGACAGCCCTCGTTGGGTCCGTCGAGGCCCATCCCGCGCTGGCCGGCGATTCGGCGACGGCCCTGCAACTGGATGCTGCTGCCGCCGCTGCCGACGTCACTGCTCAAGCGCTGCAGGCCGGCTCGGCGGATCTTTCGCGCATCGATGCTGGGGGCCTTGTTCCAGATCAAGTGAGCACCAATAGCTGGGTTCAGACGGTCGGTGAAGTCGATGCCCTGGAACTGCTGGAAGTGCAGTTGTGCAATCAGACGGCACCGTTCATCTTGATCAGCCGGTTGCGACCTGCCATGGCTGCTGCAGCGGCACGACGCACCTACGTCGTGAACGTCTCGGCGATGGAGGGTCAGTTCGCTCGCCAATACAAAGGCCCCGGACACCCGCACACCAATATGAGCAAAGCAGCACTCAACATGCTGACTCGAACCAGCGCGGCGGAGATGTTGGAAACTGACGGCATCTTGATGACCGCCGTCGACACCGGCTGGATCACCGACGAACGGCCACACACCACCAAGGTGCGACTGGCTGAAGAAGGCTTCAAAGCACCATTGGACCTAGTCGACGGGGCCGCTCGCGTCTACGACCCAGTGGTTCGGGGCGAGGCCGGCGAAGATCTGCATGGCGTATTCCTCAAAGATTACGAGCCAAGCCCATGGTGAACATGACCACATCGTGGACCGAAACGTCTCATAACTTGACCACGCTGTCTCAGCGGGGGAGACTGGCCGTGTGCATGCACAGCTTGTCGTACTTCTCTGACGCGACCCTCCCTGTTGGGCCCCGCGTCGCTCCTCGCTCGCCTTCGTGGCTGCGGGGTTTTTTTGTGCGGCGAACAGGGTCCACCATGAACAGCAAGAACGTGAAGATTCAGAAACACCTCGAACAGGACCGACCATGACGACCGACACCGAAACTTCCGCCACACTCACCGGCGCCCAGAGCCTGGTGCGCGCGCTTGAGCAGGCTGGCGTTGAGGTCATTTTCGGCATCCCCGGCGGCGCAATCCTGCCTGCCTACGATCCGCTCTTCGACTCCTCGATCCGGCACATCTTGGTGCGCCATGAGCAGGGCGCTGGCCACGCGGCACAGGGCTATGCCCACGTCACCGGCAAGGTCGGCGTGTGCATGGCAACGTCTGGTCCTGGTGCCACGAATCTCGTGACTGCCATCGCTGATGCCTACATGGACTCGGTCCCGATCGTTGCGATCACCGGCCAGGTCTCCAGTTCGGTGATTGGCTCCGATGCCTTCCAGGAAGCTGATATCCGCGGCATCACGATGCCCATCACCAAGCACAGTTATTTGGTGACCGAAGCAGCCGAAATTCCACGGGTCATCGCCGAGGCGTTCCACATCGCCGGAACCGGACGTCCGGGACCGGTCTTGGTCGATATCGCCAAGGACGCGCTGCAGGCGACCACCGAATACAACTGGCCGTTTGAACTGGCGCTTCCCGGATACCGACCGACCACTAAGCCACACGGCAAGCA
>JBEBVW010000096.1:0-9396 GCA_040392565.1 Aeromicrobium sp. | reverse complement strand
GTAACGAGGTGGCGTCATGAGGTTCTGATTGTTCGCTCGCTGGCGCTCGCTCATGCCGCCACCTCCACGAAGAAGCGATAGTAACGAGGTGGCGTCATGAGGTTCTGATTGTTCGCTCGCTGGCGCTCGCTCATGTGAAATCCCCTTGGGTCAGGTGGGTCAGATCTGGGAGATCGTGACCCATGCGTTCTGCTTTGGTCTGGAGATAGCGCAGGTTGTCGGCAGTCGGTCGGATGACGACCGGCAGACGCTCAGCCACCTTGACGCCATACTGCTCCAGTTGACGCTTCTTGTCCGGGTTGTTGGTCAGCAGCCGAACAGACGTCACGCCGAGATCGCGCAAGATCTGCGCGCCAGCGGCGTAGTCGCGTTCGTCTTCACCAAAGCCCAGGCTCAAATTGGCGTCAACCGTGTCCTGGCCGTCGTCCTGCAGTTGATAAGCCTGCAGTTTGTGCAACAAACCGATGCCGCGACCCTCGTGCCCGCGCAGGTAGACGACGATTCCAGCGCCGGCTTCTGAGACAGCAGCCATGGCGGCCTCAAGCTGTGGGCCGCAATCGCACCGCCGAGAACCAAGAACGTCGCCGGTCAAGCACTCCGAGTGCAGCCGAACGAGGACGTCGTCGGTACCGGGATCACCATGAACCAGCGCGATGTGCTCCGAACCGTCGATGTCGTCGCGGTAGCCGTGGGCAGTGAACTCGCCGAACTCCGTGGGCAGCCGAGTGGTCGCCAGCCGCTGAATTTGGCTTTCGTGCAGGCGCAAGTAGATCTGCAGATCTTCAATGGAAACCAGCGCGAGACCGTGCTCGTCCGCGAATTCACGCAGCGCCGGAAGTCGCTGCAGGGTGCCGTCGTCGTGCAGCACCTCGCCGATCACGCCGACTGGCGTGAGGCCCGCCAACCGCGCGAAATCAACAGCGGCCTCGGTGTGGCCCGGACGCTCCAGGACTCCCCCGGGCTTGGCGCGCAGCGGCACGATGTGGCCCGGCTGCGTGATCTCAAATGGCTCCGTGGCCGAGTCGGCCAAAACTCGACAGGTACGGGCTCGGTCGCTTGCCGAAATGCCTGTCGTGACACCGTCACGCGCGTCGATCGAGACGGTGTACGCGGTACGGAGCTTGTCCCGGTTGTGCGGTGTCATCAACGGGATCGCTAGGCGGTCGAGGATTTCGCCCACTGCTGGAGCGCAAATCAGGCCGCTGGAGTAACGCACCAGGAACGCCATGAGTTCTGGCGTCGATTTGCTGGCGGCGAAGATGATGTCGCCTTCGTTCTCACGGTTCTCATCGTCGACCACGACGATGGCCTTGCCATCGCGAATATCGGCGATGGCGCGTTCAATGCTGTCGAGCCTGATGCCCGATTCACGGTCAGCGGTCATGGTTGACCAACCTTTCGACGTACTTTGCGAGGATGTCGACCTCGAGATTGACCCGATCGCCGGGTCGGCGGGTGCCGAGGATCGTGTCGGCAAGAGTGGTGGGAATCAGCGAAACCGAGAACCAAGATCCGCCCACTGCGGGGTCGTCATCGGCTACCTCGACAACAGTCAGCGAGGTGCCGTCGACCGTGATCGAACCCTTCGTGACGACATAGCGAGCCAACTCGGGGGGAAGCTCGAAACGCAGCAGTTCCCATGCGGGTTCACCGCTGCTGAGCAAGGTTTCGCTTGGTGCACGGTCAATCAGGCGACCAGTGCCGTCGACGTGACCCTGAACGATGTGGCCACCCATGCGGGCGCCCGCGGCAAGTGCGCGTTCGAGATTGACTTCATCGCCGACGGCTAGATCGCCCAAAGACGTCTTGGCCAGCGATTCAGCCATCACGTCCGCACTGAAAACGTCGCCGTCCTGCGCCATGACGGTCAGACAGCAGCCGTTGACGGCAATCGAAGCACCGTGGACAGCGTCGCCGGTTACGACCGGTCCGCGCACCGACAACCGTACGGAATCGCCCAGCGGTTCAATTGCGGTGACGACACCCTTTTCCTCCACCAGTCCGGTGAACATCAGTCGAAATCCTCTCGCTGCATACGCCCTGGCGTGCCGATGATCCGGATGTCCGGACCGATCTGGCGTAAGTCGTGAATGTGGATGGGCCGAAGATCGGCAAGTGTGGTCGCTTCGCCTTCGAGCGCCGCGCGCCCAGATCCGAGCATGGCCGGAGCGATGTAGCCGATCACACGGTCAATCAATCCGGCGTTCCAAAAAGCTCCGGCGAGGCGGGGACCGCCTTCCAACCACACATGGCGCACCTCGTTTTCGACGAGCTTGGCCAGCACCTTTTCCGGATCCCGTGACTGGATCATCAAGGTTGGTGCGACTCTGTCGAACACTCGGTAGTAGTTCGGGATGGTGGTCTCGCCCACGACGACGCGAAGTGGCTGCTGCTCATAGGGCAGCGGGAGGCCTTCGGCGTCACGCGCGGTGAGTCGCGGATCGTCGGCAAGAACTGCGCCAGTCCCGGCGACGATCGCGTCAACACCAGCGCGGAAGGTCTGCACATCGTGGCGAGCTTCTTCGCTGGTGATCCACTTACTAGAGCCATCGGGCGCGGCACTGAGGCCGTCCATGGTCGCGGCATACTTCCAAGTGACGAACGGACGACCCGATGTCATCGCGAACGTCCACTCTTCGTTCAAATCGGCCGACTCTTCAGCCATGACACCGGCTTCAACATCAATGCCGGCCTCGCGCAAAGTCGCTGCGCCACCGGCAGCGGACCGGTTCGGATCAAGTTGGGCGAAGACAACACGCGCGACACCAGCGTCGATCAGCGCCTGTGCACACGGGCCGGTGCGGCCGGTGTGATTGCAAGGTTCGAGGGTGACGACAGCGGTTGCCCCACGCGCGGCATCGCCCGCCTGCATCAAGGCATCAACTTCAGCGTGCGGGGACCCCGCGCCTCGGTGGATACCGACCGCAATCTGACCCCCATCGGGCGTCAACAGAACACAGCCGACACGCGGATTAGGCAGCGCACGGACCACAGTGGCCGCAGCGTCGATCGCCTGACGCATCGCCTGCTGCTCGCGTTCGGTTGCCATTGGTCCTCTCCGGAGTTCTCGCGCTCCGGGGACCCCTGACGCACACGGCGCCACGGTTTTAGCTCTTCCCATCCGGACTTTAACCGTCGGTGCCGGAGTTCCACCGGCTCAACCGTGTTGCCACGGGTCGCGGACTATGACCGCCGGCTCGGAATTGCACCGACCCCAGAGCTTGTTCAGTCGAACTGAACTGAGATCAGTGTACGTGACCTGCGAGATTGCGGAGTGTGGCGACCATCTCATTGGGGTCATCGGCGCCGAACACGGCCGATCCGGCCACGAATACGTCAGCACCAGCCTCAGCGCAGCGTTCGATGGTCTCCACCGAAACCCCACCGTCAACCTGGAGCCAGATATCTCCCCCGGTCTTGTCCAGTAACCGGCGGGTGCGCTCAATCTTGGGACGGCACACGTCAAGGAACTTCTGACCGCCAAAGCCCGGCTCAACGGTCATGATCAAGACCATGTCGAGTTCAGGCAGCAAATCTTCATATGGCTCGATGGGTGTTGCCGGCTTCAGCGCCATCGAGGCGCGCGCGCCTTTGGCGCGGATTTCTCGGGCTAGGCGCACAGGAGCCGCTGCCGCCTCCACGTGGAAGGTCACGCTCCCCGCGCCTGCTTCCACATAGGCAGGAGCCCAGCGGTCGGGATCTTCGATCATTAGGTGCGCATCGATGGGTTGCGCAGCGACCTTGGCCACCGCCTCAAGCACGGGCACGCCGAGCGTGAGGTTGGGTACGATGTGTCCATCAATCACATCGACATGCAGCCAATCGGCTCCCGCAATTCGCTGAGCCTCGGACTCAAGATTGGCAAAGTCCGCCGACAACATGCTCGGTGCGATCTGAATGCTTCCCACGGGTGGAGCGTATCGGGTCCGATCAGGCGACTGGACGACGCAGCACAGCGGCGAACATTGCATCACTGCCGTCGACATGAGGCCACCAGCGGCGAATCTCCACCGGCTCGGCTCCTGTTGATGCGACTACGTCAGCCACGACCTGATCGGTTTCGGCTAGATGTGGGGAGCAGGTGGCATATGTGACCACACCGCCCGGTCGGACGAGGTCCAGTGCTCGCACAAGCAGCGCCTTCTGCAGCGGCACTAACTGCTCCAAATCATCCGGCGAGCGACGCCATCGCGATTCGGGCCGACGGCGCAGGGCCCCCAGACCGGTACAGGGGGCGTCGACCAACACGCGGTCAAATGACGCCGACGACCACGGACCTTCACGCCCATCGAATGAAACAACGTCGACATTGGGCAGCAATCGCACGGACTGTCGCACGAGTTCGGCTCGATGTTCTTGCAGTTCATTGGCGACCACCGTTGCACCGCGCTGCGCGGCGATAGCGCCCAAGAGTGCTGCCTTCCCGCCTGGGCCAGCACAGAGGTCCAGCCAGTGTTCGTCGGGGCCGTCAAGGGGTGCTTCGGCAGCCGTGATCGCGACCATTTGCGATCCCTCGTCCTGAACACCTGCAGCACCATCGCGCACCTGAGCGATAGCTCCCGGCGCACCGCCGTCGGTCAGCACCCGCGCGAATGGCGAAAGGCGGCCGGGCTCACCGGGCAATTCGTCGGGCTCACATAGCCCGGGACGAGCCACCAGCGTGACGCGAGGCGCCTGATTGTGGGCGTCCAACAAGGCCGGTAGCGCCGCCTCACCAACGACATCTCGCAAGGCTTCGACGATCCAGCGTGGATGGGAGGTTCTGATCGCCAACGCGTCGTCTGCGTCGAGTCCCCCCGTGGCCTGATCGAGCCACTCGTCCAGCGATTGACCGCTAATGCGCCGCAGTAGCGCGTTGACGAATCCCACCGGCTTGTGACCGATTTCGCGGCGCACCACATCGACTGTCGAACTCACCGCAGCATGCGAGGGAACTCGCATACCGAGCAGCTGGTGGGTGCCTAGTCGCAACGCGTCCAGGACCGGTGCGTCAAGGCCAGCGACGCCGTTCTTGGCGACCTGGTCAATCACCGCGTCGTAGGTGCCGCGCATCCGCAGCGTGCCGTGGACCAACTCCGTTGCGAAGGCTGCGTCGCGGCCGGCGATCTTGTGCTCGGCCAGCATGCCAGGCAGAACGAGGTTCGCGTAGGCGTCGCGTTCGTCGACGGCCCGAAGCGCTGCGAACGCGATGGCCCGAATAGGGTCGGCGCCCATCAGGTGCCGAGCAGGTGATCGTGGGGAATCCGGGTTCCGCGAGCCCAATCAGCTGCGGCCATCTGCTTCTTGCCGACTGCTTGGACATCACCCAAGATCACATCGGTGCTGGCCGTGCCGACGCGCACTTCTTTCTTCGTGACCGCGATTTGGCCGGGGTCCAACGTGTCGTCGACCGTTGCCGTGACGGGTCCGATCTTCAGTCGATCCCCGGCCAGCGTGGTCCAGGCACCGGGCGCAGGGGTGCAGCCGCGAATGTGTCGATTGATCGCAAACGCGGGACGGTTCCATTCGATGCGAGCATCGTCCGTGGTGAGCTTCGGTGCGTACGAGATGTTCTCGTCGGACTGCGCGATGACGCCGATGTCGCCGGCCTCGATGTGGTCGACCGCATCGACCAGCAACTTGCTGCCAAAGTCAGCTAATCGCGCCAAGAGCGTGGCTGAGGTGTCGGTGTCGCGAATGCGTTCGGTGATTGATCCGAGCACAGGACCGGCATCGAGTTCTTCGACGATGCTGAAGACGGTGGCCCCTGTGATCTCGTCGCCGGCCATGATCGAACGCTGCACTGGCGCCGCTCCCCGCCATGCGGGCAGGACCGAGAAATGCAGGTTGATCCAGCCGAACTCAGGGATATCGAGCGCTTCGCGCTTCAGGATCTGGCCGTAAGCCACGACTGGGATGCAGGCCGGGGCGATCTGTCGGAGTCGGTCGAGGAACTGCGGATCGGAGGCGCTTGACGGGGCCAAGACCTCGATGCCGTGCGCTTGAGCCGCGCGCGAAACCGGCGAAGGCTGCACCGAGCGGCCGCGGCCGACTGGTGCGTCGGGACGCGTGATGACCGCAGCGACTTCATGCTTGCTGGCAATCAGCGCTTCAAGACTGGGGACTGCGGTGTCGGGCGTTCCCGCGAAGACCAACTTCACATCTTCGATACTAGGCCGACTCTGGCGAACCGAGCTCTCGGAGGTAACACAGCATCGCGAAATCCGCGCCGGGCTGGATGTTCGTGAATCCGTGACGTTCGTAGAAACGTCGGGTGTCCCTGTCAATTTCGTCGACGTTGATGTGAATCTCAATGCCATCGCGTCGCCGGACTTCGTCGACGACTGCCGTCATGATGTTCGTCCCGATCCCGTGATTGCGCAGATCAGGTCGCACATACAGCTCCTCCAACTGCGCCAGCGGCCCGTCACCATACGGCGTCGGGCGCGTCGTGACGAGCGCGAAGCCCACGCCGATGTGGTCAATTTCCGCCAGAACGACGAAGGCAACCGGGCCCTCCAGCATCAACCGGAGGCGAGGAGCGAACTGCATTGGCGACGGCGTGGGCGATGCAAACTCGGTGTTGAACGCGAACAGCAGTTCTGCCACCACGTCGGTGTCGTCGGGCGCGGCGAGGCGGACGCGCAACCCCATGCCCGACCCGACCGTCTCCATGGTGCTGATGATGGCATCCCAAGCAAGTACTTCGGGTCAGAACGTCAACGGATCAATCTGGATGCGCACACTTGCTTCCTTGTTGGCAGTGCGTTCGCGTGCGACCTGGGCCAGAAGGGTCGCGAGCTGAGCGCCCTCTCGCCGCGGAGCACGCAGCACCAAGCGCGACGTCACGCCCGTGCGAGTGCGAATCTCGACCGGTCCCAGGACGTCGGTGTGGGGCGTCCATTCATTCTGCGCGAGAGCATCAAGGTCGTCAGGATCGCCCTCGAGAGAAGCCAGCCGACTCACCGGCGGCATACGAGTCTCGGCGCGATCGGCCAATTCGCGCTGCGCAAAACCCACCGGATCGGTGCGCACCAAGGCCTGGAGCAATGCCGATTCGCCGACGACCACACCGTGAGAGCCGGGAGCACCCAGCGCCAGCGCGTTAAACCACCGCCGGTGCGCCTCCTCAACAACACGCACGTCGTCGCGGCCCAACATGAGCCACGTATCGAGCAAGACCACGACTGAGTACCCGCTGGGGGTGACCGGTTCGGCACCGGGCGTAGCCAGCACGATGACTCGTCCACCTGGCGCAACGTCGAGCACGTTGTCTCCGCCACTAGTGATGACTGTGTGCTCAGGGAACGCACGGGCCATCTCGTCGGCCGTGCGCAGTTGGCCCACGATGGGCGCCCGGAGTGCGGTGCCCTGACATTCGCGGCAAGACCAGGGATCTGTGACAACCCCGCACCATCGACACACCGGCGCCGCGCCAGCAGCAAGCTGCACCATTGGGCCTTCGCACTCAGCACACCTCGCCGACGTGCGGCATCGCTGACACGCCAGAGAGGTGCGATAGCCACGTCGCGGCACCTGAACGAGGACCGGTCCCATAGATTCGCGAATGCGCGCAAAGACTTGGCGTGGCAACCGCACCGGAACTCCCCCAGTGTCGGTTCCGTCGACGACATCAACGCGTGGCCAGACGGCACGACGATCCTCAAGCCCCGGTACGAGGTCGGTGCACCAGCCCGTTTCGACCAGCGACTGCACTTCGGCGGTGCGGGCGTACGACGCCAGCAGCAGTGCACTCCCCTGCTGTTCAGCACGCAGCAACATGACTTCACGGGTATGCGGATACGGCGCACGCGGATCGGCGTAGAGGTCGTCGCCGTCGTCCCACAGAACCAATAGCCCCAGATCGCGCATCGGTGCGAACGCTGCTGCACGGGTGCCCAGCACGATACGGGCGCTACCGCGCGAGACAGCCAGGAAAGCGCAGTACCGTTCGGCGGCATCTTGTGCGCCGGTGAGCACCACAAAGCCGCCGGCACCGATGACCTCGGTGAACACGTCGGTCCAGCGACGGACATCTCGAATGTCAGGAACACACACGATGGTGCCGCGACCGCTGTGTGCCGCAGCTAATGCCGCGTGGGCGACGGCACGTGCAGGATCTGGCTCCGGGAGCGCCGACCATGCGACCCGCGGCGACTCCCCCGATGCCAACGCCGCCAGAAATTCGCCTCCGTAGGCCACCCAAGATTCGGCTGACGGGGATGGCAGAACCGTCGCCGAAGCAGAAGGCTTGCGTTCGGTGGTGGCGTGGCGCGGCGGAATTGCGAGACGCAAGACATCACCGACTGTTCCGGCATAGCGCTGAGCGACCGCCTGCGCCAGCTTCATCACTTCAGGGGCCAACACCGACTCGCTTGACACCACTTTGGCCAGTGGACTGATGCGACCATCGTGATCGGAGGCCGCGGACCGGCTGATCACAAAACCGTCGGTCAATTTGCCAGCGAATCGCACCCGCACTCGGCATCCAGGAACGACTTTGTCGTGCAGGTCAACTGGCACCGAATAGTCGAAAGCACGGTCGAGGTGAGCCAACCCGGTATCGACCCAGACGCTGGCGATGGGATCCACGTCAGCCACAGGAGCCGATGGCTTGGGCGACGCAGCGCGGGCTCTGCGCCGAGGTTCGGGCAGCAACGAAAGCTGCTCGTCGTCCTCGTCGTGGTCCACTCGGCTGTTCTACCAGCAGATACCGACGACATCTTGACGGTGTCCACATCGTCACCTAACGTACAACCAAATGGTTGTATCAATCGACATGATCACAGACGCCGAAGTGGACAGACTGTTCCACGCACTGGCCGATGCGACGCGGCGCGACATTCTGCGCCGGGCGGTCCAGGGCGAGTTCTCAGTCAGCCGCCTTGCCGAGGCCTACCCGATGAGTTTCGCTGCCGTGCAAAAGCACGTAGCGGTCCTCGAATCGGTGGGCCTGGTGACCAAGCAACGCCGGGGAAGGGAGTTGCTTGTGACCTCAGATCGAGATGTCGTCGACCGAGCCCGCCGGGCTCTCGACGAGTTGGCAGAGGCCTGGAAGGGCCGGGTCCAACGAATGGCAGACCTCCTAGATGAAGGACATTGACATGGTGAACATCACCGTCGACAAAGACCTTGACGCACTCACCCTGACCGTCGTGGCAACGTTCGATCACCCCGTGGACAAGGTCTGGGACCTCTACGCCGATCCACGCAAGTTGGAGCGCTGGTGGGGGCCTCCCGGTTATCCCGCGACCGTGACCGTGCATGAACTCTCCCCCGGCGGTATGGTCCGCTATTTCATGACCTCGCCGGAGGGCGAGAAGTACTACGGGATGTGGAACGTGAAGTCAGTTGAACCCGGTAGATCATTTGTGGTCGAGGACCTGTTTGCCGATGACACCGGTGCGCCGAACACCG
>JBEBVW010000095.1:0-9419 GCA_040392565.1 Aeromicrobium sp. | reverse complement strand
CACCGTCGCTCGCAGTGGAAGACGACGGTCGTTCAGGTCGTCGATTGCGCGAACCCGGCGTGCGGCGCGAAGGTGCGCCCGCACCACGCGTGCAGCGAGTGCGGCCAGTATGGCGCTCGCGGCGACCGTCGTCAGGTCCTCTGACCGACGAGGTTGCGGAGCCTGATCACAAGCTTGATCAGCTCCGCGAGCAGCTCGGTGTCCCTGATTTGGACACTGGGCTGCTTTTGCATGCGCTGACCCATCGCTCGTACGCCTACGAGAACGGTCAGATCCCCAATAACGAGCGCCTCGAGTTCCTCGGCGACTCGGTGCTTGGTGTCGTTGTCACTGACACCCTTTTCCACGCGCATCCTGATTTGCCCGAAGGGCAGTTGGCCAAACTGCGCGCTGCAGTGGTGAGCGCCAAATCGTTGGCCGTCGTGGCCCGCGAGTTGGGCCTCGGTGAGCATCTGCGCTTGGGCCGTGGCGAAGAGACCACTGGCGGTCGCGGCAAGGCGTCAATCCTGTCCGATTCGGTCGAGGCACTCATCGGCGCCGTCTACGTCGCTTTCGGCATGGAGCGTGCCGCTGAACTGGTGCACCGCGTTTTCGACCCGGTCATGCAAAGCGCCGCCGAGCTCGGCGCTGGCTTGGACTGGAAGACCTCCTTGCAAGAGCTGTCAGCCAATAATTCGCTGGGCGTTCCGCAGTACGTGTTGGAAGGCACCGGCCCCGATCACGACAAGCGATTCACTGCGCAGGTCGTCATCGGCGACGAGTCATTCGACGGTGGCCACGGTCGTTCCAAAAAGGACGCCGAACAGATGGTGGCCGAGAAGGCCTGGCGCGCCATCTCCGCCCGTCTTGAACCTCAGCAGTGACCTATGCCGGAGCTGCCTGAGGTAGAAGTCGTGCGGCGCGGGCTGATTGATCACGCTGTCGGTCGCACGGTATCGGCCGCCACAATCTTCGACGCCCGATCGATTCGTCGTCACGAGCCAGGTCCGGCAGACTTCATTGCCCGGTTCGAGGGCCGACAGATCACCGGTGCGCAACGGCGCGGCAAATACTTGTGGTTGCTGCTGGATGGCGACGATGCAGTGTTGTGCCACCTGGGCATGAGCGGCCAATTCTTGATCAGCAACCCGGACTCGGCTGCCACGCGCCACGAACGGGTGCGGTTCGACCTGTCCGACGGCACCCAGTTGCGGTTCGCCGATCAGCGAATTTTCGGCGGCTTGTCGTTCAGCGCTGGATTGGTCGACCAAGCCACCACGCTGGTTCCTTCGGAGATCGCGCATATTGCTCGCGATCCATTCGATCCGCTGTTTGACCCACTCGAGGTCGACCGCCGACTGCGACGCCGCGAGACCGGCATCAAGCGGGCACTGTTGGATCAGGGTTTGATCTCTGGGGTCGGCAATATCTATGCCGACGAATCGTTGTGGCGGGCCAGATTGCATTACGCCCGCAACACCCGCCATGTGACCAAACGCGAAGTGGCCGAACTGCTCAAGCACGTCACCGATGTGATGGCTGAAGCGTTGGCGCAAGGCGGCACGTCATTTGATGCGCTCTATGTGAACGTGAACGGGAACAGCGGCTACTTCGACCGGTCGCTGCAGGCCTACGGGCAGGAAGGCGAACCGTGTGAACGGTGCGGAACACCCATTCGGCGCGATGCCTTCATGAACCGTTCGTCGTTCACTTGCCCCACCTGTCAGCCGCGTCCGCGCAACGGCCGGTTCTGACGACCGGTACCGTCAGGCGCGTGACGACGCACGAGTACGGACCCGAAGCGCGGCAGCGGTTCGTCACCGAACCGGGCAAACGCGCTGAGCGCACCCCGTTTGAGCGCGACCGCGCCCGTATCGTGCATTCATCCGCGCTGCGTCGATTGTCGGCCAAGACCCAGGTGATGGGCGCCGGCACCGATGACTTCGTCCGCAACCGGCTGACCCACACGTTGGAAGTCGCTCAGGTGGCCCGCGAGTTGGGCAAGGGGCTGGGGTGCGATCCCGATGTCGTGGACTCGGCGGCGTTGTCACACGATCTTGGCCACCCGCCCTTCGGCCACAACGGCGAGACCGCATTGGATCAGGCTGCCGAGGCCTGCGGCGGATTTGAAGGAAATGCTCAAACGTTGCGGTTGTTGTCGCGGTTGGAGTCCAAAACCTTCGACGCCAGTGGCCACAGCGTTGGTCTGAACCTGACCCGGGCGACGTTGTCGGCCTGCGTGAAGTATCCGTGGGCCCGTGGCGAGGTGCCAGGCCCCAAATTTGGCGTCTACCCCGATGATCGGGCCGTCTTCGATTGGTTGCGTCAAGGTTCTGAGGGTCGACGCCGACCGATCGAAGCGCAAGTGATGGACCTGTCTGACGACATTGCGTACTCGGTGCATGACGTCGAAGACGCAGTGTTCGGCGGCTTTTTCACCCTGGACGTCGCCTCGCTTGATCTGCCGCCAGTTTTCGCCGTGGCACGCGATTGGTATGACGCCGGCGCCGATGATGACCGGCTGGGTGCGGCGCTTGAGCGGCTGCACGCATTGGACGCCTGGCCGCAGGGGCTGTTCGACGGCAGCCGGGGATCGCGTGCTGAACTCAAGAACTTCACCAGCACGTTGATCGGTCGATTCGCGACAGCCGCACACAAGGCCACCGTCGAGAAGTGGGGGACCGGACCACTAGTTCGCTATGAAGCCGACCTGGAAGTGCCTGAGTCGACCAGCGACGAGATCACCGTCTTGAAGGCGCTCGCCGCCCACTACGTGATGCGCACTGACCGGCGAGCCGAGGTCCAGGATCGCCAGCGCGAACTGCTGCAGGCGCTGGTGAGCGTGCTGAGCCGCACCGGCGATCAGCACCTCGAACCGGACTTCGCCGCCGACCATCGCGCAGCAACCGACGACGCTGGCCGACTCCGTGCCGTGATCGACCAAGTCGCCAGCTTGACCGACGTCTCGGCCCGGGCTTGGGGGCTACGCCTGCTGGACTAGGCTCCAGGCATGGCGGGCCGGATCCTTCAAGAAGACATTGAAGCGGTCCGCGAACGTGCCCGCATCGATGAGGTCGTTGAACAGTACGTCGCGCTCCGCAACGCTGGCGGCGGCGCTCGCAAGGGACTGTGCCCGTTCCACGACGAGAAGTCGCCGTCGTTCAATGTGCGACCTTCGGTGGGCACGTATCACTGCTTCGGCTGCGGTGTGGGCGGCGATGTCTACCGATTCCTGATGGAAATCGAAGGCATGACGTTTGTCGAGGCCGTCGAGCGACTTGCGGGCAAATACGGCATCGTCCTGCGGTACGAAGAAGGTTCGACGCCTGGACCTCGACGCGATCCCAACCAGCGCAATCGACTTCTGGAAGCGCACAAGCTGGCCGGCGAGTTCTACGCCGACTTCCTTGGTCGGTCACCCGACGCCCAGGCTGGGCGCCAGTTCGTCCAAGATCGCGGTTTCAGTCAGGAAGCCGCCGAACACTTCGGTATGGGCTTCGCGCCGCGCTCCGGCGATGCGTTGTCGGCGCATCTGACAAGTAAGGGGTTCTCGGCCGATGAGCTCGTCACCGGGGGACTCGTCGGACGCAACGACCGCGGACTGTACGACCGGTTCCGTGGACGACTGCTGTGGCCGATCCGCGAAATGACTGGCGAGATCGTCGGCTTCGGCGCACGACGGATCTTCGAGGACGACCGCATTGAGGCCAAGTACCTCAACACGTCCGAGTCGCCCATCTACAAGAAGTCCCAGGTGCTCTACGGCATCGACTTGGCGCGCCGCGCGATCTCTGGCGAGAGCCGCGCCGTCATCGTCGAGGGTTACACCGACGTCATGGCCTGCCACGAAGCCGGGGTCACCACTGCCGTCGCCACCTGTGGCACGGCGTTCGGCGAAGGCCATGCACGGGTGCTGCGCAGGTTGATGCTTGACCACGATGCGTTCCGCGGCGAGGTCGTGTTCACCTTCGACGGTGACGAAGCCGGCCAACGTGCGGCGCTGAAGACGTTCCAAGGCGATCAGCAGTTCGTTTCCCAGACGTACGTGGCTGTCGAACCCCGTGGCATGGATCCATGCGATCTGCGCCTCGCTGACGGCGATGAAGCCGTTCGCAATCTGGTGGACAGCCGTATCCCGCTGTATCGCTTCGTCCTTGACAACATGTTGAGCCGATACGACCTCGACCGCGGCGATCAGCGCATCGATGCGATGCGCGAGGCCGTCACGTTGGCTTCGTCGATCCGCGATAAGTCCAAGGTCGACGAACTGTTGCGCGAGATCGCTGGCCGCATCGGCGTCGACGTCGCCCAGGTTCGCGCGGCCCACAAGAAGTCGGCCAATCAGCGGCCTCGGGAAGGTGCCGAAGTCTCCAAAGAGACGCCAGCGCCCGCGCCGCCGATGGAGATCGCGAGCTTTGGCGGACCAAAGTTTGCTGACGAACGAGAAGCGCTGAAGGCACTCACCCAATACCCACACATCGCGCGCCACCACATCAACGACCTCTCAGCGGACGACTTCACCCACCCCATTGCCCAGCACTTATTCACGCACTTGCAGGCGCAAGGCTGGCCGGAGAAAGAAGATACGGGCTGGTTTCCGCGGGTCGCCGGGGCGTTGGAGGGCGACACGACCCGCAAGATCTTGGAAGTCGCCGCAGTGGAGCCGATGCTTGCGCGGGAAGCCAACGTCGCCAACGTGGTCGCGTCGGTGCTCGCCCGCCTGCAGTTGCTGTCACTACAGCGGCAGATTGACGACGTGAAGTCTCGCCTTCAGCGCACGGACCCCGGCGACGCAGAGCAGTACCGGGAAGTGTTCAGCCAGCTCATCGCGCTGGAGCAGCGGCACCGCAACACCCGCGACCGCATCCTGGGTGTCCCCAGCCCGTAGCTCGCTTCGAAGATATCCACAGATCGCGATTTCGAGGCTGGTCTGCCAGGCCAGATCGACCGAGGCTGGATGAATGGATGACTTCATCAAGCAGGCACTTGGAAATCAGGCACTTGACGCTCACACCGAACGCGTCCTCGCTGGCCGGTCGTGCAGCGGCGACGCCCAGGCGCGCGAACGCCTTGTGTTGGCGAATCTGCGCTCCGTCATTCTGCAGGCCATGATGTTGGGCGCACGCGGCGAGGACCTGCGAGACGCGGTGCAAGCCGGTGTTGTTGCGCTGATCCGAGCGCTTGACCGCTTCGATGTCACCCGCGGCGTTCGGCTCAGTACCTATGCGTGGCCGTGGATTCGCGGAGCGGTCCTCGCCGAGATCCACCGCCGCGAAACCGTGAGCGAAATCCCTGACCAGCCCTGGCAGGACCATCACGAAGATTCGGCCGAATGGCTTCTGGAAGGCCTCGATGAGGAGGCGAGCGACGTCCTCCGACTGCGATTTGGCCTCGATACTGGGACCGAACCGCTGACCCGTCGAGAGGTGGCCTACGAGTTGGATCTGAGCGAGTCATCGGTGCGTCGGATTGAGGCGGAGGCGATGCGACAGCTGCGCACCGGCCTTGCTAAGATCGTCTCTCGTGCGCCGGAGCATTCGGCGTCCATCCCCTATAGCTCAATTGGCAGAGCAGCCGACTGTTAATCGGCAGGTTCTTGGTTCGAGTCCAAGTGGGGGAGCAATTCATTTCTGACCGCTTCCCACTAGGGTGAATCCCGCAAGGGGCGGTAGCTCAGTTGGTCAGAGCAGGAGACTCATAACCTCCCGGTCCTCGGTTCAAGCCCGAGTCGCCCCACCGCTTTAGGATCATGGCATGCGCGATGCGGTGATCTACGACCTCGACGGTTGTCTGTGCGACACGTCGTCGATTCAGCACTTGCTCGAGGGCAAGGATCGCGACTTTCATGCGTTTCACGCCGCCGCTGCCGACTGTCCGCCGATTGCACGGGTTGCTCAGGCAGCACGCGACGACAAGGCGGCAGGCCTCGCGGTCGTCGTGGTGTCATCGCGCGAATTCATTTGGCGTGACCACGCCATTGACTGGCTGACACGCAACGACATCGGCTATGACGGGATGTACCTGCGCATCGTGGGCGACTACCGCAAGGACACCATCGTCAAGGGCGAGATCTGGCAGCACCTGATTGATGACGGGTTCCAACCCGTAGCGGCCTGGGACGACAAACAATCGGTTCTCGACGTGTGGGCCGAATGCGGTGTGAGTGATCTGCACCTGGTCTGAGCAGTAAAAACACACGGGTGTTGTCCTGGCCAGCGGTTTCGGCCACAATAGGAACACAACGGAGTGCATCCACTGACGCTGGGGAAGGCGAATCAGGGAGGCACCGATGAAAAGCACGACACCGCAGCCCCAGACCAGGGGTGTCCTTTTCGTGCACTCAGCACCGTCAGCGATGCTGCCGCACGTGGAATGGGCGGCAGCGAACGCGCTGGGCGACCGTGTTGATTTGGCGTGGGTCAAGCAGCCGGCCGAGCCGGGCACCTATCGCGCCGAGTTGTCGTGGCAGGCACCCGCTGGTGCCGGTGCTGCGCTCGCGTCATCGCTGCGAGGCTGGGAGCAGTTGCGCTTTGAGGTCACTGAAGAGCCCACCGCGACGACAGAAGGCTCCCGGTACTCCTACACGCCGCAGCTCGGCCTCCTACACGCCATGGTGGGCCTGCACGGCGACATTCTGATCCCTGAAGACCGCATCAAGGCCGTCCGCACCAAGGTTGCGCTGGGCGAGGTCGATTTCGATACCGCACTTGATGCGCTGCTCGGCACTAGGTGGGACGCCGAACTCGAACCCTTCCGCCACGCTGGCGAAGGTGCTCCAGTCCGTTGGCTGCACCAGGTGGTCTGACCAGCAGGTGGTGTGATCAGCCGATCTGGACTTTGACGGTCGGCGTCGTCTTGCCGGTTTCCTCGTGCAGCAAGCGGAATTCTCGTTCGCCAGTGCGTGAGGTGTAGAGCTCGGTCTTGAACTCTCCGCCGTCGCGAGTCTTGACCTGAACGGGGAAGTCGTCCCACCCCTGTCCGGCCTCACGCACCTGCACTTGCAGCGTGGCGCCCTTGTCGAGTTCGGGCATGGCGCCGGACAGGATGAATCGTTCGCCGGGCGCAACCCGAGTCTTCTCCGCGGTCAACGTCGGGTCCGGTGTGGGATCGAATGTCGACGTCGGTGTGGGAGACCGGGGGGGAGTGGGGTCGGTGGGTGTGGGCGCTGCAGTCGCGGTGGTGGGCAACGGCGGCAGGCTGACATCTTGCATGCCGCTCGCGTTTACGACCGCCGAAATTCCGAGCGCCAAGATCGCTCCGATGGCCGCACCGGCCACGGCAAGCCACTTGACCGCACCCCACGCGCGTTTCTCGGCTTCCTCGGGATCGATTGAGCCCGTCACCAAGTGATCGGCAGCGATCGGTGTGTCCGAGGGGGCTGCAACAGCAGCGGCGACGGCATATCCGTCGTCGTTGTAGACCGGCTCCTTGAACGGTGCCGCCACAAAGTTCTTCGGGATCGGAGGATGAGCGCCGCGCGGAGGTGGAGAGCCGTCGTGTCGAGTGACGGCGTTGACCGCGTCGTTGACGGTGTGCAGTCCGTCGATGGTTTCGTCGGTGAGGTAGATGCCGAAGCGACGGCCCAGTTCTTCGCCGATTTCAACAAGCGTCAACGAATCGGCGCCGAGGTCATCCTTCAACTTCGCCGTGGGAACCACGTCGTCGGCGTCACTGCCCAATACCCGTTCGACAATGTCGACGAGCTGTTGGGTAACGGCTTCGGGAGTGGGCACCGCTCGAGTCTACGTTGCGGAGACAGTAGCCATGGGCTGGGCATTCTTGTTCCGCCGTCGCCCTCGGTTCCCGGTTGCCCAGGCGCCCAGTGAGACCGCGGTCCAACCGATCAGAACGCCAGCGACGTCGTCAACGATGTAGTGCCAGCCGAAGTAGATCGTGGCCAGAATGGTGATGACGAGGAAGGCCCACGCGATGGCACGAATCAGCAGCTTTTGGCCGGTGCGCTCAAAGAACAGACATGCGGTGACCACCACGGAAACGTGCAGTGAGGCAAAGCCGGCGATGCCGTAGATGTGATCGCCGCTGGGGTCTTCCTTGAATTGAGATCCGCCTCTAAACAATGCGTTTTGCAGTGTTGTTGCAGGATTCTCTGGCAGATCGGCGAACATCGACGGCTGGGCGAAGCCAGGTCCGAGAGTCGGGATGATGTAGTAGCTGATCGTGCCGAGCACCCAGTTCAAACTGAGCGCGGTGGCGTACCAGGCGCCCAGCGACACATCGCGGTTCCACACCAGGAGCGCACCCAGCGTGAGCGGGATCAGCGGCAAATAGAAGACGTAGGCAGCGGCCAAGAACTGAGCCGCCACATTGGTGCCGAGCAGATCGTGCAGCAGCGGCGCCGGGTTGTTGCCGAACATCAGCCAGTGGTCGAACCGCAGCAGGTCGCTGTCGTACAGCAGTGGCTGACCATCGGCACCCGTGCGAATTTCGGGCAGGTAGCTCTTCAGATTTCGGTAGCTGACGTAGCAGGCATAAAACGCCAGCAGGCCGGTGGCGATGTAGCCGACGCGACCCCAAGTCCATTCATCGCGGACGATGCCGCGCATGGCGGACGGCAGACTCTTCAGATTCGAAATCGGCCGAACGCCAGTGCGCATGATGGCCTGCGGAACGACGCCAATGGCGAAAAATGCCAAGCCAATCAGCGGTAACCGAACGTAAGCCGGCCCCAGAAATCCCTCGGGGTCCTTCAAGCCAATACCGAGGCGCTGAGACGCCACAATGGCCGTAATACCGATCGTCAAAGACACGATCACGGCGAATGTGTACGGCCAAGTCTTCAAGGCCCCCAACGCACGACGCATGGCCCAAATCCTAGGGCCACTCGCCTGAGAGATCACTGAAGGTCGTTTCTGTCAGGCGTCGGAGCCTTCCTGAGCAACATCGGCGACGGCCGTCGGGTCGTCGATCCGCAGATCCGTGAAGGCATGTGCGGCAACGGAACGGTCGACGTGTCCAGTGCGGGCAAGTTCGTTCAGAACGCCAACCACGATCGACGGAGTATCGATCTGGAAGTACCGGCGCGCTGCCGCTCGGGTGTCGGCGAATCCGAACCCATCTGTGCCCAACGACTGCCACGGCCCGGGAACCCAGCGGGAGATCTGATCGGGCACCGCGCGCATGAAGTCGCTGACCGCGATGCTCGGGATCGGCTGATTGGCCAACCGCTGGGTGATCCACGGCGTCTTCGGTTCCTCAGCCGGGTGATTCAAGTTCCACTTCTCGGTGGCTACTCCGTCGCGAGCGATCTCATTCCACGACGTCACGGACCAGACATCTGCTGCGACGCCGTAGCGTTCGGCCAACATCTGCTGTGCCTGCAACGCCCACGGCACGGAAACACCGGACGCCATGATGCGAGCGGACGCAGTGCCTGCGGCTGGGCTCAACAGGTAGGCGCCGCGCAGGATGCCGTCGGCGTC
>JBEBVW010000094.1:0-9428 GCA_040392565.1 Aeromicrobium sp. | reverse complement strand
CAAACGTCCGCACGCCGGTCGTCGTTGTGCGATTGGCGGGTGTTGCTGAACTGCTCGACGTAGAGCCGAGAGTAGAGGCCCTTGAGCGCCATGAGTTCTTCGTGCGTGCCGGACTCAACAATGCGGCCGTCTTCCATGCCGAAGATGATGTCCGCGTTGTGGATCGTGGTGAGTCGGTGCGCGATGGCGATGGTGGTGCGCCCGGCGCTGGCGCGTTCTAGCGCTTGCTGCACCAGACGCTCAGTTTCGTTGTCGAGTGCTGACGTTGCCTCGTCCAGAATCAGGATCTGCGGGTCCTTGAGCAGTACCCGCGCAATCGCCAGCCGCTGCTTCTCGCCGCCGCTGAGCCGGTAACCGCGTTCGCCGGTGATGGTTTCGTAGCCTTCAGCGAAGGACAAGATTCGGTCGTGGATATTGGCATCGCGCGCGGCCTGCTCAATCTCGGCCGCCGTGGCGCCGGGTCGGGCGTACGCGATGTTGTCGCGGATCGTTCCGTGGAAGAGGTATGGCTCTTGTGTCACCATTCCGACCGAATCGGCCAATGAGCCCAACGTGAGATCACGGACGTCGTGGCCGTCGATCAGCACTGCGCCTTCTGACACGTCGTAGAACCGCGGCACTAGATAGGTAGCTGTGGTCTTTCCCGAACCCGAGGGACCGACGATCGCCGCGAGTTGACCGGGTTTCACGGTCAGTGAAATCTCGTGCAGAGCCCAGGGGGCACCGTCGCCGCCGCCTTCGATGCGGACGCCAGATTCACCAAACCGGTCGCGATTGCGGGTGCCGCTGAGTTCGCGCGGTTCGGGGTAGCGGAATGACACGTTGCTGAACTCCACCTGGCCGCTCGGGGCGAGCAACTCCGTTGCCCCGGGGCGCTCGGTGATGGCTGGCTTGAGGTCGAGGTATTCAAAGATGCGTCGAAACAGCGCGAGTGACGTCTGGACGTCAAGAGTCACCCGCATCAGCTGCAGCAATGGCATCTGCAGTCGTGCTTGCAGCGTGGTGAACGCGACCAAGGTTCCGGCCGTCAGATCAGCGCCGCCGAGAGATCCAGTGAGCATGTAGCCAGCGACCAAATAGATCAGTGCCGGAGTGATGGCGAAGAACGTCTGCACCGTTGCGAAGAACGCTCGACCCGTCATGGCTTGCTCGACCTGGAGGCGAGTTTGCTGGCGGTTGGCTTCGCGATAGCGCTCAACTTCGGCATCGCCACGGTTGAAGACCTTGGACAACAAGATGCCCGAAACGCTGAGCGACTCCTCGGTGATGGCCGTCATCTCCGACAGCGATTCCTGGGTCCGCTTGGCCAGACGCTGCCGACGCTTGCCGACTTGGAGTTGAATCCAGATGAATAGCGGCATCAGCACCAACGTCAGAATCGTCAGCTGCCACGACAAGATCACCATCGAAATGAACGCCGCCGTCACCGTGACGGTGTTTTGCAGAATCGTGGTGGCGGTGTCGGTCAGCACCGTCCGGACACCGGCAACATCGTTGGCCAACCGCGACTGGATCGCGCCAGTCTTGGTGGCGGTGAAGAACGCCAGTTCCATCTTTTGGAGGTGGGCAAATAGGTCGCTGCGCAGATCTGCCATGGCGGAGTTGCCGACTGTTGATGTCAGCCAGTTCTGACCGATGCCGATGAGCGCCGTCATCACCGGGATCACGCACATCAGCGCGACCAGGATGAACAGCAGATCGAGGTCAGGCTTTCCGTTGGTCGGGAACAGCGCCTTGTCGAAAACAGCTTTCGTCAGGAACGGCACGATCGAAGTCAGCACCGCCGACATCACGACGGCGATCGCCACCATCGCGATCTTGCCCCGGTATGGGTGCAACAGCCGGGCGATGCGCCCCAAGACGGGATCTGAGTTGCGCAGCTCCTCGTCGGGGATGTGGGTGACCCCGGACGTGCCGCGGGGCATCAGTCAGGAATCCGATTCAGCACGACGTCGTCTTCGCCAAGGGGAGCAAGTTCGAGCGTGCCCCACCAGCCGACGTCGGTACGCAGCGCCGCCCACACCAAGAGCTGCGCCGGGTCCGGAACGGATTCGGGATCGATCGAAACGCTCCACGACACGGGGACGCCCTGGGCCTCAACGGCTGTTGCGGCCAACACCTCGCCAGCGGCATCGACAACTTTGACAGTGGCCACGGCACCCGGCGGGATGGCGATACGTTCGCGGATAGAAAGTGTGCCGGACAGGCTGAGCAGCGCAGAAGTCATGACCTGAGCCTATGCCCGCGTCACGAATGACTGTCCGAATCGTTGAGCCACTGACTACGCTCGGGGCAGTCATCGTTGAAGGGGACATCGTGGATTGGTTGCGGCACTGGGCTGACAACGTCAGTTGGTTGCACCTAGTCACGATCCCGATCTTCACCGGCGTCATCGGTTGGCTGATCAACTGGACTGGTCTGATCATGTTGTTCAGTCCGGTGCATTTCCACGGTGTGAAGGTGCCCGGGATGCGCCAGATTGCCGGTGTCTTGCCGCGCAAACTGCAAGAGGTTCCCGGCTTTCTGCAAGGCGGCCTCGGCTGGCAGGGCATCGTCCCCGCGCGCGCGGCGAAGATGGGCAGCATCGCGGTCGATAAGGCCATCTCCAAACTCGGCACGCCCGCTGACTTCTATCAGCAACTCGAGCCGGAGAAGATCGCCGAACACATCGTTGACGTGTTCCGACCCGACGTTCCAGAACTGGTCGACGACGTCATGATGCGCGAACACCCGCGCCTGTGGAACGACCTGCCGCCGGCCTTCCGCGCCGCTGTCCACCAGCGCGTCCAGGCGCAGCTTCCCCGGGTTGTGGGCAATGTGACCGACGAGATCGGCACCCACATCGACCAATTGCTCGATCCCAAGATCATGGTGATCGAACACTTCCGTCAGAACCCGGCTCTCGTCGTTCGCATCTTCCGCGACTTCGGTCAGCGCGAACTCAACTTGATGGTGTTGTTCGGATTCGTGTTCGGCTTCCTGCTGGGTATCCCAGTGGCGTTGATCGACTCGATCTTCCACTTGTGGTGGCTGTTGCCGATCATGGGCGTCATCGTCGGCTGGATCACCAACGCGTTGGGCATGTGGCTGATCTTTGAACCACCAGAGCCCAAGCGCATCTTGGGCATTCGCGTGCACGGCTTGTTCCTGCGCCGCCAGGACGAAGCGGCCGAAGTCTACGCGCGCATCATCGCCGAAGACGTCATCACCTTGGAGCGCATCGGCGACTTCCTGCTCGACGGACCGCGCGGCGACCGTACGCGACAGATGCTCGCCACGGCGCTGCGCCCGGCGATCGATCGGGCACTTGGGCCGGCACGCGGCATGGTGCGGGTCGCCGTCGGTTCGCGCCGGTTCGACACGATCCGCGATTCGGTCGCGGCCGAGGCTGTGGGCCGCACGTTGGTGCCGTTCAAGGATCCAGCCTTCAGTAAGCAACAGTCCGAGAAGATTCGCGTTCTTGTCGCGCAGCGAACTAAAGAGTTGCCGCCCCGCGACTTCGTCGAAATGATGCGCGCAGCGATCAAGGAAGACGAGTGGATGCTGTACGCGCACGGCGCCATCATGGGTCTGGCCGGAGGGTTCTTGCACCTGGCCATCTTCGGAACGGGAGGATGAACCGGTGACCACCGATGACGATCTCCCACCGCTGCCCAAGATTGATGGACTTGAACCGTCGTTGACCGACAGGTTGGCGCCGGCGATCGATGCGATCCCCGGGCTGGCTCGAGTGGGCGCGAGCGCTTGGCTGCACACCGCCGAATGGGGCGTGCGGTCGTCAGCACGCACGGGCTTTCGGGTGCTGAAAGCGTTCGGCAATCCCGATGAGGCCGCAGCCTTGGTGCGCGACGCCAGCGATGTCGCCGTTGCGCTCGGTGGCGTGTTGCGTGCGGTGAGCAACGGCGTGCCGTTGTCGCGTGCGCTGTCGTTGACCGGCGATTCGATGTCCCCGGCGCTCGGCGCGCAACCGTCGACCACGTCGGCTGATGAGATGCTGCGTCGCCGTGGGGCGGAACTTCTCGAACGTTCACGCAATGTGTGGGACGGCAGCGCAGCCCACCCCGCGTTCGCTCGCATTCTTGGTGAACTGGCGCCCGATGAGGCGCGCATGTTGCTGTTGCTGTTGCAGAAGGGCCCGCAGCCCAGCGTCGACGTCAAGACCGGTGGCCCCATGGGGTTTGTCAGCAGCGAGTTGCTGGCGCGGAATCTGACGATGATTGGTCCGCAGGCCGGTGTGCGGTACATCGACCAGGTGCCGTCGTACATCAACAACTTGTTCCGTCTTGGCCTGATTTGGTTCTCGCCGAACCCGGTTCGCGATCCGCTGGACTACCAGGTGCTGGAGGCCCAGCCCGACGTGCTGAGCGTTCTTCACGAGGCGCGCTTCTCTCGCCCCGTCCGCCGCAGCGTGCACTTGACGCCGTTCGGCGATGACTTCTGTCGCCGCTGCTTGGTTGACGAGGCGGTTTCGGTGGAGGCGTTCCCCGAGCATGCAGCTCCTGAGGATGACCACAGCGGCGAGTAGCGGTCCCGATAAGGTCGTTGCATGAGTGATCTTCCCGGACTTGATGGCGAGCTTGGCGTCGCTTATGCCGAATTGACGACCGACAAGGTTGTCGCCACCTTCACGATTACCGAGAAGCATCTGCAGCCGTTCGGGATTCCGCATGGCGGCATCTACTGCGCGGTGCACGAGTCGACGGCCAGCGTGGCTGGGCAGATGTGGTTCGGCGACAAAGGCATCATCGTCGGCACCAATAACTCGACCGACTTCATTCGTCAGGCCAAACTGGGGGACACCATCTCAGTCACCGCGACGCCGATCCATCGCGGGCGCACGCAGCAGTTGTGGCACCTGGATTCGACGGACCAGGACGGGCGCTTGATCGCTCAGGGCCAGGTGCGCTTGGCCAATCTGGAAGGGCCGATTCCTGAAGGAGCGCTGGAGCAGTTCCAGCGCACTCAGACGACCCAGTAGACTGTTCGCGTCGGCGCGACTGGCGTTGAGGTGGACATCCACCGGGGAGCCCCGACCACCGCATTACGCGGGACCGTTCGCCTGGGCCCCGTCAGCCACCACCTGCTGACTGGAGTTGCCCTGAGATGATGATGACTATGCCTGCCTTGAATGACGCAGATGTGCGCGTCCTGCTGTTGGAGAACATTCACGCTGACGGCGTGGATTTCCTGCGCGGTAAGGGCTATCAGGTCGAAACTGCCGATCACGCTTTGGGCGAGGACGACCTGATCCAAGCGATCCAGGGCGTTCACCTGCTGGGCATCCGCTCGACCACCTACATCACCGAAAAGGTGCTGGACGCCGCTCCAGATCTAATGGGAATCGGCGCTTTCTGCATCGGCACCAACCAGATCGATCTGACTGCCGCCACGAGCCGCGGGGTCGCAGTCTTCAATGCGCCATATTCGAACACGCGCAGCGTCGTAGAGTTGGCGATCGCCGAGATCATCTCGCTGGCACGTCGCCTGCCGGAAAAGTCCATCGACATGCACGCTGGCGTCTGGAATAAGTCGGCCGCGGGAAGCCACGAAGTTCGTGGCCGCACCCTCGGCATCATCGGCTACGGCAATATCGGCAGCCAACTGTCGGTCATCGCCGAAGCGCTCGGTCTGAAGGTCGTCTTCTACGACATTGACGACAAGTTGGCCTTGGGCAACGCCAAGCGCTGCTCAACTCTTGAAGAGTTGTTGGCCGAGGCCGATGTCGTGTCGCTCCACGTCGATGGCCGACCGGGCAACGCCGGCCTGTTCGGTGAGGACGAGTTCGCCGCCATGAAGCCGCGTTCGTTGTTTCTCAACTTGTCGCGCGGCATTGCCGTCGACACCGCCGCGCTGCGTGCGCACCTGGAGTCGGGCCACATCGCGGGCGCTGCCCTCGACGTCTTCCCCGTCGAACCCAAGCGCCAAGGCGATCCCTTCACGTCCGAACTGCAGGGCGTTCCGAACGTCATTTTGACCCCGCACGTCGGCGGCTCAACCGAAGAAGCGCAGCAGGACATCGGCCGCTTCGTTGCCTCCAAACTGCGCACCTATGCAGCTTTCGGTGGCACGTCGCTGAGCGTCAACATGCCCGAGATCAATCTGCCTGCCGATACGACCAAGCACCGCATCGCTCTGGTGCACCGCAATGCGCCTGGCGTGCTGGCCACGATCAACGGACTGCTCGGCGAGCGCGGAGTCAACATCGAGGCGCAGTCGTTAGCGACGCGCGGCGAAAACGGCTATGTGCTGACAGACGTGGCCGAACCGGTCCGTCCCGAGGTGCTCGCCGAGCTCGACGCGCTCCCCGAGACGGTCCGGTTGCGTCAGCTCAGCTGAATCCGAAGGGCGGGAAGTCGTCCGTCAGTAGATTTGCGTAAGCGTTGACGCGGGATTGCCAGCGCAGTGCGCCGACGGCAAAGTCGCGCAATCCCGACGGCCAGCGGCCGAGGATCAGTACTGCGAAGAACGCGACGAACACGACGACGTACATCGCCAACGCGATGAAAAGCCCCAAGATCATGTGGGGGATCAGCAGCAGCAGGCGGAAGAAGATCGAAAGACGGCTGCGCTTGTCGACCTGAGGGACGACGTCGAACCGGACACGGTCACCGCCGGGATCGGCGAAGTCAGTGCTGGTGCCGAACGCGGGGTATTCGGGGCGAAGGAACAGGATGTAGGTCGCTACGCGTGCCGAGTAGCGGGACATCATGACGACGATCGTCTGCAAGCCACCGGGGATTCGTCCAGCGATCACGCCAACGAACCAGCTGATCATGACCACGATGCCAGCGACGATGCTCAGAACGTAAAGCAAGATCATGTGGGGGATGGCCAGCAGCCAGTGCACCAGCGGTCGCCAACGGCCGATCTTCTCGGGGGCGTCGAAGGAGAACGTGATCGGATATCCGGGAATGCCGGTAGCGGGCGCTGCGGGCGGTGGTGGGGGAATTGGTGTGCTCATGAACGACACCGTAGTCACTGCGTGAGTTCGATGAGCCTGTTCACTGAATTCAGGTTGCGTGCCGTCGTCGGCACCGCCAACCGGCGCAAGATCGTGTCGGTCTTCATGGACGGTCGACCCGCACCGTTCGCATAGCGAATGTGCAGGTCGCGGCCGATGACGTCCCACACGTCGTCTCCGGTCGGAACTTCTCGTGCCTGCGCAATGGCTTCGGCCGTTGGCGCGGCGAGGCAGAAACTGACGTAGGAGTACTTCGGCTCGATCACCTCGAAGGGATGCGCTTCCCGCGCAGCGACCAACTCTTCGTGGCTTCGGGAGATCGCTTCGCGGAAGAAGCCGAACTCACCCTCGATGGCTTGTTCAAGGCTCCGATCGAAGGTGTCCGGGTCGTCGATCTCGGCGATCAGGTTGCCTGAAGCGATGTAGGTCTGCACGTCGGTGGCGCCGAGGTCGGCGGCGATTTCCCGCAGCCGAGCCATGGGCAGCGTCGCTCCGCCGACGTTGATTGCACGTAGCAGCACCGCCCGTTTCATGACGCTGAGACGCCCACAGTGATCACCATGATGACGACGCCGAGCAGCCCGATGCCGATGCCAATCAGCGGACGAAACCACACAGTCTTGCCGTTGTTCGCCGCCAGGATGCTCAGCACGATTGACGCAACGAAGCCGGCCGCCAGTAGCAGCCACTCAAGCGCCAGACCGCCGAAGAAGAACAGGCCGCCGTTGTTGGAGCAGATGAATGGATCGTCTGGCCCGTCATGGCAGCCGTCGCTGATCATCATGAAGAACAGCGACAACGTGCCGACGACGAGCGATGCGACGCCTTGGGCCACGATCAACAGGACCGCGACGGTCCAGTTGACGGTCTTCTCAGCAGTACTCCCCGAGGTCTGGCTCATGGCGGTCAGTCTAGAGACGTGCCGCCAGTTCCGTGGCTTGCTTGATGGCGCGCTTGGCGTCGAGTTCAGCAGCCACGTCTGCGCCGCCGATCACGTGCACCGGTTTGCCGGCAGCCTCAAGCGGCTCGATCAGATCGCGCACTGACTCCTGTCCGGTGCACAAAATGATGGTGTCCACATCAAGCACTTGGGTGACGTCGTTGACGGTGATGTGCAGGCCGTCGTCGTCGATGCGGTCGTAAGAAACGCCCTTGACCATGTCGACGCCGGAGTCCTTGAGGGTCGCGCGGTGCACCCAGCCGGTGGTCTTGCCCAGACCCTTGCCGAGTTCGGTGCTCTTGCGCTGCAGTAGCGTCACGTCGCGCCGCGGTGGAGCCTGGACTTTGGTCGCCAGGCCGCCGCGTTCAAGCGCGGGATCGGTCACGCCCCAGCGCTTCATCCAGTGGTCGAGCGATTCATTGGTGTCGTGCAGTAGGAATTCGGCAACGTCGAATCCGATGCCGCCGGCGCCCATGATCGCAACGCGATCGCCGACGGGAGCACCTTCGCGAATTACCTGCTGATAGGTGAGGACCTTGGCGTGGTCCACGCCGGGGATTGACGGTACGCGCGGTTCCACACCCGTAGCGATCACGACCTCGTCGAAGTCAGCGAGGTCAGCTGAACTTGCTCGGGCACCCAGGTGGACGGTGACGTTTTTGAGTTCCAACTGGCGCCGGTAGTAACGCAGAGTTTCGTTGAACTCCTCCTTGCCGGGAATGCGCGCAGCCAGGGTGAACTGGCCACCGATGTCAGGCAACGCTTCGAACAACTCAACGGCATGTCCGCGGCCAGCGAGTTCAACAGCGGCGGCCAAGCCAGCGGGTCCGGCACCAACGACGGCGATGCGCTTGGCGGTGCGAGTCGGTGACAAAACGAGTGTCGTCTCGTGTCCGGCGCGGGGATTGAGCATGCAGGTGGCGCGCTTGTTCTTGAACGTGTGATCAAGGCACGCCTGATTGCAGGCGATGCAGACGTTGATCTCATCGGCGCGGTCCTCAGCTGCCTTCTGCACGAAGTAGGGATCGGACAGCAGCGGCCGTGCCATCGACACCATGTCGGCCAGTCCATCGGCAAGGATCTGCTCGGCCACTTCGGGGGTATTGATGCGGTTGGACGCCACGACCGGGACGTTGACTTCGGGCTTCAACTTGCCTGTCACCCAGGCAAAGCCAGCGCGCGGAACCGACGTCACGATGGTGGGGATCCGGGCTTCATGCCAGCCGATACCGGTGTTGAGGATCGATACGCCCTCGGCCTCCAGCGCTTGAGCCAGTTGCACGGTTTCGTCCCAGCTCTGCGCATTGTCGACCAGATCGAGCAGGCTCAATCGATACATGATGATGAAGTCGTCGCCGACCAGTTCACGCGTTCGACGCACGATCTCAATCGGGAAGCGCATCCGGTTCTCAGCGCTCCCGCCCCACTTGTCGGTGCGATTGTTGGTGCGCGCCGTGATCATCTGGTTGATCAGATAGCCCTCTGAGCCCATGATCTCGACGCCGTCGTACCCGGCTCGGCGTGCCA
>JBEBVW010000093.1:0-9470 GCA_040392565.1 Aeromicrobium sp. | reverse complement strand
TTGCCGTTGACTGACATCGCGTTTTGGACGGCGTCGTTCATTTGGTCGATGCGCTTTTGGTAGGTCGAGAGGTCGCCCTTCTTGAGCGCCTTCTGAGCCTGGTCGTAGTAGCGGCTGGCATCCTCTAGGTAGTCCGAGACCGTCTTCTTCGAGGGCTTCTCACCGTCGCCCGACTGCGTCGTGGTGTCTTCCTGATCGACGTTGCCTTCCTCAAGGCCGACAGCCACGCGGAGCGCTTCGTCCAAGGTCTGGCCGAAGCCGACACTGCCGCCGAACGACACGGCCACAAACTGCAGCACGGGGTATGAACCCTCGCCGCTGCGCTGGATGTAGACCGGCTGCACGTACAGCAAGCCGTCGCCCACCGGCAGCGTCAGCAGGTTGCCGCGACGGATCTTGGCTTCCTCAGACTGCTCGAACTGCAGCAACGCCTGCGTAACGCCCTTATCGGTCTGGAAGTCGTTAGCCATCTGGCTGGGACCCTGGACCTGGGTGTTGCTGGGCAACTCCAGAATCTGCATCGTGCCGTAGTCATCGCTGGACGCCTCGGAGTTCACCGAAACGAACGACGCCAGGTTCTGCCGGCTGTTCGGCAAGAACACGGAGGTCAGCGAGAACTGCGGCTGCTCCTCCCCCGGACGACTCATCGACAAGTAGTACGGCGGCTGCAACGTGGTGGAGTTCGTGCCGAGCTTGGGATCGGTCGGGATGCGCCAACGCTCGCCGTCTTCATAGAACGTCTGGGCGTCGGTGACGTGGTACCGCGTAAGAACGTCGCGCTGCACCTTGAACAAATCGACCGGGTAGCGCAGGTGCTCCAACAACTCAGGTGAAACCTTCGACTTCGGCTGCACTGCGTCTGGGAAGACCTTCATCCAGGTCTTGAGAATCGGATCCTCGGTGTCCCACTGGTACAGATCGACCGATCCGTCGTAAGCGTCAACCACAGCCTTGACCGAGTTGCGGATGTAGTTGATCTCGTCGGTCGGCAACGCCGCCTGCGAACGGTCGCGAGTCAGCGTGTCGGCAGTGGCCTGGCGCAGCGAGCGGTGCTGAGAGTACGGGTAGGAGTTACTGGTCGTGTAGCCGTCAACGATCCACACCACACGGCCCTTCACCACGGCCGGGTAGGCGTCGCCGTCGACAGTCAGCCACGGAGCAACCTTCTCGACGCGGTCGCGCGGATTGCGGTCGTACAAGATCTTGGAGTTCTCGTTGACGCGGTTCGACAGGACGATATTCGGTTCCTGGAACTTCGCAGCGAACAACAACTTGTTGAACAGGCTGCCGACCGGCACGCCGCCCTTGCCGTCGTAGGTGTTCGTACGCGCAGTGGCCGCGTCATCCTTGGCGCCTGCGCCTGAACCGCCTCGCGGGATATCGACCTCAATAGGTTCAGCGCCCTTGGGTCGGCCGACGATCGAGTAGCTAGGCGAGTTCTCACCAAAGTAGATGCGCGGTGGCGTGGTGATGTCCAGATCACCCACGCCGGGGATGTCCTTCTCGACCCACACGGGCTCACCTTCGGGGCCGCGCTGATTACCTCGGGCAGCGATCACGCCGTAACCGTGGGTGTAGACCGTATGATCGTTGGCCCAGTTGCGCTGCGACTCCTGGAGGCCACGCAGATCCAGCTCACGCGCCGCGATGATGATGTCCTGCGGTCGTTCGCTGTCGCCAATCTTGTAACGATCAACGTCAAGCGTCGTCGGCACGGTGTAGTAACCGCGCACCTGCTGCAACTGCTGGAACGCCTCTGACACCAGCGACGGATCAAGCAACCGGCTGCTGACTCGCGACTCAGCTGTCTCCGTGAGCTCTGAAGGCGTCAGATCCGTCTTGGCGCTGTAGGGCTGAGATTTAGCGTTGGAAACGCCATAGGCATCGCGCGTTGCCTCGATATTGCGTGCAATGAACGGGCCTTCCTTATCCGGCTCGGACGGCTTGACCTGGAAGCCCTGCATAGCTGCAGGCCAGATTCCACCGATCAGCACAGACGTCAGCGCAAGCAGGGCCAAGCCGATTCCAGGCAGCACCCACGAACGGATCGCGATCGCAGCGAAGAACAGCAACGCACAGATGATCGCGACGCCGATGAGGATGTTCTTGCTCGGGATGCGAGCGTTGGCGTCGGTGTAGCCAATGCCGTCGATCAGCGGTGACGACCCGATGGCCAGACCGAAACGGTCGAGCCAGTATGAGAACGCACGCGACAACATGCCGATCCCGACCAAGACGGCGATGTGCACCTGGGCCGATCGGGTGAACCGCGGGCCGCGGCCAGCCATCCGGATGCCACCGAATACGTAGTGCACAAAGACTGTGGCCAGCACGGCCACGACGATCATCGCGAAGGTGTACGACGTGATGAACCGAAGCCACGGGTAGTCAAAGACGTAGAAGCCGATGTCCTTGCCGAACTGCGGGTCCTTCTTGCCAAATGAGGTGCCGTTGCGCCACATCTGGAAGGTGTCCCAATGGCTGGACGCGACCGACCCCGCAAATGCGAACAGCAGAACGCCAACGCCGGGAGTCACGAACTTCAGAATTGGGGACAGCGCAGTGCGGTAGCGGAAAGCGGGGTCGTCACGACGGGCTGGCACCGTTTCGGGTCGCACGCGATACGCGATCACCAGGTTCGCCACCACAAAAGCGGCAAACAGCGCACCCAAGACCACAAACAGGGTCACGCGGGTGAACAGGATGCTCCGGAACACCTCGGAGAAACCGACGGACCGGAACCACAACCGGTCGGTCCACACATTGACGAAGATCGAGCCGAGGAACAGCAAGATGGCCAGCGTGACCATCGTCGGCACGAGGACACGGCGTCCGCCGTCACCACCGGTAGGACGTCCGCCTTGTGGCTGCCGGGGTCGTGGGGTCCCGAAGATGTCGCTCACGTGTCTCCTACTCGCGCACGTCAGTGCTGATCGGTCACTGTGAGCCTACCGAGCGCGGCCCAGCGATGGGCCGCCGCACTCAATCCTCGAATGTTCGCTGCAATTGAGCGATCAGACCTGGAACCAGTTCCGGGCCTTCTAGCAATTCGGCTGTTTCGGGTTCCTTGGCGCGAACTGCGCTGTGGGCCTCACCATTGCGCAGCACTGCCGCGACCAGCCGGACCTCGGTGCGATCGGGGTGGGCTGCGGCCGCCTGCACCGCTTCCCACGGATCGTCCGGGAGCGACTCCTCTGCATCGGGCGGCAACATGACCCGCTCCACGACAACTGCACAACCATCGACAGCGTCGGGCCATTCGATCTCGGTCAACAGCTGCTCAAGATCTCGCCGATCGACGGCGCCTTCCTGCTCAACCGGGGTGTAACCCTCGCCCGACAACTGGCCTTTGAGGTGCGGCTGCTTTGCAATCAATGCCTCGGTCGAGACCAAGGCGAAGAGCCGTGCGGGCTGGTCCCAGCCTTGTGCCGCGACGTGGGCTTCGACCTCAAGAGCAGCCTGGCGCAGTGGCGAATCGGGCATCAATTGCACGTCGGCACCTTGGCGTTTCGGTTGGCGGCCAACGCTTCGAGCGAAGTGATGGCGTCCTCAAGTTTGGTGATCTTGACCAGCTTCAACCCGTGCGTATCGCCGGAGATCGCCTCAGCACAGTTGTCGGCCGGAACTAAGAAAATCTTCGCGCCATGGCGGTGCGCGCCAGCAATCTTCTGCCCCACGCCACCAATGGATCCGACCACGCCGTCGGGCGAAATCTCACCCGTACCGGCCACCTTCAACCCGCCGGTCAGCGCTCCGGGCGTGAGCCGGTCGTAGATAGCCAACGCGAACATCGTGCCGGCACTCGGTCCGCCAATCTGCCGACCCACGTTGTTGTCCAGTTTGAACGGGAAGTCGTACTTGGTGCCAATGCTGACCCCGACACGCGGGATCGACGGATCGTCCTTGTCGGGTCGGGTCGTGATGGTGACGTCCTGCTTCTTGCCGTCGCGGCTGATCGTCAAAGTGATCTCATCGCCGGGCTTGTGCGTGCTGACTGCCTCAATCACTGCCTGATTGCCGGCCTTCGCAACGCCATCGACGGCAAGAACCAGATCCTTAGGCTGCAGCTTGCCGTGTGCCGCGCCGTCCTCAAGAACTTCGGCGATGACCGCTGTCTCGCCCACCTTGAATCCGGCGGCACGCAATGCGGCCACCTTTGATGCGTCCTTGGACTGATCAAGTTGGGCTGCCGACTGCGCAGTCGACTGCTTGGCCGTCTCCCCCTCCGGATAAACCAGATCACGAGGCGCAATCGCCGTGTCTTCAGAGAAGTAAGCGCGCAGCAGTTCGCCAAAACTCAACTTCGCGTCATTGCGGGTCACCGACACTGTGGTGAAATCCAAGGTGCCCGACGTCGGATAAGTCTTGACGCCCTTGCCGAAGGTGAACATCGGCTCGCCCTGGAAGTCGCCGAGGGTGTCGAATGCGGGCCCGGGCTTTAGCGTCACATAGGGCACCGGAATGAGCAGCGCAACGCACGTCAAAGCGATCAGCCCGATCGCTGCGACAAGGCGCGTCACATAGCGGCGGCTCAGCTGCATGGGGTCGGTCGGTGACACTCCGCGATCTTACGTTGTGGTCAGTAGGCTGGTGCCATGGCCGATCACGACGACGCCGCAGCCCAGCCGAACCCCGACGACAACCCTTTCAAGGGCACTCCGTTGGAGGAGATGTTCGGCGCATTCACTCAGGGCGGGCAGATCGATTTCTCTCAACTCATGGGACAGGTCCAGCGCATGTTCACGCCGCACGACGGCACCGTGAACTTCGACATGGCCAAAGACGTCGCGCGGCACACCGTGGCCGCAGCGGGCGACGACCCAACGCCGAACTCGGCGCAACAGGGCGCGCTGTCTGACGCCGCCCGATTGGCCGAAAGCTGGCTTGATCAGGTCACCGACATCCCGGCTGGGGCCACCACTGTCGCTGCTTGGTCTCGCGCCGAGTGGCTTGAGCACACTGCGGCAACCTGGAACACGTTGGTTGAGCCCATCGCTGCGCACGTCGTCGCGGCGATGTCGCAGGCCATGCCCGAAGAAGCCAAAGCGATGGCCGGGCCGCTGATCGGCATGCTGAACCAGGCAGGCGGCGCCATGTTCGGCCAACAGATTGGCCGCGCCCTGGGTGAGTTGGCCGGCGAAGTGTTGTCGGTCGCCGACGTCGGCATCCCGCTTGGGCCCGACCGCACCGCCGCCGTATTGCCGGCCAATGTGGTGGCATTCGGTGAGGGCCTCGGCGTCAGCGAGGCCGACGTTCTGCTTTACGTGGTTCTCCGCGAATGTGCTCATCAGCGACTTTTCGCCCACTCCCCCTGGCTGCGTTCTGCTCTCACCTCGGCCATCGAAGACTTTGGCCGCGGCACCAAGATCGACATCTCAGCCATCGAATCTCAAGTCACTGGCCTCGACCCCAGCCGTCCTGAAGAACTGCAAGACGCGCTGAACAGCGGAATCTTCGATCCACAGCGCACCCCGGAACAACAGCGTGCACTTGATCGCCTTGAGGCACTGCTGGCGTTTGTTGAAGGCTGGGTTGACGAGGTTGTCACCCAGGCCACAGCCAGCACAATGCCCGCGGCCACCGCGCTGGCCGAAGCAATGCGCCGCCGCCGAGCCGTGGGCGGACCCGCCGAGCAGACGTTCGCCTCGCTGGTGGGCCTAGAACTGCGCCCGCGTCGACTGCGGGACGCTGCAAATCTGTGGGCTGCGGTGCGCGACCGGCGAGGTGCTGCGGCGCGCGATCTGCCGTGGACCCACCCCGATCTGATGCCAACGGCCGCTGACCTCGACGATCCGTTGGGCTACGCCGAGGGTGAGAAGTCCGCCGAATCGGACGACTTCGATGCGGCGCTGGGCCGACTCCTTGACGGCGACACCGACGCTCCACCTCCCGCCGAGTGACCAACTCGCTACACACCGACGCGACCGCAGTTCTGACGTCGTGGTCGGCCATAGACGCCGAGCAGGAACAACTGCGACTGCTCTACTTGACGCACCTGGCTGCCGAGCCCACTGCCATGACGCGTGACTGTCACCCCGACCATCTGACCGCCAGTTGCCTGGTGATCACTGCAGACGGCTCCCTCGTGGCGCTGACTCGCCACCCGAAAGCTGGCCTATGGCTGCAGACCGGGGGGCACTGCGAGCCAGACGACGCATCGTTGGCCGATGCTGCACTGCGAGAGGCAGCCGAAGAGTCGGGGTTATCAGACCTGACGATCGATCCGGTTCCGCTTCGGCTGTCACGGCATGCCGTGCCGTTTTGCGGCCCAGTACAACCGGCCCACCATCTCGACGTGCAATTCATGGCAGTGGCCGCGTCAACCGACCTGGTGATGTCAGATGAATCTGACGATCTCGCCTGGTGGCCCAGCGACGAGACGCCTGAGCCTACCGATCAAGACGTGCGCGATCTGATTACCGCTGCCACGCGACGCCTTCAAGAAAACCTTTAGCCCGCTCGGCCTGCGGATAACGATCCACCAGCCCCCAGAACCGCGCACTGTGGTTTGCCTCGAGCAAATGCGCCAACTCGTGCACCAGCACATAATCGATGACGAAATCCGGCATGCCAATGAGTCGGTCCGACAGCCGGATGGTGCGGGTGGACGACGTGCACGAACCCCAGCGGGTGTTCTGATTGCTCACCCAACGCACCGAAGCGGGCACCGCTTCTGCAAACAGCCACTGTGCCGATAGTTCATAGGCCCTTTGCATCAGATCAGCGTCCGAGATCTTGGTCTGCTGCTCGCGGCGGTCGAGTTTCTCAACCAGTTCGCGGACGTGTCGCTCTTCTTCGGCGCGGCTCAGGTGAGCTGGAACCAGCACCACGGTGTGCCCGTCTTTCTCGCGATACGCACTAATGGTGCGTTTGCGACGGGTGCTGCGCCTGACCTCTACGTTGTCCACAAATGCACCGTACGCCCCGGGTGTGACAGTCGCCCCAGACGTCACAAAGCCAGGAAGCGCCGACACTCGAACTGATTTTTCTCCACAGGGCATTCCTGCTGTTTGTGCAGGTCAAAGCAATAAATACGGCGCAATCGCAGGCCGTGAAACCAATTGATCACCATGTGATCCACACCACTCACGGCGATTCGCACAGGTCCATCCCCAACCTTATCCACAGGCGTGGACAACTAGTGCCGGCAAACTATTGACCGCATGCGTGACTCGGCTCTACGTTGAAGCCCGATTCGACTCCGGGTGGAGTCCGCTGGGGAAGGCGGACACCATCCGGAGTTTCTCGTCCAATCCCCGGAATTACCCGCCTGATGCGTAGTCTTACACGTGACGGGCACCACATCCGGGGCCCGCGTCTGCTGGCAAGGAGGCCGGACGATGGCGGAAACATGGAGCGGCGAATTCTACTGCGTCAAGTGCAAGGAAAAGCGCGAGACGACCGGTGAGGTGCACGTCAGCGACAAGGGCACGCGCATGGCCAAGGGCGTCTGCCCGGTATGCAGCACCAAGCTGAACCGAATTCTCGGCAAGGCCTGACAACCCACACTCTTCCCCAAGCCCGACGGGACTCGATCGACAGATCGGGTCCCGTCGCGCATTCGGCGACCATCACGCCTGTGGATAGCGACAAGCGCGAATGCGATTCCGCGGCCACTCTGAAGGCATGGCAATCCGACCTGCTCTCCGGCCAGGCGCACCAGTCCTTCGCCGTGACTCCAACCATCTCCAGATCGGCACATCGCCGGGCATCGTGATTCGCGACCGCCCAGGACTCATGCATCTCCTGCTACATCTCGAGGAGGTCGGCACAACTCACATCCCAGCCGATCTCCTCCAAGAATTGACAGCGCTCGGCGTCCTCGTCGACAGCACCCTCTGGGGCAGCCCTCCTGACGACGAGCTCCGCGCACACACATTGACTGGGTCCGTCGAACAGGCGGCTGCCCGCGCACACACGTCGGTCGCCGTGCACTCGGACGCGGGAACCAACCGAGTAGCCGCTTCCGTAGTGCAGCTACTCAACGATTCGGGCGTCACGGTCTTGAACGATGCCGACCCGGAGTTGCTCGTCGTCATCACGACTGCCGAACCGTCGCGCCACCTCTTCGTCGACGCCGTGCGAGACGGGCTTGATCACTTGATCGTCCGGTGCGATGAGAACCGGGTGCTGATCGGGCCACTCGTCGTTCCTGGGCGTACCCCCTGCCTGAGTTGCTACGACCTCAACCGCAGCCAATGGGACCGTTCCTGGCCCGCGTTGGTGCGCCAGTTCGGTTCTCCGTCCGTCCACGTCAATCTGCCCGCGATCACTCATCTGACCGAGCACGCCGCGGCAGGCGAGATTGCCGGAATGGTGCTCGAACATCTGGATGGAGGTCCCAGCGCGAGAGGACTGGTGTTGTCGGTCGGACCGCACCAACGCCAACGCGAATCGTGGCCGCTGAAATTTCATCCGCGCTGCTCCTGCGCGCTGCTCCCCTTAGAGAGCAGCGCAAGCGCTTAGTCGGCCACCTATCCTGGTGAGGTGGCCGACGAGGACAGTTCCGCACCTAGCCGCGGCGAACGGCGCCGCGACCGCACCGTCGCAGGCAGCGCGTTCGTACGTGGCGCCAAACTTGCGTCGCTGCCGGTCGGGTTTGCCGGGCGCACCACGCTCGGCCTAGGCAAACGAATCGTCGGTGCCCCGGCCGAAGCGGTACTGACCGAGGTCCAACGGCGTACTGCCGACCAGATCTTCACCGTCCTCGGTCAACTCAAGGGCGGAGCGATGAAGTTTGGCCAGGCCATGAGCATCTTCGAGGCTGCGCTTCCCGATGAACTCATCGGACCGTACCGAGAAACTCTCACTCGGCTGCAAGACGCCGCTCCCCCCATGCCACCCGCGACGGTGCACCGCGTTCTGACTGCAGAGTTGGGTCCCGATTGGCGCTCGCTGTTTACGTCATTCGACGACGTACCCGCAGCGTCAGCGTCGATCGGACAAGTCCATCGCGCCGTGTGGTCCGACGGCAGCGACGTGGCGGTCAAGTTGCAGTACCCCGGTGCCGCCAAGGCGCTGATGTCTGACCTTCGGCAGATCGCTCGGCTTTCGCGACTGTTCGGCATTTTGGCACCCGGTCTTGACGTGAAGCCGCTGATCGCCGAACTACAGGAGCGGGTAGCCGAAGAGTTGGACTACCGCCTCGAAGCTGGCGCGCAGTCCGCGTTCTATCAAGCGTTCCTCGATGACCAGCACATCGTCATTCCCGAACCGCTGCATCACACCGAGCGACTTCTGGTGTCGCGGTGGTTGGAATCGGATCGTTCACTGGCAGGCGTCATCGCCGAAGGCACTTCAGCCGAGCGCGACTATTACGGCGAACTGTTCGCCCGTTTTCTCTTCGCCGGGCCCGACCGTGCTGGCATGCTGCACGCCGATGTGCATCCCGGCAATTTCCGGATCATGCCCGACGGACAACTGGGCGTTGTCGACTTCGGTGCCGTCGCCCGACTCCCCGAAGGCTTTCC
>JBEBVW010000092.1:0-9480 GCA_040392565.1 Aeromicrobium sp. | reverse complement strand
GCTCGTGCGGTGTATTCGACGACGCTGACCCATCAGCGGCGTACTCCGGTTCGGCACGGCTTCAAGCTCAAGTCGCGGTTCTGGTGCGTTGATCTCGACGATTCGGCTGCGCTGAGCCCGCGTCGCGGCTGGTTGCGCGGAACCTTCGAAGGTCGCGATCACTTCACCGGACAGCACCGCAGCATCCGCGAGGGGCTTGATGACTTCCTCGCCCAAAACGGCATCGATGTGCGCGGGGGACGGGCTGTGATGGCTGCTCAACCGCGCTCCCTCGGCCACTGCTTCAACCCGATTTCAGTGCATTGGGCGTGGGCAGGTCTCGACACCGCCGGGCCACCTGATGCCACGGTCGTCGAAGTGCACAACACCTATGGCGACCGGACCGCTTACTTGTTGGACCCCGATGAGCACGGCATGGCTGAGGTTCCCAAGCAGATGTACGTGTCGCCGTTTCATGGCGTCGACGGTCGTTATGTGGTTCATGTTCCGCCGCCAGACGCAATGCGTGGCCGGCTCAGCATCGGCGTCACTCTGCATCCAGATGGCGATGCCAACGGAGGCACGCGGTTCGACGCCGGACTGGTGGGCCGCGTGGCGAAACGTGAACCCGCCATTGCGCTGGCCGGATTGCGCGGCGCATTCCTGATCCGACTCCATGGCGTCTACCTGTGGTTGCGCCGACTTCCGATTCAAAAAAGGAGACCTCACGATGGCTGATGCTGTTGCCACCCGGTTGGCCGATACGGTCGAGCGGTTCATAGGTGGCGAGCTGCCGGTGCGGTTGATCGCCTGGGACGGCTCGACGGCTGGTCCAGAAGTCGATGGTGTTCCGGCCGTCGAACTCCGTTCGCCGAATGCTCTACGCCGGTTGCTGTGGAGCCCGGGTGAACTGGGCGCCGCTCAGGCGTACGTCACTGGCGAACTGGAAGTACACGGCGACCTAGCGGTGGGCCTGGACCACGTGTTCACCACGGCGCGAGAACGTGACAGTGTTCCGGCCCGGCCGACAGCGCGTGCGGTTGCTGGCGCGATCCGCACGGCGGCGGGACTGAAGGTGCTGGGTCGACGACTCGCTCCGCCCGCCACCCAAGCGCGCATGCGGGGGCGGTTGCATGGCCGTGATCGTGACCGCGCGTCAATCAGCCACCACTACGACACCACGGCTGAGTTCTATCAACTGATCCTCGATCCCGAGACCATGGCGTACTCGTGTGGCTATCACGCCTCACCTGACACCCCGCTGGCCGAAGCGCAGAAAGCCAAACTCGATCTCATCTGTCGCAAGTTGGGACTCGAACCGGGCATGCATCTGCTCGACGTGGGCTGCGGCTGGGGATCGCTGGGACTTCACGCGGCCGAACACTTCGGCGTTCAGGTCACTGGGATCACGTTGTCCACTGAGCAACAGCAGTTCGCTTCGGCCGCGGCCGAACGACGCGGGCTGGCCGATCGGGTCGAGTTCATCGTCCGCGACTACCGCGACGCGGTGCCGCCGGTCGGCCAGGAATACGACGCGGTGTCGTCGATCGAAATGGGCGAGCACGTCGGCCAGCAGAACTATCCGACGTATGCGTCGGTCTTGCGCGACTCGGTGCGACCGGGTGGTCGCGTTCTGGTGCAGCAGATGTCCCGCACGGGCGCGCACCCCGGGGGAGGGCCGTTTATCGAATCGTTCATTGCCCCCGATATGCACATGCGCCCGGTGGGTGCCACGGTGGCGTTGCTGGAGGATTCCGGGCTTGAGGTCCGCGACGTGCATGCGCTTCGCGAGCACTACGTGCAGACCGTTGCTGGATGGATCGAGCGGTTCGAGAGCAACATCGAGGCAATCACCGAGCTGGTGGGCGAGGAGTTAGTTCGGGTGTGGCGGCTGTACTTGATCGGCGGATCGATGGCGTTCCGTGACGGTCGTATGGGCGTCGACCAGATCCTGATGGTGCGACCGGGGGCCGAGCACTCCCTGGCGCCGATCCGAAATTGGTAGGTGGAGTGATGGGACTGGGGGAAGCGCTGCTTGTCGGCGCGCTCATTGCGTTGGTTGTATCGGCGTGCGTTATGACAGTGACGGCCTTGATCGGCCGAGCGCAGGGGCGGGTTGCAGTTGTCGATATCGCTTGGGGTTTGGACGTCGTTCTGATCGCCCTCGCGGCCGGGCTCGTCGCCTACTGTGATGACCGTGCTGATTGGCGCACGTGGACTGTTGTTGCCGCCGTCGCAATCTGGGGCCTGCGCTTATCCGTGCATCTGTATCGACGCGATCGTGGCGACGAGGATCCGCGCTATGAGAATCTGCTTGGCGGCACGGTGGGTGAGGTCGGCATGGCTGTTGCTGTCCGCAAAGTGTTCGGGATTCAGGCCGTAGCCGCTGCATTGGTCGCGCTCCCGGTGGCCGCTGGCCTGCAGCTTCCCGGCCGATGGACGTGGGCGGTCATCGTCGGACTCATGATGTGGGCTGTGGGTGTGTTCTTTGAAGCCGTCGGCGATGCGCAACTGGCCGAATATCGGTCCACACCCCGCGATCAGCGCCCACTGGTTCTCGACACCGGCCTGTGGCGTTACACCCGACATCCGAACTACTTCGGCGACGCTGCTGTCGCGTGGGGCCTGTGGCTCGCGGCCGGCTTGTCGGTTGGCTGGCAAATGGGCGCCGCGACGGTCATCGCGCCGATTGCCATGACCTATTTCCTGGTGCACGCGACGGGTGCCGGACTGCTGGAACGGACCATGATGCAGCGCCCCGGCTATCCCGAATACGCGGCACGCACGTCGGGCTTCATCCCACGGCCGCCGAAGAGGTAGCGCAGCAACGGGTGGTGAAGTTTTAGGGTGGTCCGGTGACTCCGGAACAGCTCGCCGATCTGGTGCGTCTGCGGCGGGCGCGCGATCTGATGGATCGTGAATACGAACGACCTCTCGATGTTGCTGAGATCGCTCGGACGGCGTTGATGTCGCCGGCACACTTTTCCCGAAAGTTCCGTGCCGCCTACGGCGAGAGTCCCTACAGCTATCTGATGACGCGACGGATCGAGCGCGCCCAGGTGCTGTTGCGCAAGGGCGACCTGTCGGTGACCGACGTATGTATGGCTGTCGGGTGTACGTCGCTGGGATCGTTCAGTTCGAAGTTCACCTCGCTGGTCGGTCAGACCCCGACTGAGTACAAGGCGCAGCCGCACGGGGAGCTCATCGGTGTGCCCAGTTGCATTGCGAAAGAGGCCACGCGTCCGACTCGGGGCCTCGCTGAGCAGAAATGAAGAAGCGTGACGGCGGGGATCGTGCCTAGAGTCGAGCCATGGATTTGACTCTTTCAACTTGCTTCATTCAAGTGCACGATGCGGACGCGGCTTTGGCGTTCTATCGCGACGTGCTCGGTCTGTCGGTTTCCAACGACGTTGCGAACGGTGACTTTCGGTGGATCACGGTGGGATCCGATGCGCAGCCCGAGGTCAGCATTGTGCTGACCAACTACGTCAACGGCGGACCAGATGACGTTGACGTCGTGGCTGGCTTGTTGGCCAAGGGCGCCATGAACGGCGTCCACTTTCGCGCAGACGATCTCGACGCCGTATTCGCGCGACTGCACGAACACGACGTGGAAATCGTTCAGGAACCGGCTGATCAGCCGTGGGGCGTGCGCGATGGTGCGCTGCGCGATCCGTCCGGGAATCTGATCCGCATCGATCAGCGGGTTTGACGTGTGCCGGCCGGAACTTCGAGCAGTGCTACTGGCGAACGCCGCGGCGTCGAACTGCACCGCGGATCAGGCGGTAGCCGCCGTAGAGAGCAACGAGTGCGCCCAACCAAGGCAGCAGCACGCCGGTACCTTCGACGATCCGGTTGACCATGTCGACCAGGGAATTCCAGCCGTCCTTGAGCCCGCCGCGGAAGCCGCCGGGATCGACCGTGCTGGTCTTCTCGTGTGACGACATCTCGACCGTCAACGTTGCCAAAGCAACCTGCTCAGAGATTTGCTTGCGTTCGCTCTTGAGCTGCTCCAGTTGCGACTGACGGTCGGTCAGCGCCTGTTCGGCTGCGACGACTTCACGGCTGCTCGTGGCCTTACGCAGGATGTCCTGAAGACGGTCGATTGAGATCGTCAGCGCATCAATGCGTGCATCCAGATCGCGGGCGGCGGAGGTGACGTCGTCATTGGAAATGGAGACATTCGAGACTTCGCCGTAGGACTCCAGTTTGGTCAACGTTTCGCTGACCTTGGACGCGGGCACCCGCAATGTGACGGTGGCGAATTCCGAACCGTTGTCCTGATAGAAGTTGCGCGAATCAAGACGCCCACCGTGGCCTTCGACCCAGGCAGTGAGCTTGGCTGCGGCACCTCGTGGGTCCTTCACTTCCAGGCTGGCTGAACCAGTCACGATGACTTCGCGCGCCTGCGCCTCCTCGATGATGGAAGCCGTTGAATTCAGTTCCGTCCCTCCGGCCGAGTCTTCAGCAGCTGCAAAGTCTGCGCTGCCCGCATATGCCGTCGAAATATCGCCATCGCGTGAGACTGACTTGCTGTCGGCCATCGACGTCGAGTCCATGTCGTCGGAGTGAGTCGGGATGACCGACATACCCACCGTGCCGATGACCAGAATGGCTGCAGCAGCGCTCGCAAATCCAAGTCGCGTCCGGATACGCTTCCCGCGCTGACGTGACTTCTCCTGAACGGTTCCCAGGACATTTGACCGCATCCGGGTCATTCGGTCCTCATCAAGTAGATCGGTCATGTTGGCTCCCCTTCCCGGAGTGCGTGCAGATCAGCGCGAAGCCGGCTGCGAACGCGTGACAAACGGTTGCGGACCGACGCGTGGCTTACCCCGAGTTCGCGCGCGGCGGACTCATAGGAGTAGTCGCCCGCGAGGCAGAGGTCGTACACGCGCCGATCGGGTGTGGAGAGGGAAGCGACCGCTTTGTCGATCTCAGTCTGTATTTCGCCGCGTAAGACGACGTCGTCAACGGCAGCGCCGTCGTCGATGTGCTGCTCGTCGAGATCATCTGAACGCAGGCGTTCACGTTGCAAGCGGCGTCGAGCATTGAGTCCCTGGAAACGTGCGGTCACCAACAGCCACGGCAATACCGATGTGTCTACCAGCCGGACCGATCGAGACTTGTCCCAGAAGGTGATGAAAACGTCCTGGGCCACGTCTTCGGCCAGGGCGTCGTCGCCGACAATTGCGAGCGCTTGCCAATACACCGCTCGCACATGACGGTCGTAGAGTTCTGCGAAAGCTAGACGATCACCTACCCAGGTGCGCTCCAGCAGAACGCGATCGTCCGCCCCGGGTTCACCGGGTTCAGCATCTACGGCAGTGGCGAGGCTCATCGGCGCCTCCTCTCACTTCAAGATGTCGAGACTGCCCGAATCGTCTCATCAGTTCTGGATTAATCTCCTGCTTCGATGAGCAGCCGTGCATATTCCTGGGCGATGACGGTGACGTCGAGCCGCGGCAGCACCTCGTCCGTGGCTGCGGCGGCCCGTCGGCGCGCTTCCTCGCTGTCGCTGAGCGCGTCCTGGATCGCTAGGCGCAGTTGATCTGGACGTGCAGGCTCAACGACCCAACCTGTGCGGCCGTCGGTGACGTAGTCGCCAAGGCCGCCGGCTGAGGTGACCACGAGCGGGATACCGGCAGCGATTCCTTCTGCCAAGACGACGGGTACGCCGTCTTCATCCCCGTCGTCGGCCCGTTTCGATGGGATAGCAAGAACTGCGGCTGCGGACATTTCGCTCAGCACTTCCTCGCGGCTGCTATGACCAAGGAACGTGACTCGATCTGCGATTCCCCCGCTGGCGGCGGCCGCTTCGAGCGCAGGGCGATGAGGCCCGTCGCCGATGACCCGCAGCGCGACGTCGTCCAGGCTCAGCAGCGCTTCGATCAGGTCGTCGAGTCCTTTCTTCTGAGCCAGCCGACCGACAAAGAGGACACTGTTTGACGTGGGCTGATGGCCCCCTATGACGGTACGGACACGTGAGACATCGACTCCCATCGGAAGTGCTGGGGACAGGTGCGGGCCGAGGTCAGCGATCCGTTCAGCGATTGCTGTGCTTACGGGCACGGTCGCGCTGGAATGGTGCAACGAAAATTTTTTGAGGGCCCGTGCAAGACGTCCATTCAGTGTGTAGGCGTCGGCTCCATGAACTGTCACAACATAGGGCCGACCACTCAGCCTTGCGACAGTAGCGCCGGGAATGATCCAGTGCGCGTGCACCACCGTGGCATTGACACCTCGCACCGTCCGCCGTGACTGCCAGACCATCGCGCCTAGCAAAAATGGAACCTGGAGCCAGCGCGACGGCCGTTGGCGGAGATTGGGAACAATTGCACCGTCTGCGAGGTCCTCCCAGCGGCGTGGAAAATATCGGAATCGTCGAATCTGGACGCCGTTAATTTCCTCCTGACGTGCCGACCCGCGAACCATCGGAGCCACGATCGTGACCGATTCGGCATGCCGCCGGAGATGCTCGCTCAGAGTCAGGACGAACTCTGGCGTGCCGTCTCCGGCTCTAGCCGGCAGCGTGGTCGCGAGCACAACTATCCGCATAGTCATCGTTGCACCCGAACCGCTGTCGACAATCCGGCCGCCGTCACATCGACGAGTGTCAGAACAAGTCGTGAGAGCACCGCAACGATCAGCGCCGTAGCGCTATCGACGGACGCCACCATAATGCTGATGAAAAGCGCCTCCCTGACGCCAATTCCTGCCGGGAAAGGCACCGCCAAAATACCGACGCACGTGGAGATTGTGACGGCTACCAACACGATCAACAGCGTCGGCTGATCGGCGAGGTCCAGTGATGCGAAGAGTAACCAGATATGGATGCCAAGGGATAGCCACGCTAGGAGTGCCCACCACCAGCCAACGGTCAGCCAACGGCGCCGGTCCGACGGTACATTCACGGTGTTCCGGCCGAACCGTGTCAACCCCGCGTTGAGCATCCGCAAGACGTTTCTGGGCTGGCTGAGCGCCAGGACGATGATGGCGACTCCGGCGAGCCAAGCGGTGTTGATAGTCGACAGCGATCCGGTCACCAACAGTAGAGGTATGCCGATGCTCAAACCACTAGACAAGCCCATCGCGATGGTCAAGAGGTTCGTCGCTAGGACGCGCTGACGGTTGATTCCGTGACGCCCGCTGTACTCCAATTGGGCCGCCATCGGCCAGATTGCGCCCGGCAAGTATTTGCCCAACTGCGAAACGAAGTACATTCGACCGGCTTGTCGTTGGGGTAGGTCGATGGACATCCCGCGGCTGATAGACCGCCACAAGGCGAAGTTGCACACAGCGGTGAGCGCTGCGAATCCGGCTGAGATCGCGATACCGCGCGTGTCGGCACCGGCCAGACCAGATTTGACGTCATTCCAGTCGCGCCAGATCGCCCAGGTGAGGGCGGTGAGGGCCGCGGCCACAAAGAGCCACGGCACGGCACGTCGGAGCACAAGCAGCATCCTGTCACGCATGAGGTCTGCGAACCCGAGTTCGTGATACAGATGGCGAGAATCATCTCGCTGAGAGGACTGTGCTGTGTCGATAGACGGACGGCGAGAACGACGTAGGCAAGCGCGCATCGCGGTCGTACGAGGTAGGCCACGGGCAGATCTCAATGCCACGAGTTCAGTGCTGGCGAACTCGGTCTTCGGTGATTGGCTGACGACGAAACGCGATTCTATGACGGGGCGTCTGCTGGATTTGGGCGCGGGTAATCAGCCCTATTTGGGGTGGTACCAAGACGTCGCGGACGACGTTGTTGCTTTCGACGCGATTCCGGGCGACGACACCGACGTGGTCGGCACGGCGACAGCTCTGCCTTTCGCTGATGGAGTTTTCGACACGGTGCTGTGTGCGAGCGTCCTCGAGCATGTCGAGAATGTCGAAAATGCTGTGGCTGAAGTTGCTCGCGTGCTGAAGCCGGGCGGTTTGTTCCTCGTCAGCGTGCCGTTTGTGTACCCAACTCACGAGGCGCCCTACGACTTCTGGCGCACAACCCACCATGGCCTTCGGTCGCTGCTTGAGCGTCACGACATGACAGTTCGCGACGTAGGGGCACAAGGCGGACCGGTTCTCTTGCTGCTCCATTTCGCCTTCGGTGCGCTGTCGCAGGCGCTGGGGGTAGTCGGGCGTCGGCTCGGTCGGTTCGGAAAGCTCGTCGACAATCGCTTGACCCGCGGTTGCCTCGTCCTGCCGCAGGTCCTGCTGCGGAGGGCCTTCGGGCATCACCTGTCGGCCGGGTCTCGGCTCGTCAGTCTTGGCTATATGGCTGAGGCAACCCGCGACTAGTCAACAGGCGTTTGGAGTGTTCTAAGGACGCTTCGATGAGGATCCGATTAGTACGGATTAAGTCAGAGACAATGCCGAGCATCAGGGTCAGGAAGCTCAGGATCAGCAGGACGGCACCGACGATCAACGACTGCAGATGGCCGCCGCCGTCGCCCATCGCTTCAATCACCGCGTAGCGGACGTATGGGACCAGGCCGAGTACCCCGAAGATCGTCGCCAGGACGCCAAAGATGACGTACGGCTTGTACATGATGTAGGCCCGCGTGATGGCAGCGGCTGATCGGAAAACATGCTGCCAAGGGGAGCGGAACAGTCGCGATTCTCGGGTTTTCGGATTGGTCTGAATTGGGATGCTCGCAATTGCGAGGTTCTTGTTTCCGGCCTGGATGATGGTTTCCATGCAGTAACTGAAGCGAGTCACGGTGTTCAGCCGGATCAGTGATTCACGCGAGTAGGCGCGGAATCCGCTCGCGGCGTCGGGCAGCGTCGTACCGGCGGCAATATTGACGACCTTGCTGCCAACTCGCTGGAGCAATTTACGGGCCCATGAAAAGTGCGCGATCTGCGCCACTTGGCGATCAGCAATCACGATGTCTGCGGAGCCATCGATGATCGGGCGCACCAAGTCTGTGATGCGCTCCTGCGGATACTGGTTGTCGCCGTCGGTATTGACCACGATGTCGGCGCCGAGTTCCAGCGCCCGATGCACGCCATCGTGGAATGACCGTCCGAGACCTTGGCGTCCGGGGTGTCGCACGAACTCAGTCACGCCGTGTGCGCGCGCGACCTCGTAGGTGAGGTCGTCTGATCCGTCGTCAATGACAAGAACGACGATCTCGTCAACTCCGTTGATCTGATCGGGGATGCTTGCCAGTACGAGCGGGAGGGTTTCTGCTTCGTTCAAACAGGGAATCTGCACGACAAGCTTCATGCGACTTCCTCGCGTTTGACGGTCCATGACGCCCACCGGTAGACGGCTGCGCCGACTGCAATGAAAGCAGCCACAGTGATCAACTGTAAGCGCAGTTCAGGACGCGTGCCGTCAACTTCTGGCATCGAGATCAGCCCCAGAGCACCGACGGCGATCAGCGTGGTTTGCACGATCACGACGTGCGGCCAGATGCGGCGTGCAACTGGTCCCATCGCCTTCATGGAGAGGGCTAGCGCTGGGACCGCGGCGACGACAACCTCAAGGACTAGGCGGTAAGG
>JBEBVW010000091.1:0-9492 GCA_040392565.1 Aeromicrobium sp. | reverse complement strand
CCTGCTTCGTTGCACGTGTGACGGCGGTGTAGAACAACTCGCGGGTGAGCAACGCGGAGTCATCGGGCGGCATGATGACGGTGACGACATCGGCTTGTGAGCCCTGAGCCTTGTGCACCGTCATGGCGTGCAGCGTTTCAGTATCGGGCAAACGCGTAGTGGCTAAATGTCGTGGGCCGGTGGCGGTGGCCAACGCGACTTCGAGCCGGCCATCGGGGCGTCGGACGGTGACGCCCACGTCGCCGTTCCACACGCCGAGTGTCTGGTTGTTGGCCGTCACGAGCACGGGGCGACCGGACGCCCAGGCGGCGTAGTGCGAGGTCGAGGTTGCTTCTGCGACACCGCGTTCGACGCGCAGATTCCACCCACGAACACCAAATTTGCCTTCACGATGGGCGCACAGCAGCCGGTGCGAATCCAACAGGTCCAACGCCGTCTGCGCATCGCCAGCTTCGGCTGCTTTCTTCATGGCGATGGCTCGCGAAATCACATCCTCTTCGACCGCTTGGACGCTGGCGTCATCTGCCGGGTCGATTAGCACAACGCTGGAATCGTCGCCCTCAAGTTCAGCAATTGCCGCGTCCGCATCGCCGGCCCGCAGGGCCTCCGCGAGACGCCCGATAGCCCCCGAGTAACGGTGCACTGTGCGCAGTGGCGCAACCGGAGCAGCAGGATGGTCCTGAAGTCCACGGACGATGTCGGCCAGCACTGCTCCCGCTTCGATCGAAGCAAGCTGGTCTGGATCGCCGACCAAAACGAGTCGAGTGCGTGGGCTGAGCGCCTCGAGCAAACGCGCCATTTGAGTCAGCGAAACCATGGAGGTTTCATCGACCACCACGACGTCGTGCGGGAGTCGGTTGGTGCGATCGTGCCGGAACCGAGTGCGGTTGGGACGCCATCCCAAGAGGCGATGCACAGTGGATGCTTCAAGGTGCAGGACCCGTTCACGGTCCGCTTCGCCCATCGCTTGCGCCTGCTCGGCGACGGCCTCTTCGAGGCGCGCGGCTGCTTTGGCGGTGGGCGCGCACATCGCGATCCGAGGACGCCGGCCGGTATCGAGTTCATGGCGTTCAGACAGCACCGCGAGGAGTCGGGCGACTGTGGTGGTCTTGCCCGTGCCGGGACCACCGGTGACGACAGCGGTGGCGTTGTGGACGGCGGTCACCACGGCCGCGCGCTGCTCATCGGCTTGCTGCTGTCCTACGAAAACTCGGTCGACCGCAGCCTCTAGCCACTTGTCGTCAACTGGCGGAGCCGCTGCTTCGAGGCGTTCAAGCAGTGCTTCGCAGACTGCAACTTCTTCGCGCCAATAGCGATCGAGGTAGACCACCCCATCACCCTCAACACGCACCAGTTGATTGGTGGTCACCGGGCTATTTCTCACGGCAGAAATCCACGCGGCAGGATCGGGCCACGCCAGATGTTCGATTGACGGATCGTCGGGGTAGGACTCGATGGCATGTGCGGCGGCTGTAGCGAGGTCGACGCACACTGACCCCTGCCGCACCGCACGAACGGCGAGCGCCACTGCCAGCTGGATCTGCGAGTCTTCCTCACCAACCAGAGCAGACGCTCGCAAAGCCACATGAACGTCGGCGGCTGCCAGCACATCTGCCCGGTTGAAATCAGCCAACAGTCCCGTCGCTGTCCGGGCAACGCGGCGATCAAATACGTCGTCGATCACGCTGGGACCCCCTGACCGGCGAGTAGATCTGACAGTTCGACGATGAGCGCTGCAGGCGGCTGCCAGGTGAATACACCGCACGGCATGCCATCAATTTCTGGAGTGGCTGGGCCGCACATGCCGCGCAGATACAGGTACGCAATACCCCCGAGGTGTTGCTCGGGCTCGTAGTTAGGCAGTCGCCACCGCAGATACCGGTGGACCACCACCGAGTACAGCAGCGCCTGCAACAAATAGTGCGAATGCTGCATTGACGCGACCATCTCGTTGGGGCCGTAATCGATCGCGGTGAGCGGTTCATCGGGTTGCCCGAGCCTGTTGGTCTTGTAGTCGACCACGACGTAGCGGCCACCCACCCGCAAGACGACGTCGATAGACCCGCTGAGGTAACCGCGCAACGCCTGTTCAGCCAGCGGCCCGGTGAGGTGGTCGGCGTAGCGCCCCACCAGGTGATCGGCCGGAACGTGCCGGCGCAACAAATCCGCCAGTTGGCCCAGTCGAACCTCGACATTGCCGGTAGCTGCGTCGCCACCAGCAAGCGGGATCTCGAAATCGAGTTCGCATAGCCGATCGGCGTTTCCGATGTCGCGAAGCGTGCCGTGATCGGCCACGCGGCCCAACGGCGAGTCAAAAATTGGGAGAAGTCCGGTCACCAGTTCTTCGACTGTGGCGTCGACCGGCCACCACCGCAGGTGCTCGGTGACGACTCGGGTGAGTTCAGCCGTGAGATCGGCGGCCTGTGAATCGACATGTTCGAGGACTGCGTGGACCAATGAACCGAATCCGGCACCCGCAGGCAGATCCGCCATGGGCGAAGGAAGTGCATCCACCACAACGCTGCGGGGCGCCAACGACTGGGCGCCCAAGTCGTCATCGTCGGGATCGGAGATCTCTTCATCGACCGTGCCCACGATCTCGGGCTCAGCGACAGTGACGACCGCGGCGCCCTCTTCGGCTGCTCGAAGCAAGCCGGTGTACGACGTGCGCCGCCACTGCGTGTCGATACTCCTGGCGAACACTCGGGCGACCAGCGGAGTGTCGTCGACGCTTGCCGCCAGCGGGGGTGCCCCGCTCGGGATGGCTTCCTCAACCGCAAGCCCACCCGCGGCTTGCCACTGCGCAAGCCGTTCACGGACTTCACTCATGGCGGGCAACGGATACACCGACATCGGAACCGCGCCCTGATCGCGTTCGCGCCCCAAAAGCAAACGGCTGACCCCACTGTTGGACGCGTTCATGGTGCGTCCCCACCACAAAACGACTTGTGATTGCGCCCGGGTGAGCGCGACGTAGGTCAGTCGCAACTCTTCAGCGGCGTCTTCAGCTCGGGATCGGATCACGGCGTCACGGTCAAGCGGAGCGCCGATTTCGAGCATTCGATCACCAGCGACGTGATGCCGCACCGCGACCTCGCGGCGGGTGTCCTGGATCCATCGGTCAAAGGCGTGCGGCAGCATCACAATGGGGTACTGCAGACCCTTGCTGGAGTGGATCGTGATGATCTGGACCGCCGCAGCGTCGGTATCAAGGCGCCGCTGACGGTCACCAGCGGACTCAGCAGAGGCAGCATCACGGCGCTCATCGCGCAGCCAGGCCAACAGCGCGACGATGCCCATGGACTGGCCATGCGAGGCGTCGTGCAGCAGTTCGCCCACATGTTCAAGATCAGTGAGTCGTCGTTCACCGTCGGGCCTAGCCAACACCCGAGCCGCCAACCCGCGGCCGATCAGGGCCTCCAAAACTGCCGCGATTCCGCGCTGGCGATGCAGATCGATCAGATCGCGCACCTGTTCGGCGATCTGATCGGTGAACGCTTCGCCACCGGCAACCAGATCAGCCGCAGCGACGCCGAAGAACGACGTCAGGGCAACAGAACGTACCCGATCGGCCGACGGCCTCTCTAACGCCTCAAGCAATGTGACCCACTCATCGGCGGCCACGCTGGTGAGCACGCTGTCTCGGTCGGCCACGACACACGGCACACCTCGCGCCGCGAGCTCACGCTGCAGGGGGCCGGCCTGGTTCAGCGATCGCATCAGGACTGCGATATCGCCTGCCACCAATGGCCGTCCGTCGTAGGTGGCGCCACCGCTGAGCAGACTGGCGACCTGATCGGCCAGATCAACGGCGATCGCCGACCGGACGCTCGCAATGGGCAGCGGCGAGCCGTCATCTGAAGGCAAGTCGACAATGCGGAACCGCACTGGATCGGTGCTGATCGATCCCGCAAGACGGCTGGAAGAATTGGCCGCGGTGACCGGAAGCACTTCGATACTGTCGTTACCCAGTTGCGCCCTGCGGGTGAGCACCTGCAACGCATCGACCAACGGCCCATCGGACCGGTGATTGGTGCTGAGAGTTCGTCGATCGGCAGCACCTGCGACGGCGGCCAAATAACTGTCGATGTCGCCGCCGCGGAATGCATAAATGGCCTGCTTCGGGTCGCCGATAAGCACCATGGCGTGGGTGTGTTCGGCCGAGCCGAAAGCTCGATCAAGCACCGACCACTGAATGGGGTCGGTGTCTTGGAACTCGTCGACCAGGACAACGGACCAGCGTGTCCGCATGCGTTCGCGCGCCGGCGACAGCGGATCTTCCAGCGCGTCATTGAGTTGGGACAACAAATCGTCAAAGGACAGCAGCCCGCGACGAATCTTGCGTTGCTCGACTTCCTTGCGCACCGCTCGCGCGAAGTCGACACGTTCCTGCGATCCTGAACCCAATTCCGGCATGGTGGGCGTCAGGTCGGTGTGCGGATCGTTAACGACCTTGCGCGCCAGGGCGAGTGCTGTTGAGCGGTCGATGGGTGGGATCGCGGTGGACGCGTACCGCGCAATCATTAGATCGTCGACGACTTCAACGATCAGGTCGTCCAAGTTCTCGACCAGGGTGACACCGGGGTCGGTGTCGCCGGCCACGCCCAGCGAATTCAACACGACGTGGCAGAACTGATGCGTTGTGGCAATCGTGGCCGCATCGAAGGAGGCCAGCGCATCAACGATGCGTGACCGTCGTTCGGCGACGTCGCGCGGATCGCCCCGCGACAACAGACCTGTGATGCCATCGGCCGATGGATCGGGCGTCAGGAGCTGACTTGCCAGTTCCACCAATTGCGATCGGACCCGTTCGCGCAGTTCCTGGCTAGCGGCTCGGCCGAACGTGATGATCAGCATCTGATCGAGCGGGCACACACCTTCAGCGACATAGCGTGCGACGAGGGCAGCGACCGTGTGGGTTTTGCCGGTGCCGGCGCTAGCTTCAAGAACCGTCAGTCCGGACGGCAATGGACCCAGCGGATCGAAGGTACGGATATCGGTCACCGGATCACCGCAGCCTTCAGGATGGGCGCCCACAGTCGAGGGGCCAGCGCGGCCAGCGCGGTCTGCGGGTCGCCGCTCATCAACACCGAGAACGGTGCCTTGCGTCCCCACACTGTGGGGTGCTGATCGCCGTCGCGCTCGCCGTCAAAGCGATCGCCCTCCCACTCTTTGCGCGCCGGATTTTCGCCCCACCGCACCCAGCTGTACCCCGTCTTGAGCGGCAACCGCAGCGGTTGGCTGAGCCCGAGATCATGTAGCGCTACCAAGTCGCGCAGGTGCTCGGCAGCACGCGATGGATCAACGGCGTCGAACACGACCATGCCCGCTTGATCCCGACTTCGGGCCACCGTGCCCGCTGTCCACTTGGTTTCGGGATGCGCCGCGGTCAGTGCCAGCAACGGAATCCACGAATCGAGATGGTGACGAGGTCCGACGCCGGAAAAACTGGTGCTCACAATGCGGTCGCCATAAATCCCGCCGATAGTTCCTCGAAGTCGCCGGCCAGCGCCCAGGTCGACGTCCACGTCGATGGATGTGCGCGGTTTGCCGTCGATGACACTCGTCGCTTGGCGGGCGATCGCCGTGGCGGTTTCGGCTACCGATTGCGCCAACGTCCAACCCAGACGACCAGGTGGCAGATCGCCTCGTCGCCAGGCAATCTGCAGCGCTTCATCGGGACTGGCGCCCGCCAACAGGTCGTCGAGGATGGCCGAGCCGACGGCCCACCGCTGCAAGCCGTCGAGTTCGACCGGGATTCCGTCGGCCAGCACAGCGTCGTCCTCGTACACCTTGAGCCCCACGCTGCGCTTCAAGAACTCTTTGATTGGAGCGCGGAAGAAGGCGCCCAGCGCAGCCAGTTCCACATCGTGACTGGCTGCGGAGGTAGGCAGCTGCAAATCGCCCAACAGTTGCGGCTCCGTGCGCGGCGACCGCCCTGCGGCAGCGGCATCGCGGGCCGCTGAATCAAAGGAGGAGAACTCCCCGCCTGGGATGAAGTTGCGCGCATCGAAGGGCTGCAGCGGATGGCGTCGCACCACGCTAGCCATCGACCCTGGCGCCGTGGCCTCAACCGCGTCGAGAAGTTCGCCCAAGGGGACTGCCGGCGGACGGACTCGACCGCTGACTTCATCGGCACCTGAATACGTGATGACCAAGTGTTCGCCGGCCGCCATCACCGCATCAAGCAGCAATTGCCGATCTTCACTACGCACATCGCGCTCACCGGTCACTGGTTGGCGCAGCAAGATGTCGTCGCCGTCGATGGAACCAGCACGCGGAAAGATGCCGTCGTCAATTCCGAGGAGACAGACCACGCGATGCGGAACCGAACGCATCGGCACCATGGTGCACACCGTGAGCGACCCGGTGCGGAAATTGGCGCGAGTGGGGCGACCACCCAAACGGGCCGTCATCAGCGCCCGGACGTCGGTGAGTCGCAACTGCAGCGATGAATCGGCCTGGTCAGCGCCGATGGCGATGAGTTCGCGCTCGGCCTGATGGATCTGCCATTCATCGCCCCAGCCCACAGCCGCCAAAGAAGCGACGGCCTCGCTGAGCGTTTCGACCCACACGGACGCCGGGCGAGCGCCGGTCAGGCGATCGGCAAGATCACGCACGCGCTCGACGAACTCGGCGAGTCGACCGGCAAGATCAATGTCTGACGATCCGATGGCGTCATAGGGCGAAGTGGGACCAAAGAACGTACGCGCATCGTCGGAGACCGCGACACCCGTGAGCACCCGGTCGAGCCCAAACCGCCACGTATTCTGCACAAATCCGTCGAGTCCGAAGGGTTTGCGGTGTTCGGCGTCGAAAGCCCACCTGACCCCGGTCTCGTCGACCCAGCGGGTCATTTCGTCGAGATCATCATCGGTGAAACCGAACCGTCGACGAACTGGCGCGCTGGCTGCGAGATCGAGGATCTCGGTCGCTTCGGCCCTGCCATCAGCCAAGGCCAGCAACCGTTGAATCACACCGAGCACGGGATTGGTTTGCGCCAACGACCGATCGGCCAGCCGCACCTGCAACTGGTGTCCCGGATGCCACCGATCGGTGGGACCGACTGCCGTTCCCAAACCGAAGGACGCCTCAATCAGCGGTGCGAACTGCTCAATGTCTGGGCACATCACCACGATGTCGCGCGGCTCAAGCGTGGGATCGTCGGCCAACATCCCCAGAATGACTTCGCGCAACACTTCGACCTGTCGAGCCGGGCCATGACAAGCGTGCACCTGCACCGACGCGTCGGCGACGACCGGTTCGGATTCGCCCTGCGACGGTGAGCGGTTTGCTTCCAGATCTGCTTGAAGCCGACCCAGCAGCGTGTGCGGGCGGGCTGGTGCAGCCGCGCTGTCGATGGTGACCGAGACTTCGGCAATGGGCGCGAGCGTGCGCTGAAGTTCACGCACATCGCGACCCAACGACGCCAACAGCGGATGGTTGGCCTCGACATGCGACGTGTCATCGCGACGAGCCACCGCCCCGGCTTCGGCAAGTGGGCGCATGGCCTGCCACAACGCATCGGACGGGTGCGGAAGCCACACATCGACATGGCGATGGACGGCCAACGCATTCAACAACTCGACTTCAGTGACGGTCAGCCGGGTATGCCCGAACAGCGACAACCGCGACGGAAGGCTGGCCAGCAGTTCGACGTCAGCATGCTGGAGTCGATCTACCGCCACATCATGGCGAGCCACCGGCGATGGTTGCCCAATGCGCTCAACCACCCGGCGCCACAATTCGGGCTGCCACGCAAGATCGAGGTCAATCGCACGGCCATAGCCGTCGGTATCAGTTCCGGCTTCCCACCGCGCCAACATGGCCGGGCGCTGGGCCGCATATGACGTGAACAGCCTGGCCAGACGGTGTGCGACCGCCCATCGGCGTCCATGGCGCCGGTCGTCGCCACGCATGCCGGCGGCACCCAGGTGCCGGGTCAACGCAGTGCACCAGGACTGGCCCAACGACGCGTCGATGACTTCAAGCAGCGGCCACACGAGGTGATCGACAGCCCACGGGTCGTCGTCGCCCGCTGCGACGAGTTCGGCAACAAATCGGTGCGGCGACCGGAACTCGATGTTTGCAGCCACGCCATCGTTGCCGGCAGCACCAGTACCCAAGCGGTGCGAAAGCCGCTGACTCAACCACCGCTCGACGCCCTTGGCCGGCACAATGACGAGGTCTGGATCAAATGGATCAGCACTGGGCTCAGCAAGCCGCGCTGCGAGCGCGTCGGCAAGCAAGTCGACCCGGGGTGACCGGTGCAGGATCAAGGACATCAGCGCGAGCCTAGACGCTGGCGCTGACAGGCAGTTTTTCCACTACGATCACGCCGTGGATCTCACCGCCCTCGAGTCCTTGCTACTTGAGCTCATGCAACGCGATATTCCACTGCCCCACGCCCCTGAACCGACCGACTTCGAGTCCGGGATCCGCGCGGGATTGATCGGCCACTTCGTCGGCGACTACGCGCTAGTGACGCGATCGGCCGATGTCGTCACCGCGTCGGCGGTCGACGATTGGGGCCGCATGATGGCGATCGGCCTCGCCGGGTTCTCCCAAGCGGGAGACCCCACGGTGGCCCACCGCGATGTGTGGTCGACCGGACTGCCCCTTCTCACGGCTGCGCCCGATAACCCCCGATGGGCGGTCGCCCGATTCTTGGCCACGGAATCGGCGATCGCTTCGGCCCGCATCGCGTTGGCCGGGCAGTTGCGAAGGACTGGTCCCGACCCACACCTGTCGTGGACCGGTCACCCCATTGAGGTCTACATGCTGTCGTCCTCAATACGCGTTGCGGCTTTCGCTGGCGATCTCGACGATGCAGCCGGACTGATTGACGCCAATGACGATGCTGGCCGTCGCCATTCGATCACCGCCCTCACGGACGGCGTCAAAGCGCTCGTTGTCGGCAATGCCAATAGGGCCGAGACCGAGAACCTGTTCACTGCATTGCTCAATCGTGAGCAACCGAACCGGGATCTGATCGACCGCGGCGCCTTCCTGCTCGCGGCATTCGGCGCTGCCGGTCTGGGCGACAAGGCCCGAGCAGCCACGCTCATCATGCTGGCCGACACCGCGCCAGATCTCCCCCACGCAACCACTATCGATCGTGCTCTCGGCATGGAGCTACTCGTTGCGGCAGCGGCTGACGTTGAGGACATCGACACTGCCCAGGCATGGCTCGACCGGCTGGAGGAGCTTGACGGCCACCCCATCGCGGCACCTCCACTGCATCGCGCACGCAGCAGGGTTGCGCTGATTCGCGGTGACCTAACGGCTGCAAAATCCCAAGCGCACCTGGCCATCGATGCCGCATCACGCGATGGGCGAATCATCGAACTGGCCGAGTCCCGAGTTGCCCTCGCCGCAGCCCAAGTCGCAGGTGGTGACATCGGCGAGGCGTCGCGGCTACTCCGCAGTGAAGTCGTCGAATCTGATTCGCACGGATTTCATGCGGTGCGACGCGCTGCTTCCCAGGTCTTG